>JANMMD010000091.1:0-19547 GCA_031372905.1 Betaproteobacteria bacterium
CGCAGAACGGCGAGGCCTCGCTGGCCGCCGCGGCCCTGGCTGCCGGCCTGCCGGCGGCGCAGTGCGAGGTCTACAAGATCGACCTCGGCGGTGGCTTCGGCCGCCGCGGCGCGGTGCAGGACTGGATCACCCAGGCCGTGCAGATCGCCAAGCAGATGCCCGGCGTGCCGGTCAAGCTGCTGTGGTCGCGCGAAGAAGACATGACCCAGGGCCGTTACCACCCCGTCACGCAGGCCAAGATGACGGCGGCGCTGGACGCGCAGGGCAACATCACCGGCCTGCACATGCGCATCAGCGGCCAGAGCATCCTGGCCGGCGTGGCGCCGCAGAACATCCGCGACGGCAAGGACCCGGTGGTCTTCCAGGGCCTGAACAACGGCGGTGGTGAAGCCATGATCGGCTACAGCTTCCCGGCGCTGCTGGTCGACCACGCGATGCGCAACCCGCATGTGCCGCCGGGCTTCTGGCGCGGCGTGAACCTGAACCAGAACGCGGTCTACATGGAGTGCTTCATCGACGAGGTCGCGCACGCCACGAACCAAGACCCACTGGCGCTGCGCCGCAAGCTGATGGCCAACCACCCCAAGCACCTGGCGGTGCTGAACGCGGTGGCCGAGCGCGTGGGCTATGACAAGCCCGCCGCCGACATCAACGGCATGAAGGTGCACCGCGGCCTGTGCGTGACGCATGGCTTCGGCAGCTACGTGGCGGCCTGCGCCGAGATCTCGGTGACGGCCGACGGCAAGCTGAAGATGCACCGCATCGTGGCTGCCACCGACTGCGGCTACGCGGTGAACCCGCAGCAGATCGAGGCGCAGGTGGAAGGCAGCTTCGTCTACGGCCTGAGCGCCATGATGTACGAAGAGTGCACGGTGAAGGACGGTCGCATCCAGCAGACGAACTTCGACACCTACCCGTCGATGCGCATTGCCGAGATGCCGAAGGTCGAAACCATCATCATGGGTTCAGGCGGTTTCTGGGGCGGTGTGGGCGAGCCCACCATCGCCGTGGCCGCACCGGCGGTGATGAACGCCATCTTCGCCGCCACCGGCAAGCGCATCCGCGAGCTGCCGATCAAGCAACAGAGCTTGCGCGCCTGAGCACGTGGCCGGGGTGTCATTCATCGCGCTCAGCACCGCCGTGATCTTCACGGTGGTGGGTGATGGCATCCCGGCCCCGCTGACGCCCACGCCCGGCGACGCGGCGACCGGCCGCGCCATCGTCGTCGACCGGCAACAGGGCCTGTGCCTGCTGTGCCACAGCGGGCCTTTCGACCGCACGGCGACGGAGAAGGCGCAGGGCAACCTGTCGACCAACTTGAGTGGCGTCGGTAGCCGCTACAGCGCGTCGCAACTGCGGCTGCGCGTGGCCGACGCCAAGCACCTGAACCCAGCGAGCCTGATGCCGGCCTTCCACCGCGTTGCGGCCGACGCGCAGGCGCAGCGGGTCGGCGCCGCCTGGCAGGGCAAGCCGGTGCTCAGCGCGCAGCAGGTGGAAGATGTGGTGGCTTTTCTGGAGACCTTGAAGTGAGCACCACGCGGCGTCGTGTTCTGGCGGCGGCCTCGTCCGGTGCCCTCACCGTGATGCTGCAGCCCTGGGCCGCACAGGCGCAGCCCTCGGCCGCGCTGCAGGCGGCCATCGAGCGCTTCACCGGCGGCGCGCCCTTGCAGACCGGGCGCGTGACGCTGGCGGTGGACGCCGTCGTCGAAAACGGCAACACCGTGCCGGTCAGCGTGAGCGTGCAAAGCCCGATGACGGCCGAGCAGCACGTGCGTCGCATCGCCGTGTTCACCGAACTGAACCCGCAGCCCGAGGTGGCGGTGTTTCATCTGTTCCCGGCCAGCGGGCGCGCAATGGTCAGCACGCGCATGCGCATGGCGAGCTCGCAGAACGTCATCGCGCTGGCGCAGATGAACGACGGTAGCATCTGGCAGCAGCGCGTGGCGGTGTCGGTGGCGCTGGCGGCCTGCCTGGAAGGCGAATGAGGCGAATGAGATGACCGCTGTGCGCGCCCTGCTGCGTTTGCCCGCCACCGCCCGCCCCGGCGAGGTGGTGGAAGTGCGGCTGTTGATGCAGCACCCGATGGAAACCGGCTTCCGGCCCGACGCCGGCGGCCGCACGGTGCCGCGCAACATCCTGCGCCGCATCGAGGCGCGTTTCGAGGGCGAGCTGGTGTTTGCCGCCGATCTGTTTCCGGCCATCACCGCCAACCCTTACATCGCCTTCCCGCTGCGCGCATCGAAAACCGGCACGCTGGCCGTGACGATCGAAGGCGACAACGGCGCGTCGCAGCGCGAAACCGCGGCCATCACGGTGGCATGAAGCGCCTGCCGGCGGCGCTGGTCGCAGTCGCCACCCTGCTGCTGGCAAACACCGCCCAGGGCGCAGGCCCCGACACCCGGCGCTCGGGCTTCGACGACATGTCGCCCAGCACGCAGGCGCTGCAGCGCGACGACACGCAGAACCCCGCGATGCTGTGGGTGCAGGACGGCGAACAGCGCTTCAAGGCCGATTGCGCGCGTTGCCACGACGGCCCGGCGCCTGCGCAAAGCCTGCGCGGCGCCGCTGCCCGCCACCCGGCCTGGGATGCGCAGAGCGGCAGGCCGCTGACACTGGCAGGCCGCATCAACCAGTGCCGCGTGCGCCACGTGAAGGCGCCCGCGCTGCCGCCTGAGAGCGACGGCCTGCTGGCGCTGGAAGCCTATGTGGCGCTGCAATCGCGCGGCCAGCTCGTCGCGCCCGACACCCACCCTGCGCTGCAGCCCTTCGCAGCGCAGGGCGAGCGCCTCTTCAGGCAGCGGTTCGGCCAGCTCGATTTTTCCTGCGCGCAGTGCCACGACGACAATGCGGGCCGGCGCCTGGCGGGGGCCTTGATCCCGCAGGCCCATCCCACCGGTTACCCCCTCTACCGCCTGGAATGGCAGGGCCTGGGCAGCCTGCAACGCCGCTTGCGCAACTGCATGAGCGGCGTGCGCGCCGAACCCTTTGCCTACGGCAGCGATGAATTCACGATGATCGAGCTCTACCTCAAACAACGCGCCGCCGGCATGGTGGTGGAAAGCCCCGCTGTTCGACCATGAAGATACGCCCATGAGCAGCCCTGTCATGCGTGCCATGCAGGCCTGGCTGGACAAGGCCGTCATCGGCCTGAACCTGTGCCCGTTTGCGAAGGCGGTGCACACCAAGGGCCAGATCCGCTGGGTGGAAAGTGCGGCCACGCAGCCGCGTGAACTGCTGGGCGAACTGGTGGCCGAGTTGAAGCTGCTCGCCGAGGCAGACCCGGAGAAGATCGACACCACGGTGCTCGTCTGCCCGCACACGCTGGCCGATTTCCTCGACTTCAACGACTTCCTCGATGTCGCCGAAGGCGCGCTCGAAGACCTCGGCCTGGACGGCACGCTGCAGATCGCCAGCTTCCACCCGCAGTTCCAGTTCGAAGGGACCGAGCCCAACGACGCCGGCAACCTCAGCAACCGCTCGCCTTACCCTGCCTTGCACCTGCTGCGTGAAGACAGCGTCGAGCGCGCCGTGGCGGCATTTCCGGAAGCCGAGGCCATCTTCGAGCGCAACATCGAAACCCTGAAAGCGCTGACGCCAGAGCAGCGCGCCGCGATCTTTCCTTCCTGAACCTTCCGCCCGCAGAACGATGAAAACCCGCCTTCTCCCCTGCGCCCACGCTTTGTCGGCCGCCGCCCTGCTGGCCGCCACCCTGCCCGCGCTGGCACAAACGGCCGCCGCGCCAGCGCCCCGCGTGCCGCTGCACCCCGAAGTGGCCGCGCTGCTGGCCGAGATCTCTCCCAAGCGCATCGAGAACACCATCCGCACGCTGGTGGGCTTCGGCACGCGCCACACGCTGTCGGACACCGAATCCGACACCCGCGGCATCGGCGCGGCGCGGCGCTGGATCCACCGCGAACTGCAGGCCTGCGGGCAGGCCGCGGGCGGCCGCCTTCAGGTGGCCTTCGACGAGCACACCGTGCAGCCCACCGCGCGCATTCCCACGGCGAGCAAGGTGGTGAACGTGGTGGCCACGCTGCCCGGCACCGACCCGCTGGCCAAGACGCGGCACTTCGTCGTCAGCGGCCATTACGACAGCCGGGCCAGCGACGTGATGGATGCCAAGGCCGACGCGCCCGGCGCCAACGACGACGCCTCGGGCACCGCCGCGGTGATGGAAATGGCCTGCCTGATGGCCAAGCGCAGCTACCCCGCCACGCTCGTGTTCATGACGGTGGCCGGCGAAGAGCAAGGCCTGCTCGGCGCCGACGGCTACGCGGCCAACGCGCGGCGCAGCGGCCAACGCATCGACGCGATGATCACCAACGACATCATCGGCAGCCCGGTGGGCGATGCCGGGCAACGCGACGCTCGCCTGGTGCGCCTCTTCGCCGACGGCCTGAGCCCGCTGCTGACGGCGGCGATGGCGCCACCGACCAGCACCACCGACACCGCACAGCAAGCTGCCGTGCGTGAACAGCTGCAGAACCAGGTGCGCACCGGCGGCATGTCGGATTTCGGCGCCAACCAGCTCGGCCGCCACCTCAAGGAAGTGGGTGAGCGCTACCTGCCCGGCTTCAACATCACGCTGATCCAGCGCCCCGACCGCTTCCTGCGCGGCGGCGACCACCTGCCCTTCCTGAACCGCGGCTTTGCGGCGGTGCGCTTCACCGAGCCCTTCGAGAACTTCATGCGCCAGCACCAGAACGTGCGCATGGAGGGCGGCGTGCAGGTCGGCGACCTGCCGGAGTTCGTCGACACGGCCTACATCGCCGATGTCACGCGCATCAACGCGGCCGGTCTGGCGCTGCTGGCGATGGCGCCGGCCACGCCCGACAACCTGCAAATCGAAACGCTGTCCCTGGGCAACGAAACCACGCTGCGCTGGGACGCCCCCACCGACCCGCGCGTGGCCGGCTATCGCGTGCTCTGGCGTGACAGCGCATCGCCGGTGTGGCAAGGCCACCGCGACGTCGGCAAGGTGGCGCGCGTGACGCTGCCCGACCTGTCGAAAGACAACGTCATCTTCGGCGTGCAGGCGCTGGACGCCGCTGGCAACGCCAGCCTGGCGGGCTACCCGCTGCCGCTGCGGCGCTGAACTTCCTGCCTCGGCAGCGCCGATGAAAAAAGGGCCGCGGCATTGCCGCGGCCCTTTTTGCTTTCAACGGCCGAGGCGGAGACTCAGAACTTGTAGCCCGCCGTAACGTAGGCGTAGCGCCCGCGCACATCGGTGTAGCTCAGGTCGTAGCTGCCCACGAAGCCCGCGCCGTAGTTGGTGTACGGCGGGTCCTTGTCGAGCAGGTTCTTCACGCCGACGCTCAAGCGGATGTTCTTGAAGCCGCTGTACGAGACCTGCGCGTCGTAGGTGGTGTACGACGACACCGTGCGCGCGGCCGGCCGCGGCGTCAGGCCCTGCTGGATGGCGGTGAGCAGGTCGCGGTAACCGACCTGGTAGCTCTGGCTCAGCGTGCCGACCCACGGGCCGCTCTCGAAGGTGGCGCTGGCCGTGTGGCGCCAGCGCAGCACCACGCCGATGCCCACGCCGCTGGCGGCCGGGTTGTTGATCGACGAGGTGTAGCTGCCGTCGAGGTTCTCCTGGTCGTACTTGCTGATGTAGGTGCCGTTCAGGCGCAGCGTGGTCTTCAGCTCGGGCGTGTTCAGCACCCGCGCCTTGAGGTCGACGTCGACACCCGAGACCTTGGTCTTGCCCAGGTTGGTCAGCGCCAGCGAGATGCCCAGGATGGGGCCCAGGCCGCTCGGGTTGCCGTCGGGCGCGCCGCGCGTGATCAGCGAGGCATAACGTGCCGGGTCGCCCAGGATGGTGGCCGCGGACAAGCCGGTGCGGATGACCTCGGTGATCTCGATCTGGAAGGCGTCCAGGCCGATGGAGTAGTCGCGCGTGGGCTCGACCACGAAGCCGAGCGTGGTGGAGGTCGACTTCTCGGGCTTCAGCGCCGGGTTGCCGCCGCCGACGGTGACGAACTGCGTGCTGCAGTCGGCCAGACCGGTGGTGCCGGGCGGGCAGCGCAGCAGGTCTCGGCTGCCGTTGGTGGTGATGCCGCGCGCCTCAGGTTGGTACAGGTCGATCAGCGTCGGTGCGCGGAACCCCTTTCCGGTGCTGGCACGCACCAAGATGACGCTGTTGGGCTGCCAGCGGATGGACGCCTTGGGGTTGGTGGTGGAACCGACGTTCTCGTAGTTGTCGTAGCGCAGCGCCACGTTGGCTTCCAGCGTCTTCAGGATCGGCACGTTCAGCTCGGTGTAGGCCGAGCTCACGTTGCGCTGGGCTGCGGTGGGCACGCCGGGGGCACCGAAACCGGAGACGCGGAAGTCGCGGTTGGCCTGCACGGGGTCGATGTCGAGCTCTTCCTTGCGGAACTCGGCACCCACCGCCAGGCCCACGCTGCCCGCGTCGAGCTTGTAGATCTCGCGGCTGGCCTTGGCGTCCACGCCGGTGATCTTGGTCGTGATGGTGTTCCACAGGCCGTTGTAGTTGGCATCGGCCACCGAGGCCAGCGCGGCGGCGTCGGTGGTGTCACCGAAGGGGTTGACGAGGCCGCTGTTGTAGATGCGCAGCACCTTGTCGGTGTCGGACCAGCCCTGCACCAGGCTGGTCTTGATCTTGTTCTGGTTGTAGAGCAGGCCGGCGTCGTAGTCCCAGCCCAGGGCCGTGCCGCGCACGCCGGTGACGAGGCGGATGTTGTCGGTGACGTCCTCGGTCTTTCGCACGCCGCTGGCGATGGAGCGCAACTGCAGCAGCAGCGGCTGGCCGGCCGGCACGCCGTTGGCGTTGGCAAAGGCCGTCGGGTAGTAGGGGCTGGTCGGCGGCAGCAGCGCCCAGGCGAAGCCGATGCGGCTGCGCAGCGCCGGGAACTGCGGGTACTGCGTGTCGAGCAGGTTGGTCAGCGTCGCGCGGTAGGGGTGGCCGGCGGGCAGCGCGGCACCGTTGATCAGCACGTGCTGCGTGGTGTTCAGCGTCTCGTTGCGGGTGTAGGCCGCGTCGGCATAGGCCTCCAGGTCTGCCGAGATGTTGAAGCGCGCACCGAGCGACAGGTTGGCCAGCGTCGACTCGGGCTGCAGCGCGATGTAGGGCGCGTTGTCGTAGCGGCACTGGCGGATGGTGGTCAGCGGTGACACCAGCGAGTACGGGCCGCAGTTGGGGTAGTTCGGGTTCACGACCTGCGCGCTGGGCAGCAACACGTTGGCCGGGAAGGTGGCCGTCGGATTGGTCTTGTCGAGCTGCTGCTCGACGTTGATGTTGCGGGCGAAAGAGCGGTCGGAGCCGAAGATGGGCTTGGCCGTGGCCACGCTGGCCGACAACGTGAGCGCGTAGCGGTCGGCGTCGAAATCGCCCATGCCGGTGAAGAGCGTGAGCTTGGCCTCGCGGCCGCCGCCCGAGCGCGTGGGCGTGCCCAGCGTGGCGCTGAGCTCGGTGCCGCTGGCGCTGCGGCGCAGGATGAAGTTCACCACGCCGGCCACGGCATCGCTGCCGTACACCGCCGAGGCGCCGTCTTTCAGCACCTCCACGCGTTCGATGGCCGACACCGGGATGGTGGCGATGTCCACCGCCGAGCCGCCGCCCGCCGGCGCGCTGCGGCGGCCGTTGATGAGCACGAGCGTGCGCTGCGCACCCAGGCCGCGCAGCGAGATGGTGGACACCGAGTTGTTGCCGCCCTGGCCGCCACCGGCGCCGGTATTGGCCACCGTGGAGCCCCCCAGCGTGGAGGTGGCGGTGATCGACTTCAGCAGCTGCTCGGCGTTGGAAACACCGCTGCGGGCGATGTCTTCACTGGTGATCACCTGCACGGGCAGCGCGGTCTCGGCCGCGATGCGCTTGATCGACGAACCGGTGACCTCGATGCGCTGCGCCGGCTCGGCCGTCTGCGCCAGGGCGGGCGCGGCGAACAGCGCCGCCAGGGTGAGGCTGCCGAAAGCGCGCGCGAGGGCGTGCGCAACGGGGCGCGGTGTGGCGAGCAAAACGGCGCGCGGAACCGCGCAAATGGGGGACTGCATGGACGGGCCTTCGCGGTGGTCGATGGAGGATTTGCACCGCAGCGCGCAGAGCAGACCAGCGGTGGTGACGGGTTCGTCGCGCCAATTCAGCCCAAACGGCCGATGCTGAAAATGACAACAGTCACGATTGCAAGCAACGTGCCCACTCTTAATGGGGATTTGCAGCGCGCGCTGTTCACCGCAACCGCAGCAGCAGCCCGGCGGCCAGCGCCAGCATCGTCAGGCCGATGAGGCCGTCCAGCACCTGCCACGCGCGCGGCCGCTCGAACCACGGCGCCAGCCAGCGCGCGCCATAGCCCAGGGCGCAGAACCAGGCCACGCTGGCCGCCGCCGCGCCCGCGGCGAACCACCAGCGCTGCGCGCCCTGCTGCGCGCCGATGCTGCCCACCAGCACCACGGTGTCGAGGTAGACATGCGGGTTCAGCAGCGTGAAGGCCGCGGCCTGCGCCAGCGCCTGCGCACGCGAGAGCTGCACCGCACCTGCCGCGGCGTGCAGCGCACCGGGGCGCCATGCCCGCAGCAAGGCGCGCAGCCCGTAGACGCCGAGGAAGGCCACGCCGCCCAAGGTCAACCACAGCGCCAGCGCGGGCTGCTCGCCCAGCAGCTGCGCCAGGCCCGCGATGCCCGCCGTCATCAGCAGCGCGTCGCAGCCGGCGCACAGCAGCACGATGGCGCCGACATGCTCACGCCGCAGGCCCTGGCGCAAGACAAACGCGTTCTGCGCACCGATGGCGACGATGAGCGTCAGGCCCAAAGCGGCGCCCGTGCCCGCTGCTGCAAGAGCGCTGCTCACGGCGTGCGCCCGTAGACTGGCGTCATGAAAGTCTGCATCGTCGGCATCGGTGCCATCGGCGGTTTGTTCGCGGCCTGGCTGGGCCCGCGCCTGCCGCCCGGCGAGATCGAGCAGGCCACGCTGGCGCGCGGCGCCACGCTGGCTGCTTTGCGGCGTGAAGGCCTGCGCGTGCACGGAGGCGAGGGCCCGCAGACCGTGGCGCTGCACGCCAGCGACGACCCCGGCGCCCTGGGCGTGCAAGACCTCGTCATCGTGGCCGTGAAGGGCCAGCAGCTGGCCGCCGCGGCGCCGGCCGTGGCCGCGCTGTGCGGGCCGCACACGCAGGTGCTGGCGGCGATGAACGGCGTGCCGTGGTGGTTTTTCGAGCGGCTGCCGGGCGCCTGCGCGGGGCTGGTGCTGAACAGCGTCGACCCCGGCGGTGTGGTGCGGGCGCTGCTGCCCGCCGAGCGTGTGGTGGGCTGTGTGGTGCATGCCAGCAGCACGGCGCCAGCGCCGGGGCAGGTGCGGCATGTCATGGGCCGCGGCCTGGTCATCGGCCGCGCCGGGGGTGACGCTGCGGGCCGCGACGCGGAGGCCAACCCCACCCGCCTGCAGGCCCTGGCGGCGCTGCTGGGCCGCGCGGGCTTCGACGTCACGGTGTCAAGCCAGGTGCAGCGTGAAGTGTGGTTCAAGCTCTGGGGCAACATGACGATGAATCCGGTCTCGGCGCTGACAGGCGCGCCCTGCGACCGCATCCTCGACGACCCGCTGGTGCGCGCCTTCAACAGTGCCGTGATGCGCGAGGCGCAGGCCATCGGTGCGGCTTTCGGCATCCCCATTGCGCAAGACCCGGAGGAGCGCCACGCGGTGACGCGCAAGCTGGGCAGCTTCAAGACCTCGATGCTGCAGGACGCGGAAGCTGGGCGGCCGCTGGAACTGGATGCACTGCTGGGCGCGGTGCGCGAGATCGCCCAGCATCTGGGCCAGGCCACGCCCCACATCGATGCGTTGTTCGGTCTGGTGCGGCTGATGGCGCGCGAGCGGGGGCTCTATCCAGCAGCCCCGCCCGAGACGCCAAGCTGAGGCGCCGACCGGAACCCGGCTCAGGTCTTGACGATCGTGGAGGCCACCGCGCCGGTGGCTTCCTTCAGCTTGTCCTTGGCCAGGGCCTTGCACGCATCGGTGCTGCTGTTAGGCAGTGCGTCGTAAGCCGTGGCGGTGGCCAGCGGGCGGAAGAGCACGGCCTTGGCCGTGGCCGTGAGCGGCACCAGCATCACGCGCGCTGCCACCACGCAGGTGGTGCCTTTCATGCCGCCTTCGACCTGGCTGACGAAGGCATAGCGGCTGGCAGGGTGGATCTTCCACACCTTGGCCGGCAGCGCCTCGTCCATCACCGCCTTGGCGGCGTCGGCAGAAATCAGGTTGGCATTCGAGTGGTCGACGAAGTTGGTCTTGACCTTGGCATCGGCTGCGCTGGCGCCGCCGGCCAGCGTGAGTGTCGAGAGCAGGGCGGCGAGCAGGGCAAGCTTCTTCATGAGGTACCTGTGCAAGGTTGAGGGGCGCGGCGCGCGCCCGCGCTGCGCGCCGCAGTGTAATCAGGTCGCCTCGCTCGCAGCACCCGTTGTCTGGGGTGGTGCCGGCGCGGTGCTGGCGGCCACGGCACCGACCTGCAGGCGCTGCACGTCCTGGCTCAGGCGGCCGGCGATCAGGCGCACGATCTCCAGGCCGAAATCAGGATGCTGGTAGACCAGCTGGCGGAAGGTGGCTTCATCGATGCTGAGCACGGTGCTGGCCTGCAGGCAGCGTGCGCTGCTGCTGCGCTGGCGGTCGGGCGCGAAGAACGCGATCTCGCCGAACATCTGGCCGGGCTGCAGCTCACGCCCGACCTCGGGCAGCTCCACCGCGCCATCGACCAGGAAATACAGCCGGTCGGCGCGGTCGCCACGCTCGAAGATCTGGCTGCCGGCCGGGTAGCGCCGGCTGCGCATGTAGGGGCGCATCCACACGGCGAGCTGGCGCGCGTCGGTGGTGCTGGCCACCACGCGGCGCGTCAGTCGCACCATCTGCACCACGCGAAACAGGTTCACCGGCAGCAGCACCGCGTGCAGCGCCACCATCAGCAGGCTGGGGTGCAGCAGGCCGTAGACGATGAAGCCGACATTGCTGGCCACGGCCAGCCAGCGCAGCGGGATCATCGTGCGCACGAACGCGCTGACGATGACCAAGGCGCCTGCCAGCAGCGCGGACGCCCCCGCCAGCAGCTGGTCCGGGTCGTTCAAGGCCTGGGCCAGCCGCTCGGCGGCGAGGGTGAAGATGTCTGGCATCGGCATCGTGCGATCGTGCCACTTCAGCGGGCGCAGCGGTCGCTGGCCTATGCTGACGGCATGCAGCGTGGCTGCCGAACCCTGGAGCGCCCCCGTGGACCGCCACTTCCTGACGCCGCTTTTCAACCCGCGCTCGGTGATCGTCTTCGCCGGGGCGCCCGAGGGCGACGCGCCCACGCGCGAGGCGCGGGTGCTGCGCACGGCACTGGCGACGCAGGAAGGCGGCTACACCGGCGAACTGCGCTGGCTCGACATCCAGACCACCGGCACCCTGGCCGACCTGGCCAGCAGCCGTGCCGACCTGGCCGTGATCGCCCTGCCGGCGGCGCAGTGTGTGGCGGCACTGGAAGTGGCGGGCCGCATCCGCTGCCGCGCTGCGCTGGTGCTGACCAGCGGCCTGGATGCCGCGATCTGCACGCAGCTGCACGAGTCCGCACGCCAGTACGGCGTCAACCTGCTCGGCCCCAACAGCCTGGGCCTGCAGCGCCCGGCCATCCACTTCAACGCCAGCACGCTGGGGCCGCTGGCGGCGGCCGGGCCGCTGGCGCTGGTGTCGCAGTCGGGCGCGCTCACCTCCGCGATGCTCGACTGGGCGCGCCAGCACGGCGTCGGCTTTTCCGCGGTGGTCTCGCTCGGCCCCAACACCGCGCTGGAGTTGCCACAGGTGCTGGACTACCTGACCAGCGACGCCAGCACGCAGAGCATCCTGGTCTACATGGAAGGCATCCGCAATTCACGCCGTTTCATGAGCGCGCTGCGCGCGGCGGCCTATGCCAAGCCGGTGGTGGTGATGAAGGCCGGCCGCCAGGCCGCCGGCAGCAAGGTGGCGCTGACGCACAGCGCATCCATCGTCGGTGCCGACGATGTCTTCGACGCCGCGCTGCGCCGCGCGGGCGTGGTGCGCGTGCGCCAGTTCACGCAGCTCTTCAGCGCCGCGCAGTGCCTGGCTTCGCGCTTCCGCCCCGTCGGCGAAAAGCTGGCCTTGGTCACCAACGGTGGCGGGCCGGCCGTGGTGGCCGCAGACTGGGCCGGCACGCTGGGCCTGCAGGTGGCCGCCGTGAACGACCTCGGCGAAGACGCCGACGGTGCCGCCTACGTGGCCGCACTGGCCGCGGCCGTGGCCGACCGCAACGTCGACGGCGTGCTGCTCATCCACGCGCCCAAGGCCGGCGTCGACACCGACGCCATCGCGCAGGCCGTGGCCGCGGTGTTTTCACCGGCCAGCAAACCGGTGCTGGGCTGCTGGATGGGCGAAGCGCGGGCACGCCCGGCCCGCGAGCTGCTGGCGGCCAAGCAGATGCCCGTCTTCCGCACGCCCGAGGCCGCGGTGGACGCCTTCCACAGCATCGCCAGCTTCTACCGCAACCAGCAGCTGCTGCAGCAGACACCGCCGCCCCTGGGCGAAGGCGCACCGCCCGACACCGAAGGCGCGCGCCTGCTCATCGAAGGCGTGCTGGCCGAGCGCCGCCAGGTGCTGACCGAGATGGAAAGCAAGGCGCTGCTGGCGGCTTTCCACATCCCCGTCACGCGCACGATGCTGGCGCGCAGCGCCAATGAGGCCATGCTGATCGCCAGCCAGCTGGGCTACCCGGTGGCTTTGAAGATCGACTCCCCCGACATCACGCACAAGAGCGACGTGCAGGGCGTGATGCTCAACGTGCACAACGCGACACAGGTGCGCGACCGTTATCAGGAGATGCTGCAGGCCGTGGCCTTGGCCCAGCCCGGTGCGCGCATCCACGGCGTGACGGTGCAGCCGATGGCCGGCCGGCCCCTGGGCAAGGACCGCGGCCGCGAGGTGCTCGTGGGCCTGACCACCGACGAGGCCTTCGGGCCCGTCATCACCTTCGGCGCTGGCGGCACGATGGTGGAGCTGATCGCCGACCGCGCGATGGAGCTGCCGCCGCTGAACCAGTTTCTCGCGCAGCGCCTCATCGCCCGCGCACGCGTGGCCGAGATGCTGGGCCCGTGGCGCGGCGCACCGGTCGCGAACCATGCGGCGCTGGAAGCCGTGCTGTTGCGCGTGAGCGAAATGGTGTGCGCACTGCCGCAGCTGCGCGAGATGGACATCAACCCGGTCATCGTCGACGAGCACGGCGCGGTGGCGGTGGACGCCCGCATCGTGGTGGGCGACACCGCCCAGGCGGGCACGGGCGCAGGCTTGCCCGGCAGCTTCGGCCACCTGGCCATCGTGCCCTACCCGACCGGACAGGACCGCGAGTGGCCTTTCCGCACGGCCCCCGGAAACACGGCGGGCAAGACCGAGGGCGGCGGCGTCTACACCGTGCGACCCATCCACCCCGACGACGCGCAGATGCTGCAGGCGCTGGTGCGCGGCCTCTCGCCCGAGAGCCGCTACTTCCGCTTTGCCAGCACCCTGCCCGAGCTGCCGCTGCGCATGCTGGCGCGCTTCACGCTCATCGACTACGACCGCGAAATGGCGCTGGTGGCGGTGGTGAAGGAGGCGCAGCCCGACGCGCAGGGGCAAGCAGCGGAACGTGAACGCATCGTCGGCGTCAGCCGCATCGTCACCAACCCCGACGGCACGAGTTGCGAATTCGCGCTGCTGGTGGGCGACGACTATGCCGGCCGCGGCCTGGGCACGCGGCTGATGTTGTCCATCATCGACGCCGCGCGGCGCATGGGCCTGGCCGAGATCATGGGTCTGATCCTGACCAACAACACGCCCATGCTGAAGCTGATGGCCAGCCTGGGCTTCCGCCTGGCACCCTACCCCGAGGACCCCGACTTCCGCATCGCGACCAAGGCGCTCTGATGGCGCTCTGATGGCGCGCTGTCGGCGCTGTTCAGCGCAGGCTCAGCGGGCGCCCTGCAGCACCTGCTGCGCCGCCGAGCGCGCCCCCGCGCAAGCGCTGCCGGTGCAGGTGGCCAGCACCTGTTGCGCCAGCGCCGTGGCGCGTTCATGGCTCGCGGCGCTGCCGTCCAGCAGGTGCTGCCGCGCCAGCTCGGCACGCGCCGCGCCCAGGGCCGGTTCGTCGGCACGCGCCGTGCCTTGCAACAAGGTCACTGCCTCCTGAAGCACGGCCAGCGCCTGCTCGGGCTGGCCGAGCACCCGGAACCGCACCCCCAGGGCCGTGATGACCTGGCCACGCAGCACCGGTTCGCCGGCAAAACCCGTGCGCGCCTTTTCCAGCGCCTGCTGCACGCGCGGGGCTTCCACGGCAAGGTCGGGCGGGCTGCTCGGGGGCGGCGCTTCCGGCAGTGCCTCGGGCAGCTGTTCCTGCAGGAAGGTGCGCGACGCATCGGCGCGCTGCGTCTGGCCCTGGCCGCGCTGCCAGCCCTGCCAGCCTGCACTGGCCAGGGCCAGCAGCAATGCGCCGCCCACCGCAGCCAGCGCCAGGCGCAGGCGATGGCGGCGCAACCACAGCCTTGCGCGGTGCATGGCGTCGCCAGCGGCGCCGGGCACGGGCTGCCAGCCCAGCACCAGCTTGAGATCGTCGTGGAGCGCCAACACCGTGGCATAGGGCTCCGCAGCGCGTGCGGCACCGCCTACGGCGCCGCCGGGCTGCAAGGCCCGCCGCAACACGTGGGCCACGTCGGGGCCGGGCGCCACAGGTCTGGCTGGTGGGGCCGCGGTGTCGGCGCTGTGGTCCTGGCCATCGTCGCCTGCCAGCAGGGCGTGCAGCAGGCCGCCGAGAGCGCGGATGTCCGCGGCGCGGGTGTCGGGGCGCAGGCTGCGGCCGCGGCCCCAGTCGAGCAGGCGCACCCGACCTTCGTCGTCCACCCGGAAGCAGGTCGGTCCCAGGGCGGTGCAGGCCACCTCGCCTTCATGCACATGGGCCACCAGGCGGCAGGCCTCGGCCAGCAGCGCCACCAGCCCATGCAGTTCCAGGCCACGGCGCTGCGCGTGGGCCACCAGGCCCAGGCCTTCGATGAAGGGCAACACGCGGTAGAAGCGACCTTCGGCGTCGATGCCGGCATCGATCAGGCGCACGATCTGCGGGTGCTCGGGGAGCAGCACCACCTGGCGTTCGGCGGCGATGGCCGCAGCGCGCTGGCGGGCATCGGCTGCGCTGTCGGCTGCGGGGTCGTCGGCATCACGGGCTGACGGCAGGCACAGCGCAAAGGCCTTGCGCGCCGTGCTGTCGGGGCGTTCCGCGCGCTCGGCCCGCCAGACACGCGCCAGCGCGTTGCCGTTCAGCGGCGCCACCAGGCGGTAGGGCCCCACGCGCACCTCGGGCCGCGGTGCACGCGGCGGTGGCGGGGCCACCGCCACTTCGGCTTCCTCTTCCGTGACGGCCAGCTGCGCCAGGCGTTCACGGATGCGGGGCACCAGGGCTTGCTGCGGGCCCGGCAGCGCGGCGAGATAGGCCTCGCGCTGCTCGGCCGGCAGCGCCAGGGCACGTTCGATCAAGCGGCTGAGAACGCGAACTTCGGTGGCAGAAAGCTGCATGAGGGGCGACGGCGCTGGGGACAACGGGGTCGGACGGGATCAGGCTGGAACGGGCTATGCCTGCGGCCTATGCCTGCGCCGGAGGTGTTGAAGGCGGTGAAGGCGGTGAAGGCGGTGAACCCTGATGGTCGTTCGGGCCACCGAGAAAATGCGCGAGCTCCTGGTTGAAGTCAGCAGGCCTTTCGAAATAGGGCAAGGCCCCCGTGGGGTAGACCGTCACGCGCCAGTTCGACCGCGCGCGCATGGCCGCCAAGCCGCGATAGTCGGTGAAATCACCGCGCACACCGTGGCTGACCCACACCGGCTGGCTCAAGGCGTCGTAGATATTGTGGATATCCGCGCTGAACAGGCCCGCGCTCAGGAAGTGCAGCGGCGCATGGCGCGCCCCGGGCTGCCTGGCCGTCATGACGGCGTACTCGGCCATGCGCTGGTCGATGTTCGGCCCGCCCCAGGTGCGGCGCAGGAAATAGCGCACCACGGCCGGCTTCGTCAGGCCGTTGAACAGCGACTGCGCCCAACGCGGGTTGGCCAGCAGCCGGTGCAACCAGGGCAGCCCGCGCGTGCTGCCGGGCGGTCCGCGCCAGCGGCGCCGGCCCATGAAGCCGGTGGGGCTGACGAGCGCCAGCCGGCCCCAGACCGCAGGTTGTTCAGCGGCGGCGCGGGCGAGGAACTCACAGCCCAGCGACACCGCCAGGGCATCGACGGGCTGAACGCCGCAGCGCTGGCGTATCTGTGCGGCCACGGCGTGCAGGGCGTCGGTCATCAGGCGCGGCGTGTAGTCGCGCTCGCTGCGGGTGCTGTGTCCGTAGCCGGGCAGATCCGGGGCGAAGACGGTGCGCGTCGCCAGCCAATGCTCGTACAGCGGCCACACCTCGGCGGCAGAAGAGGTGGCGTTGATGCTGTGGAGCAAGAGCAGTGGCGGGCCCTGGCCGGCCACGTAGCAGCTGACGCCGCCGACATCGAAACGTTCCCCGGGAACCGCCGGTGGCAGTGGTGTTTGCATGGGTCTGATCGTACGGGCGTACGGGCATACGGGCGTGCGGGCCTGCATGACTCCGGGCCTTCGCACCGACGGTCGGCCGGCAGGCGTGGCCAGGGCGATGCACCCTAGACCAGCAGACTATCGCCCCGGGCCGCACAGGCGCACAGTGCGGGGATGAGACCCGCCGCACCGATCATCCTGATGCTCTTGGCGCTCGCGCAGAGCCCGGCCCACGCGCAGTGGCAGCCTGTCGAGCCCGCCGCCGTGGCGCCCTTGACACCGGCCGAGGCGGCGCTGTGGCCCGACGAAGTGGCCGCCGGCCAGGGCCCGCCGACCCGTTCTCTCGGGCTGCTGCTGCGCCTGCTGCAGCCCAAGCACGACCCGGCCGACAGCTTTGCATTGCCTGTGGACAACGCAGGCGCGCTGCGCCGCCGCGTGGCCGACGCCGTGAAGCAGTCATCGCCGGCCGCTTTCGGGCGCGAGCCCGACGGCCGCTTTGCGATGTTGACGGCCGGCAGCGGCGTCGACAACGGGCTCGCCGATGCCTTGGCCGACACCATCTCCGCGGCTTTGCTGAAGTCCGGCATGGCGCTGCGCCACGCCCCGGCCGAACGCTGGGCGGCCGAGACCAAGGGCCTGCTGCGGGCGCTGCACGACCCGCAGGCGCTGGACGAAGCGCGCAAGCTGTCGGCGCGGGATTCAGAGCTGCTGAACGTCGAGGCGGTTCGCGTGGTGGAAGTGGCCACGCAGCCGGCGTCGTTGTGGCTGTCGGTACGCGCGGCCGCCGCCCGGCCGCGCAGCCTGATCGCGCGCGTGAACCTCGACGAAGTGCTGTCGCGGGTGGCGCGGCGCGCGCCCTGACGAAGCTCGGCCGGCCCGGGCGTCGTCAGTGCCGAGCGCAGCCTCAGCCGCCGCGGCCCAGCACCTTGGCCACCGGGTTGGGCCTCAGGCGGAAGGCATCCGGCATGCCCGAGCCGAGCAGCGGGCGCAGGTAGAGCCTGAAGGCATCGGTCACGTCGGTGCCGTTGGCCGTGATGAATTCATCTTCCATCGTGCGCGTCTTGCCCGCCACGGCCTGCAGCGGCAGGAGCTGGTAATCCACCGAATAAAAGCCCGTGCGCTGGATGGCCACGCTGCCATTGCCGCTGCCCCACATCGCGTACTGCACCGCCTTTTCGCCGACCTCGCGCGCCTCGCGCTGGTCGACATCGCTGACGCAGCCGACGAAGCTGCGCTGCAGGTAGCCGAAGGTGTCGCCGCGCACGCGCTTGATCTTCAGCCTGGCCTTGATCTGCTCACACAGAAGGTCCGCCAGCGCGCCGCTGCCACTCAGCTGCACGTTGCCGTGCGCGTCCCGCTCCAGGCCGCCCTGCCCCTGGTTCGCCGCCTGCGCCAGCACCTCGAGCATCGGCCGGCCGGCCGCGTCGTGGATGCCTTCGCTGACGGCCACCACGCAGCGGCCGTGCTTTTCGTGCATGGCCTTCACGTCGGCGAGGAAACGCTCGATCTCGAACGCCCGTTCGGGCAGGTAGATGAGGTGCGGACCGTCGTCGGGGAACTTCTTGCCTAAAGCGCTGGCCGCGGTGAGAAAGCCCGCATGCCGTCCCATCACCACGCCCACGTAGACACCGGGCAGCGCAGCGTTGTCGAGGTTGGCGCCGGCAAAGGCCAGGGCGACGAAACGCGCCGCACTCGGGAAGCCCGGCGTGTGGTCGTTCAGCACCAGGTCGTTGTCGATGGTCTTGGGGATGTGGATGCAGCGCAGCGGATAGCCCGCCTTGAGGGCCTCTTCGGCCACGATGCGCACGGTGTCGGAGGAGTCGTTGCCGCCGATGTTGAAGAAGTGCTCGATGGCATGCGCCTTCAGCACCTTGAACATCTCCTGGCAATAGGCCAGGTCGGGCTTGTCGCGTGTGCTGCCCAACGCCGCCGCGGGCGTATGGGCCACCAGTTCGATGTTGTGGCTGGTCTCCTGCGTGAGGTCGACGAAGTCTTCATTGACGATGCCACGCACGCCGTGCCGCGCGCCGTAGACGCGCTGGATGCCATGGTGGCGCCGCGCTTCCAGCACCACGCCGGCCAGGCTCTGGTTGATGACCGCGGTGGGGCCGCCGCCCTGGGCGACGAGGATCTTGCCGGACGCCATGCTGCGCACCTCCTGTATGGCATTGAATGGCACTGCCCGGCATTGTGGGCCTGCGCGCAGCGTGGCAGACAATCTGCGCCGCATGCACCGCACCCTCTTCACCACGCCGGTGGTCAACACCCTCTTGCGAGCCGGCTCGCGCGCCTTCCTGAAGCTCAATGGCTGGACCGTGCAGGGTGAACTCCCGGCCAGCGCGCACAAGGCCGTGCTCATTGCCGCGCCGCACACCAGCAACTGGGACCTGCCTTACACGTTGATGGTGGCCCTGAGCCTGCGCCTGAACATCTACTGGATGGGCAAGCACAGCATCTTCCGCTTTCCCTTCGGCCCGCTGATGCGCTGGCTGGGCGGCATCCCGGTGGACCGCCGCAGGAGCAACAGTCTGGTCTCGGCCTCGGCGGCCGCCATCGTGGCGGCCGACGGCCCGGTGCAACTGGTGGTGCCGCCCGAAGGCACGCGTGGCAAGACGCGGCACTGGAAGACCGGCTTCTACTTCATCGCGCTGGAGGCCGACGTGCCCATCGTCATGGCCTTCATGGACTACGAGCGCAAGATCAGCGGCCTGGGCCCGGTGTTCACACCCAGCGGTGATGTTGAAGCCGACATGGCCGTCATCAAGCGCTTCTATGCCGGTGTCAAAGGGCGCAACGCCGAGCAGTTCGTCTCAGAGTGAAGGATCTCGCCATGAAGCTTGCGCACACCCTGGCGGCCCTGCTGCTGGCAGCGGCCCCGTTGGCCCGGGCTGCGCCTTTTGCGCTGATCAGCGAAGAAGAAGCGCAGCGCGAGGCGGCCGCGGGGGGGGGGGCCCCCCCCCCCCCCCCCCCCCCCCCCCCCCCCCCCCCCCCCCCCCCCCCCCCCCCCCCCCCCCCCCCCCCCCCCCCCCCCCCCCCCCCCCCCCC
>JANMMD010000092.1:0-9199 GCA_031372905.1 Betaproteobacteria bacterium
CAACTGCGTGGCGTGATGCTGGTGCTGAAGAGCCCTGGCCTGGCGCCGGCAGACGCCCGCGTGGCACCGCTTCTGGACGAGGCACGGGCCGTTGGCATTGCGGTGCTCGGCGAGCTGGACCTGTTCGCGCGCGCGCTGGCCGATCTGAAGGCGGCGTGGGCCTACGCGCCCCAGGTGCTGGCCATCACCGGTACCAACGGCAAGACCACCACCACCGCGATGGCTGCGCTGCTGGTGGCGCGCGCCGGCCGGCGTGTGGCCGTGGCCGGGAACATCGGCCCGACGTTGCTGGACACGCTCAGCGCGCAGTTGTCGCAGCTGCCGGAGTTGTCTGCCCTTCAACCTGAGCCTGAGCCTGAGCCCAAGCCCGAGCCTGAACGCGAGCCTGAACCGGGCCCGGCCGACGCGCTGCCGCAGGTGTGGGTGCTGGAGCTCAGCAGCTTCCAGCTCGAAGGCGGCGGCACGGGTGTGCGCGGCTTCGAGCCCGCCGCGGCCACCGTGCTGAACATCACCCAAGACCACCTCGACTGGCATGGCAGCCTGGCCGCCTACACCGCAGCGAAGGCGCGTGTCTTCGGCCAGGACGCGGTGATGGTGATCAACCAGGACGACCCGGCCGTCGAAGCGCTCGTTTCCTTGCTCATGCCGCAACCTGCGGCGGTGAAGGGCAAGGCCCAGCCCGCAGCCCGCAAACCCGCCATCACCCGCTCGATCCTGCGTTTCAGCCTGGGCGCGCCGCGCCGCGCCGGCGACTTCGGCCTCGTCACCGAAAACGGCATGGCCTGGCTGGTGCGGGCCTTGCCGGCCGACGAGACCCTCAAGCGCAAGAAGGGCGAAGAGGAAGAGATCTACCTGCAGCGCCTGATGCCTGCCGATGCACTGCGGGTGCGCGGCCGCCACAACGCGGCCAATGCGCTGGCGGCGCTGGCGTTGGCCACCGCCATCGGCTGCCCGCTGGCGCCGATGCTGCACGCGCTGCGCGATTACGCGGGCGAGCCGCACCGCGTCGAGTTCGTTGCTCGCGTGGGCGATGTCGAGGCCTTCGACGACAGCAAGGGCACCAATGTCGGCGCCACGGTGGCGGCCCTGAACGGCTTGGGTGCCGACAAGGCGCCGGGCCAGCTCATCGTCATCCTCGGCGGTGACGGCAAGGGGCAGGACTTCACGCCGCTGCGCGAGCCGCTGTCGCAGCACGCGCGCGCCGTGGCCACCATCGGCCGCGACGCAGCGGCCATCGAGGCGGTGCTGGGGCCGGTGCCGCATCAACGCCACGAGACACTGCAAGGCGCCGTGGCCTGGTGCTTCGAACAAGCCCAAGCCGGCGACGCCGTGCTGCTGAGCCCGGCCTGCGCCAGCCTGGACATGTTCCGCAACTACGCCCACCGTGCCGAGGTCTTCGTGGCCGCCGTGCAGGCCTTGGCGGCCGAGCAAGGTGCGCTGGCATGAATGCGATGAGCGCCACCCTCGGCACCGTGAAGGGCTGGTTCGCGCCGCGCGAAGACGCCGTGGGCGCGCTGCCTGTGCGTGACCGCATCCACGTCGGCGGCGACCGCCCGGTGCGCCTGATGGCCTTCGACCAGACGCTCGTCGCGGTGGTGTTCGCGCTCATGGCCCTGGGCGTGGTGATGGTCTATTCGGCCAGCGTCGCGCTGCCCGACAACCCGAAGTTCGCGAACTACACGCAGACCTACTTCCTGCGCCGCCACGTCATCTCGCTGGTCATCGCCTTCGTCGCCGCGCTGGCGGTGGTGCAAGTGCCGATCAAGGTCTGGGAAAAGTACGCACCGGTGATCTTCATCATCGCCCTGATGCTGCTGGTGGTGGTGCTCGTGCCCTTCATCGGCAAGGTGGTGAACTTCTCGCGGCGCTGGATTCCCCTGGGTTTCATGAACTTCCAGCCGAGTGAACTCGCCAAGCTGGCGATTGCGCTCTACGCCGCCAACTACATGGTGCGGCGCATGGACGCGCGCGAGAACTTCTTCCGCGCCGTCACGCCCATGGTGGTGGCGGTCGCCTTCGTTGGCATCCTGCTGATGCGCCAGCCCGACATGGGCGCCTTCATCGTCATCGCCACCATCGCCTTGGGCGTGCTGTTCCTCGGCGGGGTCAACGCGCGCATGTTCTTCCTGATGGCGGCGGTGATCATCGCCACCGTCTCGCTCTACCTCTACTTCGACGACCTGCGGCGCGAGCGCATCCTGGCCTACCTCGACCCCTGGAACCCGAAGTACGCGCAGGGCAAGGGCTACCAGCTCACGCACAGCCTGATCGCCCTGGGCCGCGGCGAGATCTTCGGCCAGGGCCTGGGCGCGAGCGTGGAAAAGCTGCATTACCTGCCCGAGGCGCACACCGATTTCTTGCTCGCCGTCATCGGCGAGGAACTGGGCTTCATCGGCGTGGCCGCCGTCATCCTGATGTTCTTCTGGATGACGCGCCGCATCTTCCACATCGGCCGCCAGGCCATCGCGCTGGACCGCGTGTTCGCTGGCCTGATGTGCCAGGGCATCGGCATCTGGATGGGCTTCCAGGCCTTCATCAACATGGGCGTGAACCTGGGCGTGCTGCCCACCAAGGGCCTGACGCTGCCGCTGATGAGCTATGGCGGCAGCGCCATCCTGATGAACCTGGTGGCGCTGGCCATGGTGCTGCGCGTGGACATCGAGAACAGAGCCCTCATGCGCGGAGGCCGCGCGTGATGCCGCACCTCGTCGTCATGGCCGCAGGCACCGGGGGCCACATCATGCCCGGCCTCGCGGTGGCTCAGGAGATGCAGGGCCGTGGCTGGACGGTGAGCTGGCTGGGCACCACCCACGGCATGGAAAACAGGCTCGTGCCGCCTGAATCCGAATCAGGTATTCCGATGGACCGCATCGGCTTCAGCGGTGTGCGCGGCAAAGGCGCGCTGCACACGCTGACCGGCGGCGTGCGCCTGCTCAAGGCCTTCTGGGACACCTTCAGCATCCTGCGCAAGCGCAGTGCCGACGCCGTGCTGGGCATGGGCGGTTATGTGTGCTTTCCCGGCGGCCTGATGGCCTCGCTGCTGAACAAGCCGCTCGTGCTGGTGAACGCCGACGCCACGCTGTTGCTGAGCAACCGCAGCCTGCTGCCGGTGGCCGACCGCGTGGCCTTCGGCTTCGACGGGCCCACAGCGCGCAGCGTGAAAAACGCCGTCGTCACCGGCAATGCCGTGCGCGCCGAGATCGAAGTCTTGCCCGAGCCCGCGCAGCGCTGGGCGAGCCGCAGCGGCCCGCTGCAGCTGCTGGTGGTGGGCGGCAGCCTGGGCGCGCAGGTGTTGAACAGCACCGTGCCTGCGGCGCTGGCCTTGATGGCGCCCGAGACGCGGCCGCGCGTGGTGCATCAAACCGGCGCAAAACAGGCCGACGAGGTGCGCGCTGCCTATGCCGCCCACGGCATCGCGGCCGAGGTGCTGCCCTTCATCAGCGACATGCCGGCGCGCTTGGCGGCCTGCGACTTGATGGTCTGCCGCGCCGGCGCGGTGACGGTGAGCGAGCTCTGCGCGGCCGGCGTGCCGGCGCTGCTGGTGCCCTTCATTGCCCGCACCACCGCGCACCAGCGGGACAACGCGGAATGGATGGCCAGCCACGGCGCTGCCTTGCACCTGCCGCAAAAGGACATGACGCCGCAGCAGCTGGCGGCATCGCTCGCCGCGCAGTCGCGTGAAGGCCTGCTGGCGATGGCGCAGCAGGCGCGCGGGCTGGCGCAGGCACGCGCCACCGCGCGGGTGGCCGATGAGATCGAAGCGCTGGTGAAGAAGCCCACGAACCCGGGCTTGCGCGCATGAAGCACGCCTTGAAGCACATCCACTTCGTCGGCATCGGCGGCGCCGGCATGAGTGCCATTGCCGAAGTGCTGCACCAGCAGGGCTACCGCGTCAGCGGCTCCGACCAGGCCGCGAGCAGCGTCACGCAGCGCCTGGCGGCGATGGGCGTGCAGGTGTTCATCGGCCATGCCGCCGCGCACATCGCCGGCGCGCAGGCCGTCGTCACCAGCACCGCGGTGCAGACCGACAACCCCGAGGTGCTGGCGGCCCGCGAACACCGCGTGCCCGTGGTGCCGCGCGCCGTGTTGCTGGCCGAGCTGATGCGCTTGAAGCAGGGCATCGCGATTGCCGGCACGCATGGCAAGACCACGACCACGTCCCTCACCGCCAGCGTGCTGGCCGAAGCCGGCCTGGACCCGACCTTCGTCATCGGTGGCCAGTTGCTGGCCGCCGGTGCGAACGCGAAACTGGGCGCTGGCGATTTCATCGTCGTCGAAGCCGATGAAAGCGATGCCAGCTTCCTGCACCTGAGCCCGGTGATCAGCGTCGTGACGAACATCGACGCCGACCACATGGAGACCTACGGCCACAGCCTGGAACGGCTGCACGGCGCGTTTGTCGAGTTCCTGCACCGCCTGCCGTTCTACGGCCGCGCGGTGCTGTGCAGCGACGACGCCGGCATCCAGGTCATCCTGCCGCGCCTGCAGCGGCCGGTGCTCACCTACGGCACCGAGCCCGGTGCCGACTTGCGCGCCGTGAACGTGGTGGCCCTGCCCGGCGGCCAGATGCAGTTCACGGCCGTGCAGGCCGGCCGCGCCGACCTCGCCATCACGCTGAACCTGGCCGGCACGCACAACGTGCGCAACGCGCTGGCGGCCATCGCGGTGGCGCGTGAACTGGAAGTGGCCGATGCGCCCATCGCCGCCGCGCTGGCCGCGTTTGCCGGTGTGGGCCGGCGCTTCCAGCGCCACGGTGAACTGCGCACGTCTGACGGCGGCCAGGCCACGCTCATCGACGACTACGGCCACCACCCGGTGGAGATGGCCGCGGTGCTGGCCGCTGCGCGCGGCGCCTTTCCGGGCCGGCGCCTGGTGCTGGCTTTCCAGCCGCACCGCTACACCCGCACGCGGGATTGTTTTGCCGAGTTCGCCACGGTGTTGCAGGGCTTCGACCAGGTCCTGCTCAGCGAGGTCTACGCCGCCGGTGAAACGCCGATCGCGGGCATCAACGGTCAGACCTTGGCCGCGGCCGTGCCGCGTGCGCGCTACGTCGGTGAATTGGCAGCGCTGCCTGCCGCGCTGCGCGAGATGCTGCTGGCCGGTGACGTGCTCATCACCATGGGCGCAGGCTCGATCAGCGGTGTGCCGCGCCAATTGATGCAAGGGGAGGGCGCGCGATGAACGCCGATGTTCTGGCCTTGGGCAAGGTCGCTGTGCTGATGGGCGGTGCCAGCGCCGAGCGCGAGGTCTCGCTGATGTCCGGCGGCGGCGTGCTGGCCGCGTTGCGCAGCCAGGGGGTCGACGCTCACGCCTTCGACCCCGCCGAGCGGCCGCTGTGGGCGTTGAAGGACGAAGGCTTCCAGCGCGTCTTCATCGCGCTGCACGGCCGCCACGGCGAAGACGGCACGGTGCAGGGCGCGCTGGAGCTGATGGGCCTGCCCTACACCGGCAGCGGCGTGATGGCCAGCGCCATTGCGATGGACAAGGTGATGACGAAGCGCGTGTGGGTGGCCGAGGGCCTGCCCACGCCGCGCTGGGTGTGGCTGGCGCCCGAGCGCCAGGGGCGTGCGGAGGTGATGGTGGTGCCCGACCAGATCGGCCTGCCGCTGATCGTGAAGCCGCCCCGCGAAGGCTCGTCCATCGGCATCAGCAAGGTGGCCGGGTACTCGCAGATGCAGGATGCCGTGAAGCTGGCGGCCCAGTACGACGCCGATGTCCTCTGTGAAGAGTTCATCGATGGCATCGAGCTCACCTGCCCGGTGTTGGGTGAAGGTGCCGGTGCGCGCGCGCTGCCGGTGATCTGCATCGAGGCACCCGAAGGCAAGTACGACTTCCAGAACAAGTACTACACCGACGTCGTGCAGTACCGCGTGCCCAGCGGCCTGGCGCCGGAAGAAGAGGCCGAGGTGCAGCGCCTGACGCTGGCCGCCTACCGCGCTCTGGGCTGCCGCGGCTGGGGCCGTGCCGACCTGATGTTGCGGACGGACCCGAAGAACAACGACCGCAAGATCTTCCTGCTGGAGATGAACACCAGCCCGGGCATGACCGGCCACTCGCTGGTGCCGATGTCGGCGCGTGCCGCCGGCCTCAGCTACGAACAACTCTGCCTGCAGATCCTGCAGGCCGCCGCGCTGGACGCCCACCCCGGCGTGCAGCGTCGCTGAGCAAGCACAGCGCCATGGCCCGTGCCGCCGCCACCCGAACCCGCTTGAGCGCCCTGCCGCCAGTGCTGCCGGCCGACGTGCGCCTGATGAACGGCGTGGCCACCGTCATCTTCGTGCTGGCGGCGCTGGGTGCTGCGGTGGCCGGCGTGTTGTGGCTGATGCGCAGCCCCATCTTCCCCATCCGGGCGATACAGCTGCAGGGCGACCTGGCACGCAACAGCGTGCCCACCATCCGCGCCAACGCCGCGCCGCAACTGGCCGGCAACTTCTTCAGCGTCGATCTGCAGGCCGGCCGCGCGGCCTTCGAGACCGTGCCCTGGGTGCGCCGCGCCGTGGTGCGCCGGGTCTGGCCCGACAAGCTGGCCGTGCGCCTGGAAGAGCACCGTGCCGCAGCGCTGTGGGAAGGCCTGGGCGAGGCTGGCAGCGGTGGTGAACGTCTGGTCAACAGCTTCGGTGAAGTCTTCGAGGCCAATGTCGGCGACGTGGAAGACGACAGCCTGCCGGTGCTCGCCGGCCCTGAGGGCAACGCCGCGGCGATGCTGGCCCTGCTGCGCCGCCTGCAGCCCGCGCTGGCGCAGCTGGACCTGGCCGTGGCGCGTGTGCAGCTCAGCGGCCGCGGCAGCTGGCGCGTCGAGCTCGACAGCGGCGCCGCGCTGGAGCTGGGCCGCGGCAGCGAAGAACAACTGGTGGCGCGCAGCGAACGCTTCGTGCGCACCTACACGCAGGTGGCCGCGAAGTGGCGGCAGCCTCTGGAATACGCCGACCTGCGCCATGCCGACGGCTATGCCGTGCGGCTGCGCGGCGTCAGCACCACCGCACCCGTCGGTGCGGCCAAGAACAATTAAGGGGGCACGCGTGGCCAAAGAATTCAAGGACATGGTGTTCGCGCTGGACATCGGCACCGCCAAGGTGATGGTGGTGGCGGCCGAGGTGCTGGCCGACGGCAGCCTGCGCGTGGCCGGCCTCGGCGTGGCGCCCACGCACGGGCTGAAGCGCGGCGTCGTCGTGAACATCGACGCCACGGTGCAGAGCATCCAGGCGGCGTTGAAGGAGGCCGAGATGATGGCTGCCTGCAAGATCGACCGCGTCTACACCGGCATCACCGGCAGCCACATCCGCGGCCAGAACAGCACCGGCATGGTGATCGTGCGCGACAACCGCGAGGTCACCACCACCGATGTCGGCCGCGTCGTGGAAACCGCCAAGGCCATCAGCATCCCCAACGACCAGCGCCTGCTGCTGGTGGAGCCGCAAGAGTTCGTCATCGATGGCCACGAGGTCAAAGAGCCCATCGGCATGAGCGGCAGCCGGCTCGAGGTGAAGGTGCACATCGTCACCGGCGCCCAAAGTGCCGCCGAAAACATCCTGAAGTGCGTGCGCCGCTGCGGGCTGGAGGTGGAGCGCCTGGTGTTGAACCCGAGTGCCAGTGCGGGTGCGGTGCTGACCGACGACGAGAAGCGCCTGGGCGTGGCGGTGGTCGACATCGGTGCCGGCACCACCGACGTGCAGATCTACACGGACGGCAGCGTGCGCCACACGGCGGTGATTCCGATCGCCGGCGATCTCATCACCAGCGACATCGCGATGGCCTTGCGCACGCCGACCAAGGACGCTGAAGAGATCAAGGTCGAGCACGGTGTCGCCAAGCAACTGCTGGCCGACCCCGGCGACCAGATCGAGGTGCCGGGCCTGGGCGACCGCGCGCCGCGCTTGCTCAGCCGCCAGGCCCTGGCCGGTGTCATCGAGCCGCGCGTCGAGGAGATCTTCAGCCTCGTGCACCAGGTCATCCGCGAGAGCGGCTATGAAGAACTGCTGTCCAGCGGCGTGGTCATCACCGGCGGCAGCGCGGTGATGCCGGGCATGGTGGAACTCGGCGAGGACATTTTCTTGAAGCCCGTGCGCAAGGGCCTGCCGCTGTACCGCGGCGCTCTGCACGACATGGTGGCCAACCCGCGCAGTGCCACCGTGATGGGGCTGCTCGAAGAAGCGCGCCTGGCGCGGGCGCGGGGCTTCAAGGCGGCGGCGCAGGCCGGTTCGGTGAAGAACATGGTCGGCCGCGCCAAAGACTGGTTTCTCGGGAATTTCTAGGAGGGGTGCGTGGATGAGACGGCAAAGACCGACACACGACGCGCACTCCGTTTTCAGCACGACGAAGGCAACTGCAACTTAACCGACAGGAGGCTCACATGCCCATCGAAATGATCGACGAATTCGACGAAGGCACACAGATCAAGGTGATCGGTGTCGGCGGCGGCGGCGGCAATGCCGTCGAACACATGATCGCCCAGGGCGTGCAGGGCGTGGAGTTCATCTGCGCCAACACCGATGCGCAGGCGCTGCACCGCAGTGCCGCCGGCACGCTGGTGCAGCTGGGCAAGACCGGTCTCGGCGCCGGCAGCAAGCCCGAGGCCGGGCGCGTCTCGGCAGAAGACGCGGTGGACAGCATCCGCCAGGCCATCACCGGCGCGCACATGCTCTTCATCACCGCAGGCATGGGCGGTGGCACCGGCACCGGTGCTGCGCCCGTGATCGCACGCGTGGCCAAGGAGATGGGCATCCTCACCGTGGGCGTGGTGACGAAGCCCTTCGAGTTCGAAGGCAAGCGCCGCGGCAAACAGGCCGACGACGGCGTGGCCGAGTTGGAGGCCAACGTCGACAGCCTGATCGTGGTGCTCAACGAAAAGCTGCTCGAAGTGATGGGCGACGACGTCACGCAGGAGCAGGCCTTTGCGCATGCCAACGACGTGCTGAAGAACGCGGTGGGCGGCATCAGCGACATCATCCACATCCCGGGCCTCGTCAACGTCGACTTCGAGGACGTGAAGACGGTGATGAGCGAGCCCGGCAAGGCCATGATGGGCACGGCCGTGGCCGGTGGCCCCGATCGCGCCACCAAGGCCGCCGAGAGCGCCGTGGCCTGCCCGCTGCTGGAAGGCATCGACCTTTCCGGTGCGCGCGGCGTGCTGGTGTTGATTGCGGCCAGCAAGGCCACCTTCAAGCTGGCTGAAAGCCGCAACGCGATGAACGCCATCAAG
>JANMMD010000112.1:0-22281 GCA_031372905.1 Betaproteobacteria bacterium
GGGCGTGAAGCGCTGGTCCAGGTCCCCGCGCTTCGCAGTGAACTCGCAGAGTTCGCGGACGGCGATGGTGTAGGTCCAGCCTGGCGAAATTGGGGCCGAGACAGAAGGCGCGAGCGCTGCCTCGGAGGGTACCGAATCCGGGAGCATGAGCGCCATTGTCGGGACTGGTTGGCTGAAAGGCCGAGACTGGGTGCAGTCGGCTGGTTCTCGCCGGCCAATGTCGGCGAACGCCGAAAGTTCAGATCAACCGCATGGGCTTGGTCGACGCGCCACGACGACGCTTGGGACCGATCGCTATGGTGCCAGTACATCGGCCTCAAAACTGGCACCAGACTGGCACCAGCTCGACCCAGAAAACAAAAAAGTCATCAGGCGCTAACCTGCTGACTCTCTGTTTACTTGGCTCCCCGACCTGGGCTCGAACCAGGGACCTACGGATTAACAGTCCGGCGCTCTACCGACTGAGCTATCGGGGAATACAGCCTCACAGTATAGCGTGGTTGAGAGCCAGTTCTGCCGTGACTTGTTGTCGGCTCAGAAACCCAGGTTCACCGATGCGCTGACGCTGCGCGGCGCCAGCGGGTAGAGGTAGGCGTGCCCGTACTGGAACGGGGCTTCCTTCCATGCGCGCTCGTCGGCCAGGTTGTCCACGCCCACACGCCAGACCGCGGTGGTGGTGCCACTCAAGCGCTGGGTGTAGCGCGCAGCCACGTCCAGTCGCGTCCAGCCGGGCGTGGCGATGCTGTTGTCGGGCAGCACCATGCGCTCGCCCTCATGCGTGATGAAACCCAGCACCGCCAGGCCCGGTACTGCAGCCACGTTCCACGCGCCCTGCAGCTTCACGCTGGCGGCGGGCACGTTGGTGGGGCGCTTGCCGTCTTCGTCGGCACTCGTCGCCCCCTCGCGCCTTGCATGCAACGCCATCGCGCTGCCGCGAAGGCTGAAACTGCCGGCCCGCCATTCGGCCTCAAGCTCCAGCCCCTTGTGGCGCGAGGTGCCGTCAGCGCGGCGCGTACAGCTGCCCGCAACATCGCAGGCGCCGATGTCGCGCCATTCCGGCCGGCGGATGTCGAAGGCCGCCACGCGCCAGTCCAGGCTGCGGCTGCTGTGTTTCCAGCCCAGCTCGAACTGGCGGCTCTTCAAGGCCGGCAGCGCCTGGCCGGCGTTGGTGTAGCGCGGGCGGTTCGTGGCCACTTCACTCTCCACGCCTTCACCCCAGCTCGCATAGGCAGTGCTGCCAACACCCACTGCCTGGCTCAGGGCCAGCCACGGTGTCGTGAAGCTCTGCTGGTAGGTCGTGGGCCTCGAGCCGTCGGTGCGCACGCTTTCGCGCTGCAGGCGGTTGTGGCGCAGGCCCGCCCACAGGCGCAGACCCGCGTCGAAGCTGATGGCATCTTGCAGGTGCAGTTCGGTGCTGCGCTCGTCGCGTTGCGTGTTCTCGTCCGTCAACGTGGGGTCGGGCGGCACCACGCTGTTGCCATCGATGGTGCCGGTGCCCACGTAGTTGTAGGCCTGGCGGCCATAGCGCGCGCTATAGCGCGTGCCCAGCACACCCAGCTTGAAGCGGTGCTCCAGGCCCGCCAGGGTGGTACGGCCTTGCAGCGAAACATCCAGCGCATCGCTGTGGCGGCGCTCGCCTTCGCTGCGGAAATCGTAGTAGTCGAAGCTGCCGTCGCTGCAGTACCGGTCGTAGTTGTTCTCGGCGCTGCACCCGAACGGGAAGGCGATGCGGTCGTCGGTGCGCAGGCGTTGCACCATGCCATGGGCCACGAGGTCGATGCGATCGGTCACGGCCTGCGTGTAGCGCAACGATGCCGTGCGGCCCTCCATCACCACCGGCAGGCTCCAGGCCTGGTTGTTGAGGTTGGTGCGCGGGTCGATCGCCTCGGCATCGGGCAGTCGGGGGCCGAGCAGGCTGAAGCCCGGCGTGCTTCGTTGGCTTTGGCGGCTGAGCTCGAACTCAGCTTCAAGCAGACCGCCTTCGACGGGCTGCAATTCCAAGGCGCCGGCCAGCAGGCCGCGGCTGCCGCGCGCGTTGCGCATGGGCGGGTCCAGGCGCTCGGCGCTGGCGTTCACGCGCCAGCCGAAGCGTGCGCCGCTGTCGCTGCGGTCACCCACGTCAACGGCAGCACCAACGCTGGCGTCGCTTTCCCAGCCCAGGCTGGCCTGGCGCACCCCGCGCTGCGGACGCTTCACCACCAGGTTCACCAGGCCGCCCGGCGCGCTGGTGCCGGCTTGCAGGCCGCTGGTGCCTTTCAGGATCTCCAGCGCCTGCTTGTTGGCCTGGCCGATCACGGTTTCCGCGTTGATCGGCAGGCCATCTCGCCGGTAGTTGAAGCGGTTGTCCAGCGTGAAGCCGCGTACGGCCAGCTGGCTCCAGTAGCCGGGCGGGTTGTAGGCATCCGTGATGCCGGCGTCCAACCGCGTGATGTCGGCGAGGCTGGAAATGCCGGCGTCTATCAACTGCGAGGTGCTGATGACGCTGGCCGACAGCGGCAGGCTGGACAGCGGCACGTTGCCGAAGCCGGCCACGGTGGCCGTGTTGCCGGCACTTTGGCCAGTGATGGTGATCACTTGTGCCGGCGCGGTCTGCGCGGCGGTCAGGCCGGTCATGGCCAGCAGGCTGGCGGCAGCAAACGCAGAGCGTGGAAGCTTGCGATGAACAGTGGGGAGAGCGAAGCGAAAAACGGAACGGGAACGGAATGCCATCGTGTGCCTTTGGTGTGCGATGGCAGGTGGGCAAACTGGAGAGAGCCCACGAAGAACTCGTGGACCAATCAGACTGCTTCCCTGCGCGAGGATTACCTCAATCAGGTTCAAAGGGACTGTCTCAGTCGGGCCTGTGCAACAACACAGGCCCAACACCCCTAGCGAAGTGCTGCAGCTCCGATGGATCTGCAACGAGCCCGATTATGCAGGCGGCGCCTGCCTCATTCATCGGGCCAAAAGCAAAACAGCCCGCACGCTGCGGGCTGTTCTGGTGAAGCGCAACGGCAGTACGTTCAGCGTGCGAGCTGGTCCAGCTTGTCCTTGCGGTCTTTCCAATCGTCCGCATCGGGCAGGGGCGCCTTGCGTTTGGTGATGCTGGGCCAGTTGCGCGCCAGGTCCGCGTTCAATTTGATGAAGGCCAGCTGTTCGGTCGGCACATCTTCCTCGGGGAGGATGGCGTTGACAGGGCACTCGGGGATGCACACCGCGCAGTCGATGCACTCATCGGGGTCGATGACGAGCATGTTGGGGCCTTCGCGGAAACAGTCCACTGGGCAGACGTCAACACAGTCGGTGTACTTGCAGCGTATGCAGGAGTCGAGAACAACGTGGGTCATGAGGCGCTCTGTGGGGTGTGACGCGGCTGCGGCGGCATGCCGCAACCCGCATCCTGAAGGCGAGAGTTTAAGCGGCCGTGGCAGCCGCGTTGGCCGCAGTGCCTGCACGGCCGGCCGCGGTGGGCTCGGCGCCGTGCCGGACGCCAGCCAGCGGGGCCGGGGTCACGGCCGCCGCGCCTGCGCCCACCGTCACCACGGTGGGCCGGCCGGCGTGCAGCAGGGCCGCGCCGGCCAGGCCCGCCAGCTCGTGGTCGCTGGCCAGTGCGTCAGGCCAGCCCGCGCGCGAGACCACGCACACGGGTGTGTCCGCGGGCCAGCCGGCCTGCAACAGTGTGCGGCCCAAGGCGCCGAGCTGGCGGCCGGCCATGTAGAACACTTCGGTGTCGGCGTGGCGCCCGGCGTGCAGCCGGCCTTGGCGCGTCATCGCCGTGGTGAGGCTCACACTGCGGCCGGCGGCGCTGCCTTTGCCACCCGCACCCACGCTTCCGCGGCGCGTCAGCGGCCGCTGGGTGTGCGCGGCAGCGGCAACGGCCGCGGTGACACCAGGCACCACCTCGCAGGCGATGCCGGCAGCATCCAGCGCCTGAAGCTCTTCTTCCAGGCGGCCGAAGACGCTGGCGTCCCCGCCTTTCAAGCGCACCACCGTTTCGCACTCGCGCGCATGGCGCACCAGCAGTGCGTCGATGGTGGCCTGGCCCGTGCTGTTGCAGAAGCCGCGCTTGCCGACGTCCAGCCACAGCGCCTGCGGTGCCAGCGCCCGCAACGCAGGGTCGGTGAGGGCATCGAACAGCACCACCTGCGCTTCGGCCAGGCGGCGCGCGCCGCGCAGGGTGATGAGGTCCGCCGCCCCCGGCCCCGCGCTGATGAAGATGACGCGGCCCATGGTCATGCCGCCGCGCTCGCGGCAGTGCCGGCCACGGCACCGCGCACCAGCAGCGCGCCGCTGGTGCGGTGGGTGCTGGGGTCCACGACGATGAGTGCACCGCCCACGCGCTGTTCGGCAAAGGGCGCCAGCGGCAGCGGCTGCTGCAGTTCGAACACCACCTCGCCGATCTCATTGACGGACAGGCTGTGCGCCGGCTGCGCCTTCAGCGTGTGGATGTCCAGGCGCTGCGTGATCTCCAGCAGCCGGGCCTGCACCCAGCGGTTGCCATGGCGCACCCAGTATTTGCGGCCGGGTATGGCCGCCTCGGTATCCAGCCACGCCAGCGTGGCGTTGAAATGCTGCACAGGCGCCAGCGCGCCCGGCGTGGCGAGCCAATCGCCGCGCGAGACATCAAGCTGGCGATCCAGCACCACGCCCGCCGACTGGCCCGCCTCCACCGCCGGCACGGTGCTGCCGGCGTGGCGCAGGCCGGCCACGGTGGCCCGTTCGCCGCTGGGAAACACCTGCAGCTCGTCACCCACGCGCACGTCGCCGTGCGCCACGCGGCCCCAGAAGACACGCGGCGAATCACCCGTGCCATCGCCCTCACGCGCCACGTACTGCACCGGCAGGCTGAAGGCGCCGCGCTGGGGCTGCAGGTCTGCGATCTCGTCTTCAGCATTCGGCAGGCTTTCCAGCAGCTGCAGCAAGGTCGGGCCGAGGTACCAGTCGGCGCGCAGCGGTGTTGCCACGTTGTCGCCGCGCAGAGCCGACACCGGCAAGATGCCCGCCACGGCCAGCCCGGCTTCGTCAGCGAAAGCCCGCAAGGCCTTGGCCACGGCTGCGAAGGCCGGCCCGGGTGCCGCCACCGCGTCGAGCTTGTTCACGGCAAACACGATGCTCGGCACGCGCAGCAGTTGTGCCAAGAGTGAATGACGGCGCGTCTGCGGCAGCAGGCGCACGGCGTCTTCGGTCAGATCGAGCTTGGTGATGTCCACCAGCACCACGGCGGCGTCGCTGCCGGCTGCGGCAGTGACCATGTTGCGCGTGTACTGCTCATGGCCCGGCGCGTCGGCGATGATGAACTTGCGCGCTGGCGTGGCGAAGTAGCGGTAGGCCACGTCGATGGTGATGCCCTGTTCGCGCTCGGCCTCCAGGCCGTCGGTGAGCAGGCTCAGATCGATGGGCTCGCCCGCGGCACGCGCATGCAGGTGATCGAGCTGGTCGGCCAGGATGGCGCGGCTGTCGTAGAGCAGGCGGCCGATGAGCGTGCTCTTGCCGTCGTCCACGCTGCCTGCGGTCAAGAAGCGCAGCGCTCGGCGTGCAGGCGCAGCAGCGGCTGCAGGGGCTTTCAGAACGGCCGACATCAGAAGTACCCCTCTTTCTTGCGCCGCTCCATCGCGGAATCGGAAGCGCGGTCGTCCATGCGCGTGGCGCCGCGTTCACTCACCGTCACCGTCAGCGTCTCTGCCACGATCTCGGCAGCCGTGCCGGCTTCACTCTCCACCGGGCAGGTGCAAGTCATGTCGCCCACGGTGCGAAAGCGCACGGGCACGGTTTCCACCACTTCGCCGGGGGCCGGGGGCGTCACGTCCGTCACTGGCACGAGCAGGCCCTTGCGGCGAACCACGGCGCGCTCGTGGCGGAAGTAGAGGCCCGGCAGCGGGATGTTCTCGCGCGCGATGTAGAGCCACACATCGAGCTCGGTCCAGTTGCTGATGGGAAAGGCGCGGAAATGTTCACCCGGCCTGATGCGCGTGTTGAACAGCGTCCACAGCTCGGGCCGCTGCTCCTTGGGTTGCCATTGGCCAAAGCTGTCGCGGTGGCTGAAGATGCGCTCCTTGGCGCGCGCCTTTTCTTCGTCGCGCCGCGCGCCGCCGATCAGGCAGTCGAAGCGGTGTGCTTCGATCGCCTCCAGCAGCGCCACGGTCTGGTGGCCATTGCGGCTTTCCAGCGGATGTGCCAGGCGCACCGTGCCGCGGCTGATGCTGTCTTCGACGCTGCCCACGAGGAGGCGCTCGCCCATCTCGTCCACGCGCTGGTCGCGAAAGCTGATGACTTCCGGGAAGTTGTGGCCGGTGTCGACATGCAGCAGCGGGAACGGCAGGCGACCGGCGAATTGATTCCCGTGGACGCGCTGCTTGAACGCCTTCTCGGCCAGGCGCAGCACCACGCAGCTGTCCTTGCCGCCGCTGAAAAGCAAGGCCGGGCGCTCGAAGCTCGCCGCCACTTCGCGCAGGATGAAGATGGCTTCTTCCTCCAGGCCGTCGAGGTGCTGCTGGTCCAGCCCAGGCAGCAGTTCTTCGATGTGGGCGGGGGCGTTCATGCGGCTTCCTTGTTGGTTTCCAGCTTGCTGGCATGGCTGACGTGCAGCCCGCATTCCTTGGCGTCTTCCTGTTCCCACCACCAGCGGCCGGCGCGGATGTCTTCGCCCACAGCCACGGCACGCGTGCACGGAGCACAGCCGATGCTCGGGAAGAACTGGTCGTGCAGCGGGTTGTAGGGCACGGCGTGGTTGCGGATGTAATGCCAGACGTCGGCCTGGCTCCAGGCGGCCAGTGCGTTGAGTTTCTCGCGGCCCTGTTCATCGATGCTGCTGACGGGCAACTCGGCGCGGGCATCGCTCTGCTCACGCCGCAGCCCGGTCACCCAGGCCGTGCGGCCGGCCAGTGCCCGCGACAGCGGCTCCAGCTTGCGCAGCGCGCAGCAGGCCTTGCGCAGCTCGATGCTCTGGCGCATCGGCATCTCGCCATGGCGCGTGGTGAACTGCAACGCCGCCTCCGGGTCGGGCTGCCAGATCTCCACGTTCAAGCCGTAGCGCAATTCCAGTTGCGGGATGAGCGCCAGGGTCTCGGCATGAAGGCGGCCGGTCTGCAAGGTCGCCAGGGCGACCGGAACGCGGTGGCGCGCGATCAGGTCCACCAGCACCATGTCTTCTGCGCCCAGGCTGGTGGTGAAGACGATGCGTCCCGGGTGGCGCGCTGCGGCGTCTTGCAGCAGTGCCACCGTTTGGGCGACACGTTCGTCGTGCCCCTCGGTCAGCCGTGCGTACAGCGTGATGGCGCTCATGCAGGCGCTCGCGCCGCGCCCTGGCGCTCCGGCGGCACGGTCTGGTAGTGCGTGTCGAAATAGCCCAAGGCGCGCTGCGCCGATTCCAGTTTCTGATCAGCGCGCATCTGTACCGCGGTGAAACCGCAGCGGCGCAGCAGCGGCAACATGTCGGCCAGCACATCCCCCGTGGCGATGATGCCGCCGGCATAGCGCAGGCGCCCGCGCAGCAGTACCGCCTGCGAATACGCACGGCCGTCGGTCCACTTCGGAAAGTGCAGCTGCACCGCGCCGTGCTTCTGCAGCTCGGGGCCGAGCACCAGCACGTCGGCGCTGTTGTCCAGCACCAGCGTGTCGGCAGGCAGGGCTTGGTAGGAGGCGATGAATTCCATGGTCTCTCCCCAGGGCTCAGGCGGTGGCCGCAGACGGCGTGGCCGACGTGCTGCGGCGCACGGCGTCGGCGGCTTGGCGGAAGGGCAGGGGGCCCAGCCGGCGTGCGGTGTCGATGAAGCGTTCGCCGTTGTGGCGCTGCTGCAGATAGGTACCGACCACGGCCTCGATGACGTCGGGCACCTCGTCGGCCGCAAAGCTCGGGCCGATGACCTTGCCGGCCACAGCGGCACCGCTGAGCGTGCTGCCATCGGCACCGGCCACCGTCACCTGGTACCACTCGCTGCCGTCCTTGTCGACACCGAGGATGCCGATGTGGCCGCTGTGGTGGTGGCCGCAGCTGTTGATGCAGCCGCTGATGTGCAGGTCGATGTCGCCGATGTCGTGCAACTCGTCGAGATCGTCGAAACGTTCGATGAGCGCCGCGGCTATGGGTATTGAGCGCGCATTGGCCAGCGCGCAGAGATCACCACCCGGGCAGGCGATCATGTCGGTCATCAAGCCGATATTGGGGGTGGCGAAGCCGTCTTCGCGCGCCGCCAGCCACAGCGCGCGCAGGTCGTTCTGGTGCACCCACGGCAGCAGCAGGTTCTGGTCGTGCGTCACGCGCAGTTCGCCCTGGCTGAAACGCTCGGCCAGCTCGGCCGCGCCGTCCATCTGTTCAGCCGTCACGTCGCCGGGCGGCAGGCCGGCGCGCTTCAGCGACAGCGTCACCGCGCGGTAGCCCGGCAGCTTGTGCGCCTGCACGTTGCGCTGCAGCCAGCGGGTGTAGGCGGGCAGGGGCTCTGCCGCAGTGTCGAGCTCGGCCTCGGCCGTGGCGTGCACCGGGTTGACGAAGCTCAGCGACACGCGGTCGAGCTCGGCCTGCGGGATCAATGGCGTGCCGGGGTCGGCGAGCAGAGCCTCGAACTCGCGTTGCACGGCATCGACGAACTTCTGCCCTTCGGCCTTGACAAGGATCTTGATGCGCGCCTTGTACATGTTGTCGCGGCGGCCGTAGAGGTTGTAGCCGCGCACCACGGCCTCGATGTAGACGAGGATCTGCTGCCAAGGCACGAAGGCATTGAACTCGGTGGCGATGACGGGCGTGCGGCCCATGCCACCGCCCACGGCCACACGAAAGCCGACCTCGCCGGCCTCGTTCTTTACCAGCGTCAGGCCGATGTCGTGCCAGGCGGTGGCGGCGCGGTCTTCCAACGCGCCCGTCACGGCGATCTTGAACTTGCGCGGCAGGAAAGCGAACTCGGGGTGCAGCGTGCTCCACTGCCGCAAGATCTCGCAATAGGGCCGCGGGTCCACCACCTCGTCGGGCGCGATGCCGGCCAGCGCGTCGGTGGTGATGTTGCGGATGCAGTTGCCGCTGGTCTGGATGCCGTGCATGTCGACATCGGCCAGCAGGTCCATCACATCGGCGCTGTGGGCCAGCGGGATCCAGTTGAACTGCAGGTTCTGGCGCGTGGTGAAGTGGCCAAAGCCACCGCGCTGGGTGTCCTTGCCTTCGTCTTGCAGGTCGTGCTCGCGGGCGATCCTGGCCAGCTGGCGCAGTTGGCGGCTGCTCAGCTCGCCATAGGGCACGGCCACGCGCAACATGGGCGCGTGGCGCTGCACGTACCAGCCGTTCTGCAGGCGCAGCGGTCGAAACTCTTCATCGGCCAGCTCGCCGGCCAGGTTGCGTTGCAGCTGGTCCCGGTACTGGGCCGCGCGGGCGCGCACGAAGTGCCGGTCGAAGTCGGTGTAGCGGTACATGCGGAGAGGCGATCTGTTGAGGACGTCAGGCGAGGGCGCGCCACAGGTTGAACGTGCTGATGGCGACGATGACCAACCCCACCAGCACCAGCAGGGTGCGGGTGGGCAGGCGGCGCGTCATCAGGGCGGCCAGGGGCGCGGCGAACAGGCCGCCCAGCACAAGCCCCGCCACGGTGGCCCAAGGTGTCTCGGTAACGAGCAGGCTGAACACGCCGGCGCCGACGAAGGTGAGAAAAAACTCGGCCAGATTGACCGAGCCGATGGTGGTGCGAGGGTCGTGGCCGGTGCCCACCAGTGTGGTGGTTACCACCGGGCCCCAGCCGCCGCCGCCCGCGGCATCGACAAACCCGCCCACCAGGCCGAGCTTGGCGACGTGGCGTGGCCGGCCATGGTTGGGCCGGTGCTGGCGGAAGGCCTTGCTCAGCACGAACACGCCCATGCCCAGCAGGTAGGCGGAAATGAAAGGCTTGATCACCGCGCCATCGACGCTGGACACCAGCCAAGCCCCCGCCAGCGCCCCGGCCATGCCCGGCAGCAACAGTCGCAGGAAGAGCTGACGGTTGACGTTGCCCAGCTTGATGTGGGCGATGCCCGAGACGCCTGTGGTGAAGACCTCAGCGATGTGCACGCTGGCGCTCGCCACGGCCGGGCTCGAGCCGGTGGCCAGCAGGAAGCTCGTGGACGTGATGCCGTAGGCCATGCCCAAGGCACCGTCGATGGCCTGGGCGATGAGCCCCACCAGCACGGCCCACCAGAAAGCCTCGGAATGCAGCACCGTCGACACGAGTTGCCAGCTGTCATGCCGCTGCGCAAGCTGGGTGGTCAGCCAGGCGATGACGCCGGCCATCAGCAGCAGCACCATCCACATCGCAACCCGCAGCACCGGGTGCTCGGCGGCCTGAATCAGGCCCTTCTCGACCGGCGGCAGGCCCAACGCGCGATGCTCGGCATTGAGAGGGCTGTCTGAGAGGTCGAGGTCGCGAATTTTCATGGGGATGCCCGCGCCATCAGGGTACGGGAGGCGAGACTGTAGGCAGCGTTTATTATTTCTTAAAGTACATTATCTTCATCTTCTTATGCCTCCTACGAATATCAGGGCCGCTCCAAACCGGCCTTCGTAGAATTGAACGATGTTTCGACGTGCTTTCATAGCCTCTACCTTGGTTGGCCTGGCCGGCTGCGGGACGGTACCTGTGCCGCCGCCCGCCGGCCCCGCTGCGACGCCGACCTCCCCGCCGCCCCCCGCGCCTTCACCGGCGGTGCCCCAACGCCCGCCTCGCCTGGGCCTGGCGCTGGGCGGCGGCGCGGCACGGGGCTTTGCCCACATCGGCGTCATCCAGGTGCTGGAAGAGAACGGCATCAAGGCCGATCTGGTGGTCGGCACCTCCGCCGGCAGCCTGGTGGCGGCGCTGTACGCCTCCGGCCGCACTGGACTGGACATGGGCACGCTGGCGCAGACCATGGACGAAGGCGCCATCACCGACTGGGCCTTCCCGTCGCGCGGCCTCATCCGCGGCGAGGCGCTGGCGCGCTATGTGCGCGAGCAAACGGGCGGCGTGGCCATCGAACAGATGAAGATGCCGCTGGGCATCGTGGCCACCGACCTGGACAGCGGCGCTGGCGTGCTCTTCCGCCGTGGCGACACTGGCGTCGCGGTGCGCGCCAGCAGCGCGGTACCGGCCGTCTTTCAGCCTGTGCAGATCGGCACGCGCGAGTATGTCGACGGCGGCCTCGTCTCCCCAGTTCCGGTACGTTACGCGCGCCAGATGGGCGCCGACCTCGTGCTGGCCGTGGACATCTCGAACCCCCCCGAGGGTGCCGTGACCAGCGACCTCATGAAGATGCTGCTGCAGACCTTCGCCATCATGAGCCGCAGCATCAACCAGTTCGAGCTGCGCGAGGCCGATCTGGTGCTGCGCCCAGCGCTGGCGGGGGTCTCCAGCGCCGACTTCACGGCACGGCGCCGGGCGATCATCGCCGGGCGCGAAGCCGCGCTGAAAGCCCTGCCCGAACTGCGTGCTCGCATCGCAGCATGGACCCAGCGCCCTGCGGCGCCGCAGTGAATGGGCCGCACAAAAGAAAAGGCCCGGCGTTTCGACCGGGCCCAAAACAACCTTCCACACGAGAGACCCAGGGTTGGCAGTCCCCCGGGCCCCAGGTAGAGCCGGTGCCTTTCCGATAAGTTCCGTGGAACTCCTGCGAGAAGGCGCCCGGAAAAAGTCAGGCCGCCTTCTTGCCCTTGGTGGCCGTCTGGGTAGCCTTCACGGCGCTGTTGGTCAGCGTCGTGAAGTTGGCCTCGGCCACTTCGGTGGCCTGCTTGGCGGCCTTCTGCACGGTCTCGAAGGCGTTGTTGGCGGCGGTCACGGCCGACTTCATCATCGCCACGGCGCTTTCCGAACCGGCCGGCGCGTTCTTCACGGCGGTGTCCACCAGGGCCAGCACCTTCTTCTGCGTGTCGGCGACATGGGCCTCGGCGACCTTGCCGGCTTCGGCGTTCGCGCCGGCGACGATGTCGTAGACGTGACGGCTGTAGCTGGCGGCCTTCTCGGCGGCGGGCTGCAGGAGGCCGGCTTGCAGGCTCATCAGCTCTTGCACGTCCTTCACCGCGAGCGAGGCTTGGGCGGTTTCAGCGGCTTCGGTGAGCGTGGTCTTGGCGACCTGCATGTTCAGCTCGACGAGCTTCTCGACGCTCTCGAAGGCCTTGGTGGTGAGGCCGAACAGCGTTTCGAGCGTCGCCTTCTGGGCGGCAATGAACTGGTCAGGCGTGAAAGTCGTGGTCATGGTGGAGCTCCGTAGATGAAGAAAGTGAACAGGGAGAAAACCGTGCCGCGCCTTGTCACCAGAATTGCTGCGCTGCAACATGGGTGAAGTATAGGGGCCCGCAGGTGGGATGCAAGGCGTTTTTGTTGCGCCGCAGCAATCTAGGGGTGCCTTCCTAGAATCAGGCGCCGTGCGTGCCTTCCACTCCGACCAGTTCGTGCTGCCGTTGCCCCCGGGGCACAGCTTCCCCATGCCCAAGTACCGGCTGCTGCGCGACGCCGTGCAAGCCGGCCTGCCCGAAGTTCACCTCACCGAGGCCTCGCCAGCCAGCGATGGCGAACTGGCGCTGGCGCACGAACCGGCGTGGATCAGCGCCGTCTGCGAGGGCCAGACCACCGCGGCGCAGCAGCGCGAGATCGGCTTTCCCTGGTCCGAGCGCATGGTGGAGCGCTCGCGGCGTTCCGTCGGCGCCACCATCCAGGCGGCGCGCACGGCCTTGTTCGGCTTCGAGGGTGGGGCACCGGAAGGCGTGGCGGCCAACCTGGCCGGCGGCACACACCACGCCTATGCGCACAAGGGCTCGGGCTACTGCGTCTTCAACGACGTGGCGGTGGCGGCACGGCTGATGCAGGCAGAGTGGCACCGTGGAGGGCAACGCCGCCGCCGCCGCGGCCCGCCCAGCCTGCTGCGCGTGATCGTCATCGACCTCGACGTGCACCAGGGCAACGGCACCGCGGCGATCTTTCGCGACGACGACAGCGTCTTCACGCTCAGCCTGCACGGCGCGCGCAACTTCCCGTTCCGCAAAGAGGCCAGCAGCCTGGATGTGGAACTGCCCGACGGCTGCGCCGACGACGAGTACCTCGCCGCGCTCGACACTGCACTGGCCACCGCCTGGGCCCGCCACGGCGACACGCCGCCCGGCCTGGCCTTTTACCTGGCGGGCGCCGACCCGCACGAGGACGACCGGCTGGGCCGGCTGAAGGTCAGCAGTGCCGGCCTGGCCGAACGCGACCGGCGCGTGCTGGCGGCCCTGCGCGAACGCGGCATCCCCGTCGCGCTGAGCATGGCGGGCGGCTACGGCCGCGATATCCACACCACCGTGGCCGTGCAGCGGCAAACGCTGCAAGTGGCCCTGGCGTCCTGGCAAGCCTGGCAGGCCGCCGCGGGCCTGGCAGCGGCCAGCGCAGTGGAAGAATCGGGCGGATGAACGAACGCCCGCAGCCGCTGCCGCGCAGCCATTTCCCGCAGTTCCAGACCATCACCACGCGCTGGGCCGACAACGACGTCTACGGCCATGTCAACAACGTCGTGCACTACAGCTACTTCGACACCACGGTGAACCGTTTCCTCATCGAGGCCGGCGCGCTGGACATCCACGCGGGCACGGTCATCGGCCTGGTCGTGAACACGCAGTGCCACTATTTCGAGAGCCTGAGCTTCCCGCAGACGGTGCACGCCGGCCTGGCCGTGGCCCGGCTGGGCGGCAGCAGCGTCACCTACGAGTTGGGGCTGTTCGCCGACGACGCGCCGCTCGCGGCTGCCGTCGGGCGCTTCGTGCATGTGTATGTCGACCGCGCCACACGCCGCCCCGTGCCGCTGCCCGAAGCGCTGCGTGCCGTACTCAGCCCGCTGCTGTTGAAGCCCTCTCCCGAACCCATGGACCCCAAGGAACCCGCATGACCGTGCCCACCCTGGCCGCTGCCCTGGCCGCCCCGATCACCGCCGAGACCACCGCCGCCGTCGATGCCGCGATGCTCTCGCGACGCTCCATCCGCGCCTTTTTACCCACGCCGGTGGCGCGTGAAGTCATCGAAGACATCCTGGCAGTCGCCGCACGCGCGCCCTCGGGCACCAACACGCAACCCTGGCAGGTGCATGTGCTGACGGGCGCGTCCTTGCAGGCCATGGCCGACGACATCGTTGCCACGCACAACAACCCGGAAGAGCGCGCGAGGCACAGCGAGGAATACGCCTACTACCCGACGCAGTGGCAAAGCCCCTACATCGACCGCCGCCGCAAGGTGGGCTGGGACCTGTATGCGCTCCTCGGCATCGCGAAGACCGACAAGGCGCGCATGCACGCCCAGCACGGCCGCAACTACGCCTTCTTCGGTGCGCCGGTGGGCCTGATGTTCACCATCGACAGGGTGCTGGAAAAGGGCAGCTGGCTGGACTACGGCATGTTCCTGCAGAACGTGATGCTGGCTGCCCGCGCGCGAGGGCTGGATACCTGCCCGCAGGCGGCCTTCACGCCCTTCCATCGCGTCATCGCGCGCCACCTGCAGCTGCCCGAGACGCAGATGCTGGTGTGCGGCATGTCGCTGGGCCACGCCGATCCGGCAGCCATCGAGAACACCCTGCTCACCGAGCGCGAGCCGGTGGCGGGATTCACGCGCTTTCTTGAATGACAACGAGCACCGAAAGCCGACCATGAGCAAGCAAGACAACCGTCCCGCCATCCTGGTGGCGCGCGCCGTTTTTCCGGAAATCATCGAACAGCTGCGCCAGCATTTCGCGGTGGAGGACAACCCGAGCGACACGATCTATAGCAAGGCCGAACTCTCGCGCCGCCTGCAGGGCAAGGTCGGCGCCTTCACCACCGGCGGCGACCGCGTCGACGCCGAGGTGCTGGCCGCCAACCCGCAGCTGCGCATCGTGGCCAACATGGCGGTGGGCTACAACAACTTCGACATTCCGGCCTTCAATGCCGCCGGCGTGTGGGCCACCAACACGCCCGACGTGCTGACCGAGAGCACCGCCGATTTCGGCTTCGCGCTGATGATGGCCACCGCGCGCCGCATGGCCGAGAGCGAACACTTCCTGCGCCGCGGCGAGTGGACGAAGTGGGCCTATGACATGTTCGCCGGCAGCGACGTGCACGGCAGCACGCTGGGCATCCTGGGCATGGGGCGCATCGGCCAGGCCATTGCCAGGCGCGGCCACCACGGCTTCGGCATGCAGGTGATTTATCACAACCGCAGCCGCTTGGCCGCCGAGACCGAGGCCGCGGTGGGCGCGCGCTGGGTCGACAAGGCCACGCTGCTGAAGCAGGCAGACCACCTGGTGCTGGTGCTGCCCTACACACCCGAGAACCACCACTGCATCGCCGCGGCCGAGATTGCACAGATGAAGCCCAGCGCGACGCTGACCAACATCGCGCGCGGTGGCATCGTCGACGACGCGGCGTTGGCCGAAGCGCTGCGCAGCCGACGCATTGCGGCCGCCGGCCTGGATGTCTTTGAAGGCGAGCCGGCCTTGAACCCCGCGCTGCTGACGGTGCCCAACGTGGTGCTGACGCCGCACATCGCGAGTGCCACCGTGGCCACGCGGATGGCAATGGCCCAGCTGGCGGCCGACAACCTGATCGCGGTGCTGGGGGCGCCGGGTTCAAGCGGCCAGCCGCTGACGCCCATCAACGCCGGGCAGTTCACGCCGCGCGCCTGAGGCCACCGCAAGGCAGCAAGGCGCGGGCGACAATCACGGGCTATGCCCGATTGGATTGCCTACACCGCGCTGGCCCTGCTGGCCTTGAACCTGCTGCTCGGCCTGGCGCTGCTGCTGACCCGGAACAACAGCCGCACCGAAGACCCCAGCGCCGCCCACGCTGAACGCCTGGAACGCGAGCTGCGCGACGAACTTGGCCGTCAGGGCCAGGCCACGCGCACCGACCTGGCCACCTTCCAGCAGCTGCTGATGACGCAAAGCAGCGAAGTCGCGCGCACGCAGAACGAGCAGATCGACAGCTTCCGCAGCCAGCTTGCCACCACGCAGGCAGCGGTGAGCGCTGCGCTCGCGCAGGCCACGCAAGGCCTGGCCACGCAGAGCCAGGGCGCGCGTGAGGCGCAAGACGCTGCGCTGCGCCGCTTCAGCGAAACCCTGGCCGAACAGTTGCGCGCCTTGAGTGAGGCCAATGACCGCCGCATGGCCGAGGTGCGGGCTGCGGTGGAATCGCGTTTGAACGCGCTGCAGGAGGGCAACGAAAAGAAGCTCGACCAGATGCGCGCGACCGTCGACGAAAAGCTGCACGCCACGCTGGAGCAGCGCCTGGGCGAGAGCTTCAAGCAGGTGGCCGACCGCCTGGAGCAGGTGCACAAGGGCCTGGGCGAAATGCAGACGCTGGCGCGCGACGTGGGTTCACTCAGCCGCGTGCTGAACGGCGTGAAGACACGCGGCATCTTCGGCGAAATGCAGCTGGCCGGCCTGCTGGAACAGGTGTTCACGCCCGAGCAGTACGCGGCGAACGTGGCGACGATTCCCGGCAGCAACGAACGTGTGGAGTTCGCCATCCGCCTGCCCGGCCAGCGCGACGATGGCCTGCCGCTGTGGCTGCCCATCGACGCGAAGTTTCCGCGCGAAGACTACGAACGCCTGCTCGATGCCCAAGAACGCGCCGACCCGGTGGCCGTGGAAGCCGCGGCCAAGGCCATCGAAACGCAGTTGCGCAAGGAGGCACGCACCATCCGCGAGAAGTACGTAGCGCCACCGCACACCACCGATTTCGGCATCCTCTTCGTGCCCACCGAGGGCCTGTACGCCGAGGCGCTGCGCCGGCCCGGGCTGCTGGAAGCGCTGCAGCGTGAGTACAAGGTGATGCTGGCCGGGCCGACCACGCTGCTGGCCACGCTCACCAGCCTGCAGATGGGCTTTCGCACGCTCGCGTTGGAGAAACGTTCGGCCGAGGTCTGGGAGGTGCTGGGTGCGGTGAAGACCGAGTTCGGCAAGTTCGGCGAGGTGCTGGCCAAAACCAAGAAGAAGCTCGACGAAGCCAGCTCCACCATCGACGCCGCAGCCACGCGCACGCGGGCGATGGAGCGCCGCCTCAAGACCGTCGAAGCGCTGCCCGAAGCGCAGGTGACGCGCCTGTTGCCCGGTCTGGCCGCCGCCGACGACGCTGCGACCGACGACGACGCCGATGCCTGAGTCGTCCGCGCCGGCACACCCCCGCAGCGCGGGCAGCGCCCCGGTGCTGGCGGCCTTGATCGCGGGCCAGCTGGGCATGCATTCGGCCATGGCGGGCCTGCGCCTTGCCGCACCGCTGCAGACCCTGAACGAGGGCTACAGCGCCTGGAGCGTGGGCCTGCTGCTGGCCTTGTTCGCCGCTGCACCCGTGGTCACGGCGCTGCATGCGGGCCGCCTGGCCGACCGCCTCGGCTACCACCGCCCGGTGGCGCTGGCGGTGGGCTTGACGCTGGCCGGTTGCCTGCTGGCGCTGCTGTCCACCTTCTTCACCGGCGTGGGGCATTTCGTGGTGCTGTGCGGCGCGGCGCTGCTCACGGGCGGCGGCACCAACCTGGGCATGCTGGTCGTGCAGCGCACCGCCGGCCTGGCCGCGACGGACAGCACCGAGCGTCTGCGCGTGTTCAGCTGGCTGGGCATCGCGCCGAGCTTTTCCAACGTCATCGGCCCCGTCGCCACCGGCTTCGTCATCGACGCCTACGGCTACCGCGCCGCCTACGGCTTGCTGCTCCTGATGCCGCTGATGAGCATCGTCTCGGCCCGCCTGGTGCCGCACCTCGCGCCGGCCGGCGCCGCGGCCCACGTGGCCGGGCGCCGCGCCTGGGACATCCTCAAAGCCCCGGGCATGAAGCGCCTGCTGGTGGTGAACTGGCTGATCTCGACCTGCTGGGACGTGCACACCTTCGCTGTGCCGGTGCTGGGCCACGAGCGCGGCTTCTCGGCCAGCACCATCGGGCTCATCCTGGGCAGCTTCACGCTGTCGGTCACAGCCGTGCGCCTGCTGATCCCACTGCTGGCGCATCGCCTCAGCGAAGCGGTGGTGCTGCGCGGCGCCATGGTCGGCACCGGCATCGTGTTCGTGCTGTACCCGTTTGCGCCGCATCCGGTGGCGATGGGCGCATTGGCGCTGATATTGGGCGTCACTTTGGGCAGCGTGCAGCCGATGGTGCTGTCGATGCTGCACCACCTCACGCCCGACAACCGCCATGGTGAAGCGCTCGCCTTCCGCTCGATGGCCATCAACGCCAGCAGCACGCTGATGCCGCTGGCCTTCGGCGCTGCCGGCACGCTGGTGGGCGCGGGCGTGCTGTTCTGGGTGGTGGGCGGCGCGGTGGGCGCGGGCTCCTGGATCGCGCGCCGGCTGGCGGCGGTGCCGAGCGGGGCCTGAGCCCACGCTCGACGCGCTAGAAGCGCGGCCCGCTGCTGGCCGTGGGTGGCTCGCTGGGGCGCGGCTGCGCCGGTGATGGTTGCGGTGCTGGCGCCGCAGCGGGCGCCCGCGCCACGAGCGGCGTGGCCAGCACGGCAGGCCAGTTGCGCGGCAGCTTCGATTCTTTCGGGTACCCGGCAGCGTCCAGGTAGCCCCCCCAGTCGGCCTCGTTGAAACCACGCAAGGGCTGTGCACCGACCATCAGCGAAGGCACCGTGCGGCCCCCCACCAGACGCTCCAGTGCCTGACCGTCGTCGTCACTGCCCACGCTGCGTTCTGCGTACGGGACGCCGCGCTGCTGCAGCAGCTTGCGGCCGCTGTCGCAGGGCGGGCAGTCAGCCGTGGTGTAGAGCGTCACCGGGTAGCGGGTCACGGCCTGGCGCAACTCCAGCGGCAAGCCGACTTCCAAGCCCGGTGTTGGCGGCGGCGCGTTGCGCCCCATGGGCGTGACGCGCAGGTTGCTCGATACAGGTGGGCGGTCGGTGTAGGTCACGCTGCCATCGGGCGCCACCACCTTGTATTGCGCCAGGGCAGAGGTGGTCCCGAACACCAGGGCCAGCAGTGCCGCCGAAGCCAGCGGGCGGGCGCAGAGCGATGCAGGAGTCGGCTTCATGGTGAACGTGGGCTCGCGGGCCGGGTGCGGGAGAGCCTTGAATCTAGCCCAGCCGCCCGGGCATCTCAAGCCAGCCCCTGGTGGCGCAACAAGGCATCGAGGCGGGGTTCACGGCCGCGGAAGGCGCGAAAGCTCTCCAAGGCCGTGCGGCTGCCTCCGACTTCGAGGATCTCCTCGCGAAAGCGCCTGCCGGTGGCGGGGTCGAAGATGCCGGCTTCTTCGAACGCGCCATAGGCATCGGCCGACAACACTTCGGCCCAGGCGTAGCCGTAGTAGCCCGCGCCATAACCGCCGTCGAAGAGGTGGCCGAAGGTGCAGGGGTAGCGCGCGAAATCGGGCGCGCGCTCGGGCTGGATTTCGGCATTGACCTCGTCGCAGACCGACTGCACGCGCGCCGCGGCGGCGGGCTCGTGGTGCACCCGCATGTCGAACAGCGCGTATTCACACTGGCGCAGCAGAAACAAGCCTTTCTGAAAGTTGCGTGCCGCATGCAGGCGGTCGAACAACACGCGTGGCAGCGGGTCGCCGGTTTCCACGTGGCGCGCCAGGCGCTGCAGCACTTCCCACTCCCAGCAGAAGTTCTCCATGAACTGGCTGGGCAGCTCGATGGCATCACCCTCCACGCCAGAGATGCCCGCCACCGCGAGCTCGTCGACCTGCGTCAGCATGTGGTGCAGGCCGTGGCCGAATTCGTGGAAGAGGGTGACGACATCGTCGTGCGTCAGCAGTGCCGGCTGCCCGCCCACCGGTGCAGCGAAGTTGCACACAAGGTGCGCCACCGGCAGCTGCGTGCGGCCCTCGGGGCGGCGCCAGCGGCAACGGCTGTCGTCCATCCAAGCACCGCTCTGTTTGCCGGCGCGGGCATACGGGTCGAGGTAGAAGGCCGCCACGGGCTTGTCACCGCGCCAGACGCGGAAGTAGCGCACGGTCTCGTGCCAGACCGGGGCGTCTTCGCGGCGTATCGACACGTCGAACAAGGTTTCGATGAGGCCGAACAAGCCGTGCAGCACCGCAGGCTCGGTGAAGTATTGCTTCAGCTCCTGGCTGCTGAAAGCGTAGCGCGCCTGCTTGAGCTTTTCGGCCGCGTAGTAGCGGTCCCACGGCTGCAGGTCGGGAATGCCGAGCTCGGCCGCTGCGAAGGCGCGCAGCTCGGTCAGTTCACGCTCGGCGCTGGGGCGTGCGCGGGCGGCCAGTTCGCGCACGAAACGCAGCACCTCGTCAGGTGCGCGCGCCATCTTGGGCAGCAGTGCCAAGTGGGCATAACTGGGGTGACCGAGCAGGGCGGCTTCTTCGGCACGCAATGCCAGCAGCTCGGCGATGGTGGCGCTGTTGTCGAAATCGGCCGCGCCCAGTTCGCTGGCCCGCGTGCTGTAGGCGCGGAAGAGTTCTTCACGCAGAGCCCGGTCGTGCGCAAACTGCATGACTGGCAGGTAGCAAGGAATCTGCAGGGTCAGCAGACAACCCAAGTGGCCGGCGGCGGTGGCAGTTTCGCGCGCGGCCTGGCGCACGTCGTCGGGCACACCCGCGAGACGGGCTTCATCGACGACGGACTTGAACGCGTCGGTGGCATCGAGCGAACGGTCGCCGAACTGGCGTGAGAGTTCGGCGCAGCGGTCCTGGATGGCGGCGTAACGTTCACGCGCCGCGCCCTGCAGTTCGGCACCGCCCAGCACGAAGTCGCGCAGCGTGTCGGCCAGGGCCTTGCGCTGCGCGGGCGTCAAGTGATCCGCTTGCGGGCTGGAAGCGATGGCCTTGTACTTGGCATAGAGCCGATGGTCGGCGCCCAGCCGCGTGGTGAAGGCCACGATGCGCGGCTGCGCTTCGGCATGGGCCGCGCGCAGGGCCGGGCTGTCCGCCACCGCCGACAAATGGTTCACGTGGGCCCACGCGCGGCGCAGGCGCTCCACCGGTACGTCCAGCAGCAGGGCGAGCGCGTCGTAGTCCGGGGTCACGTCGGAGCCCACGGCCCGCTCCAGTGCGCTTTCCGCGTCGGCCAGCAGCACGTCCAGCGCCGGGGCCACGTGCTCCGGGAGGATCTGGTCGAAAGGCGTCAGCTCTGCATCGTGCAGCAGCGGGTTGTCGGTGTGCACGGTGTTCATCCTTGAGCCTCCGCCGCTTGCAGCGTGTTGACGAGCAGCATGGTGATGGTCATCGGCCCCACACCCCCCGGCACAGGCGTGATGTGCCCGCCGGGGCCGAGAGCCTCGCGCACGGCCGCGAAATCCACGTCGCCGCAGAGTTTGCCCTCGTCGTTGCGGTTCATGCCGACGTCGATGATGACCGCGCCTGGCTTCACCATGCCTGCAGTGAGCGTGTTGCGCCGGCCCACGGCGACCACCACCACGTCGGCAGCGCGCGTGTGCAGCGCCAGGTCGGGCGTGGCGCTGTGGCAGACCGTCACCGTGGCATGGGCCTGCAGCAGCAGCAGCGCCATCGGCTTGCCCACGGTGTTGCTGCGGCCGATGACCACCGCGTGCTTCCCCTTCAGCGCCATGCCGCTGCGCTCGATCAGCTTCATGCAGCCATAGGGCGTGGCCGGGCGCAGGCCGGGCAGGCCGGTCATCAGGGTGCCGGCGCTGTGCACCGAGAAGCCGTCGACATCCTTCGCCGTGGCGATGGCCTCGATGACCTTCTGCGGGTCGATGTGCTTGGGCAGCGGCATCTGCACCAGGATGCCGTGGATGGCGGGGTCGGCATTCAGTGCGTCGATGCGCGCCAGCAAAGCCGCCTCGCTCAAGCTGGCGTCGTACTTCTCCAGCAACGAATGCAGGCCGTGCTCGGCGCAGGCCTTCACCTTGTTGCGCACGTACACCGCGCTGGCCGGGTCTTCGCCCACCAGGATGACGGCCAGACCGGGCTGGCGGCTGCGGGCCGTGAGAACCGCGGCCCGCGTGGCGACTTCTGCGCGAAGCTCCCGGGAAAGTGCTGTGCCGTCGAGGATCTGGGCCGTCATGTCGAGTCCTTGAAACCGGGTTCTTGAAACAAAAAAGGCCGCTGATCGCAGCGGCCTCGTCGAATGCGGGAAACCTCAGCTCTTGCTCTGGGCGCCGAGGGCGATCTTCAGCAGGTCGGCCACGGTGTTGGCATTGAGCTTTTCCATGATGTTGGCGCGGTGCGCCTCCACCGTCTTGATGCTGATGCCCAGATCGTCGGCAATCTGCTTGTTCAGACGGCCAGCGACGATGCGCTCCAGCACCTGCGCTTCACGCGTGGTCAGGCGGCTCAGCAGCGCGTCGCGGCTGGCCTGCTCCTGGTGCTGGCTGAAGGCGCTGCGCGCCTGGTCGAGCATGCGCTCCACGAGGCCCAGCAGCTCTTCTTCCTTGAAGGGCTTCTCGATGAAGTCCATCGCGCCCTTCTTCATCGTCGT
>JANMMD010000256.1:0-2073 GCA_031372905.1 Betaproteobacteria bacterium
AGCGGCGTCGACATCCTCATCGGCCCGGGCACGGAGATCATTGCCGGTGAAGGGATGATCGTCACCGCCGGCGGCATCGACAGCCACATCCACTTCATCTGCCCGCAGCAGATCGAAGAGGCGCTGATGAGTGGCGTCACCACCATGCTGGGCGGTGGCACCGGGCCGGCCACCGGCACCTTCGCCACCACCTGCACGCCGGGGCCCGAGAACATCCACCGCATGCTGATGGCAGCAGAAGCCTTCCCGATGAACCTGGGCTTCCTGGGCAAGGGCAATGCGGCGCGGCCCGAAGCACTCAGCCAGCAGATCGCCGCTGGCGCTATCGGCCTGAAGCTGCACGAAGACTGGGGCACGACCCCGGCGGCCATCAGCAACTGCTTGGACATCGCCGAGGCCACCGACACGCAGGTGAGCATTCACTCGGACACGCTGAACGAAAGCGGCTTCGTCGAGGACACCATCGCTGCAACTTCCGGACGCACGCTGTGCGCCTTCCACACCGAAGGCGCCGGCGGCGGCCACGCGCCCGACATCCTGAAGGTGGTGGGCGAGGCGAACTTCCTGCCCAGCAGCACCAACCCCACGATGCCCTACACCGTGAACACGGTGGACGAGCACCTGGACATGCTGATGGTGTGTCACCACCTCGACGCCAGCATCGCCGAAGACCTGGCCTTCGCCGAGAGCCGCATCCGCCGCGAGACCATCGCCGCCGAAGACGTGCTGCACGACCTGGGCGCCATCAGCATGATGAGCAGCGACAGCCAGGCCATGGGGCGTGTGGGCGAAGTCATCATCCGCACCTGGCAAACGGCGCACAAGATGAAGGCGCAGCGAGGTTCACTGCCGCAAGACAACGCGCGGCACGACAACTTCCGCGTCAAGCGCTACATCGCGAAGTACACGATCAACCCCGCGATTGCCAACGGCATCAGCCACGAGGTGGGCAGCGTCGAAGTCGGCAAGTGGGCCGACCTCGTGATCTGGCGGCCGGCGTTTTTCGGCGTCAAGCCCAGCCTCATCCTGAAGGGCGGGTTCATCGCGGCGGCTTTGATGGGCGATGCCAACGCCAGCATCCCGACACCGCAGCCCGTGCACTACCGGCCGATGTTCGGCAGCTTCGGGCGCGTGCTGCAGGCCACCTCACTCACCTTCGTCAGCCAGGCCGCATTGCAAGCCGAAGTCGGCGACCAGCTCGGCCTGCACAAGCGCATGGCCGCCGTGCAGGGCTGCCGCCGCGTGAAGAAGACGGACATGGTGCACAACGGCTGGCTGCCGACGATGGAGATCGACGCCCAGACCTACCGCGTGCGCGCCGATGGTGAACTGCTGAGCTGCGAGCCGGCGACGGTGTTGCCGCTGGCGCAGAAGTACTTCCTGTTCTAGCGAGACCTAGGCCCGAGGCGCGCTGTGTTCGCGCAGCCAGGCGGCGAAGGCGGCTTCGTCCAGGGTGCCGGAGGCGACGGCCAGCATGGTGAGCGTGGCTTCAGCTTGGGTGGCGACCAAGCGCCTACCATTCAGCGAGAGGAACAAGCCGACCGCGAGGAATGCGACGCGCTTGTTGCCGTCGACGAAGGGACGGTTCTTCGCCAGGCCGACGCCGTAGGCCGCAGCCAGTTCGGCGAAGTCGGGTTCGCCGTCAGCGGCAATGTTCAAGGGCCGGGCCAGCGCCGATTCGAACAAGCCTTCGTCGCGCAAGCCCGGCGCTCCGCCGTGCTCGGCAATGCTTTCGTCGTGCAGCAGTTCAAGGGCCTGCCGCCGGACCCACCGCCAGCTCATTTGGCGAGCTGGTGGAAGGTGTCGCGGAACTCGCGCATGAACTCTCGGCCGGCCTTCAATTCTTCATCGAGCGCGGGGTCGTAAGGCGTCAGCGTCACGCCATTGGCCGCATCGGTGACGAACACCGTGTCGCCCTTTTCCAGCTTCAACCGCGCCAGCACTTCCTTGGGCAGGATGACACCGACCGAGTTGCCGATCTGGGTGAGCTTGAGGGCGGTCATGGTGGGTACTCCGTTATAACGGAAGTTATACTAACCGCCATCTTCACCCCGCCGCAAGGGCCGCCACTGC
>JANMMD010000218.1:0-17083 GCA_031372905.1 Betaproteobacteria bacterium
GCAAAGGCCGGGCGCGCGGCGATCTGGCGCGTGGCCAGCACCAGCCAGCGCGGCGCGCGGCTTTCCGGCACCGAGCGCTTGAGCAGCCACACCGCGGCATAGCTCATCACCGCGAACAGCGCGATGGCGCCGGCAAAACCGCCCACCGCGATGGCGCCCAGCTGCAGATCGGACGACACCGCCATCAGCAGCGCGATGAAACCCAGGGCGCCCGCGGCCAGAACGCCGGCCGAGGAAGCACGCAGCGAACCGACATCACGGCGGATCACGCGCAGCGGCGGCACCTGCGCCAGCTGCAGCACCGGCGGCAGGCCGAAGCCCAGCAGCAGCGTCATGCCCACGCCCAGGCCGAAGAGCGCCGGGGTGAGGCTCGGCGCCGGCAGCTGTGCCGCCACCAGGCCGGCCAGCAGCCAGACGAAGACGTTGTGCACGAGGAGGCCGATCAGCACGCCGGCGGTGCTGGCCAGCAAGCCCACCAACGCGAACTCCAGCGTGTAGGCGCTGGCGATGCGGCGCTGGCTCAGGCCCAGCACGCGCAGCATGGCGCAGTCGTCGAGGTGGCGCGAGGCGAAGTCCCGCGCCGCAATGCCCACTGCCACGGCGGCCAGCAGCGCCGCCAGCAAGGCCACGAGGTTGAGGAATTTCTCCGCGCGGTTCAGCGTCTGCTCCATCTCGGGGCGGCCGCTCTGAAAACTCTCGACGCGCACGCCGCGCAGCGTCTGCGCCTTGATCTGCGCGTCGACCCAGGCGGTGTAGTCGGCCACCACGGCGTCGCCGCGCGCGCTGCCCAGCGCAGCGGGCGCGGCCACCGCCAGGCGGTAGTTCAGGCGGCTGGCGGGCTGCACCAGGCCGGTGGCGGCCAGGTCGGCCTCGGCCAACATGACGCGCGGTGAAAAGCTCGTGAAGCCGCCGCCGCGGTCGGGCTCCAGCACGATGATGCGCGCCACCTTCAGCGCAGCGTCGCCCAGCAGCAGCGGGTCACCCACCTTCAGCTGCAGCGCGTCCAGCAGGCTGCCGTCGACCCACACCGTGCCCGGTGCGGGGGCAGCGGCCACGGTCTCCACCGGTGCTGCGGGGCCGTCTTGCAGCTGCAGGCGGCCGCGCAGCGGGTAGCTGGGGCTGACGGCCTTCACGGCCACCAGGCGCGTGGCGCCGCCCTGCGCTTCAGGCGCGCGCGCCATGCTCGGAAAGACCACGCTCTGCGCCACCTGCAAGCCCAGCTGCTGCGCGCGGGCCACCAGCGCCGGCGGCGTGGCGCGGTCGCTGCCCACCACGGCATCGCCGCCCAGCAGCTGGCGTGCGTCGCGCTGCAGGCCGTGGCTGAGGCGGTCGGCAAAGAAGCCCACCGCGGTGAGTGCGGCCACCGCCAGCGTCACGGCGATGGCCAGCAGGCGCAGCTCACCGGCACGGAAATCGCGCAGCGTCTGGCGCCAGGCCAGGGCGGCGACGGAAGGGGGGCGGTACACGGGGTGCTGCTCTTTCATGCGCGCACGGTAGCGGAAACGCAGCGGCCCTGTCCGTACCGGGCGCAGCGCCAGCGTGCAAGCACGCGCTCACCCAGGCGTGCACCCGGGCGTTCACCTGCACCTTGCAGGGCTGAGCGGCGCTGCGCTAGGCTGCCGGCTTCTTGAGGACTCGCACCACTGCCATGCACATCGTCATCTGGCTGCTCGCTGCCCTGGCCCTGGGTTTGTGGTCACTGCTCGCCTGGGGCATGGCCGCGCTGTTGGGCCTGGACCCAAGCTGGGTTGCCGATGCCGGCGGGCTGCTTGAGAAGGTGCCTTACGGCGATGTCATCGAGGCCTGGGTGCCCGGCTGGCAGGCGCTGCTGCTGACCACCTTCGAGTTGACACGCACGCTGCTCGGCTGGCTGGGAGGTTTCGGCCAGGTGATCGTGTGGGTGGTGTGGGCCGTGGGCGCCGGCGTGGTGGTGCTGTGCGCGGCCTTGCTGAGCGGACTGGTGGTGCTGATCCGGCGCAGCAGCGCACCGGACCGGTCGAGCCCAGGCGCGGGCGCGGCGGTCTAGCGCGGCCTGATCAGGCGAAGACCGCGTCGAGCTGCGCCACCCAGCGCTGTTTCTGTTCAGGCGGCACGAAGCTGGCCTCGAAGCTGTTGCGCGCCAGCGTGTAGGCCTGTGCCCTGCCCAGCTCGGGCAGCGCGGCGAAGGTCTCGACGAAGTTCTGGTTGATGTAGCCGCCGAAGTAGGCCGGGTCGTCGCTGTTCACGGTGACGCACAGGCCCGCCTGCAGCAGCGCCGGCAACGGATGCTCGGCCATGCTGGCGTAGACGCAGAGCTTGACGTTGGACAGCGGGCACACCGTCAGCGGCACGCGCGCGGCGGCCAGGCGTGTCACCAGCGCCGGGCTGTCGACGCTGCGCACACCGTGGTCGATGCGCTCGGCCTTCAGCACGTCGAGCGCACTCTCGATGTAGGCCGGCGGGCCTTCTTCGCCCGCATGCGCCACGATGTGCAGGCCGAGTTCGCGGCAGCGTGCAAACACCCGCGCAAACTTCTCCGGCGGGTGGCCGCGCTCGCTGCTGTCCAGGCCCACGCCGATGAAGTGCTGGCGGTGGGGCAAGGCCTGTTCCAGCGTCTCGAAGGCCGCTTCTTCGCTGAGGTGGCGCAGGAAGCACAGGATGAGCCCGCTGCTGACGCCGAGCTCGGCCTGTGCGCGCTGGCAGGCGCGCTTCAGGCCATGGATGACGGTGGCCATGCTCACGCCGCGCTCGGTGTGCGTCTGCGGGTCGAAGAAGAGCTCGGCGTGCACCACGTGGTCGGCTGCGGCACGCTGGAAGTAGGCCCAGGCCAGGTCGTGAAAGTCTTCTTCCGTCAGCAGCACGCTGGCGCCGGCGTAGTAGATGTCGAGAAAACTCTGCAGGTCGGTGAACGCATACGCCGCGCGCAGCGCTGCCACGCTGGCGTAGGGCAGCACCACGCCGTTGCGCTGCGCCAGCGCGAAGATCAGCTCGGGCTCGAGCGAGCCTTCGATGTGGATGTGCAGTTCGGCCTTGGGCATGCGGCACAGCAGCGAGCGCAGTTCTGGGGCCAGTTCCGGGGCAGGCTCTGAGGCCATCGGGGCGGCGGTGGACATGACGCAAGTTCCTGGTTCCTGTCGATGCGGCGAGCATGCCACGCCGCTGCGGTACAACCGCACCGCATGCCCAACAGCTCATTGCCTCCGTCACCGCGCCGCCAGACGGCGCTGATCGGTCTGCTGCTGCTGGTGCTGGTGGGCGTGTTCGCCTTGCAGAGCTGGCGCACCGACCGCGACGACCAGCTGCAGCAGATGCGCACCGTGGCCGAGCTGGCCGAGCGCGCCACCGATCGCTACTTCATCCAGAAGCAGATCGCGCTGGAAGAGTTGGCCAAGGACCTCGTCGAACAGGACGCGCTGCGCGATGAAGAGCGCGGCCACCGCCTGCTGCTGGCTTTCAAGAACCGCCACGAAGAACTGCAAGGCATGCACCTGCTGGGTCTGGACGGGCACTTCCTCGCCAGCTCGGCATCACCGCTTGTCGGGCAGTTGCCGCCAGTGGCCACACAACGCAACTTTTCGGAGATCGTGGCCCAACTCGTGCCCGGGCAGCCCCTGGAGCTGGCGCGCCCCCTCCTCGGGCCGGTGAGCCGGCGCTGGATACTGCCGCTGCGCTACACCGTGCCCGATGCCAACGGCGCGCCGCAGGCCTTCCTGGTGGCGTCAGCGCCGGTGGAGCTCTTGCAGGATTTCTGGCGCGACGCGCCCGTGGCGCGCAACGTCGCCGTGGCGCTGGTGCGGGATGACGCCTACCTCATCAACCGCTACCCGCTGCCCGCAGGCGCCAGGGATGAAGACGTCTATGGCCTACCGCGCACGGGCGCAGCGGTAGCCTATCTGCGCGAAATGGGGTTTCCGCGCCGCGGCACCGTGGAGGGCCCGAGTTCCGTGACGGGCAGTCAGCACATCAGCGTTTTCGTCCGGCTGGAGCACTTTCCGGTGACGCTGCTGGTGACCACGCCCAAACAGCGCATGCTGTTGAACTGGTGGGAGCGAGCCGCTGCGCCCTTGCTGCTGATCTGTGCGCTGGCGGCCATGGGACTGATCGTCTTTCACCAGCTGGCCGGTCGTGAACGCAGCTGGGCGTTGGAGCGGCTGGAAGCGGAGCAGCGCCTGCGCGACAGCGAGGCTTTCCTGCAGCGCACCGGACAGGCCGCGCGCATCGGCGGCTGGGCCATCGACGTGGCCACGCGCTCGGTGCGCGGGTCACCAGGCTTGTTTCGCATCATTGAACTGGGCGACCACGAGACGCTGGACATCCCACGCGGCCTGGACTTCTTTCCCCCGGAAGCACGCGCCAGGCTGCAGACCGCGCTGGAACACGCGATGAGCGAAGGCGCGGCCCTGGACCTGGAACTGCCCTTCGTCACCGCAAGAGGCCGCGAGCTGTGGGTGCGCGTGGTGGGCGAGGCCGAACTCGACGGCGCGCAGCCGGTGCGTCTGGTGGGCGTGCTGCAGGACGTCACCGAGTACCGCCAGCGCCGGCTGGAGCTGCAGCAGGAACAGGCGCTGCGTCAACGTGCCGAGCAGCAGGCGCTGGCGCTTGACATGCTGCTGGACGAGCGCAGCCAGATGCTGGACGTGCTCGCCCACGAGGTACGGCAACCGCTGAACAACGCGTCGGCCGCGCTCCAGAGCGCCAGCGGCACCTTGGCCGAAGCGGGTGCCGGGCCGGTGGCGCACCGGCTCGCGCGAGCCCGTGCCGTGATCAGCCAGGTGACGGGCAGCCTGGACAACATCCTGGCCGTGGCCACCCAACTGGCGCGTTCAGGCTCGGTGCAGCGGGAAGACATCGACATCGACACCCTGGTGGCCATGAGCGTCGGCGACCTGCCGGCTGAACAGCGCAGTCGCATCCTGGTCGAGCGCCGGACCGCCACGCGCACCGTGCTGGCCGACCTGAGCCTGGTGCGGCTGGCATTGCGCAACCTGCTGGTGAACGCGCTGCGCCACGGTGCCGACAACGGCCCGGTGACGGTGCGGCTGGCCGACTCCGACGAGCCGCTGGCTCTCATCATCGACGTCGTGGACCAGGGGCCCGGTATCGAAGCCGGTCTGGTGCCGCGCCTCTTCGAGCGCGGCGCGCGCGGCAGTGGCAGCGGCGGCCACGGCCTGGGCCTGTTCCTCGTGCAGCGCGTGATGGAGCAGCACGGCGGCCAGGTGATGCTGCTGCAGAACACCCCCGGCGAGGTGATATTCAGGCTGGTTCTGGAGCAGACGGCGGGCGGCTGAACGCCGCCATATCAAGCAAGAGCGTCGGGCACGCCTGCCGAATCAAGCAAGAGCGTCGGGCACGCCCGCCGCGTGGGCCTGCTGGTCGGCGTGGTAGCTGCTGCGCACCATCGCGCCCACCGCCGCATGCGTGAAGCCCATGCCCTGCGCCTCGCGCTCGAACATGCGGAAGGTGTCAGGGTGCACGTAGCGCCGCACCGGCAGGTGGTGGCCGCTGGGCGCGAGGTACTGGCCGATGGTGAGCATGTCGATGTCATGCGCGCGCATGTCGCGCATGGTCTGCAGGATCTCGTCGTCGGTTTCGCCCAGGCCCACCATGATGCCGCTCTTGGTGGGCACGCCGGGCACCTGCTCCTTGAACTTCTTCAGCAGGTTCAAGCTGAACTGGTAGTCGGAACCCGGCCGCGCTTCCTTGTACAGGCGCGGGATGGTTTCCAGGTTGTGGTTCATCACGTCGGGCGGGGCCTCGCGCAGGATGGCCAGGGCGCGGTCTTCACGGCCGCGGAAATCGGGCACCAGCACCTCGATGCGCGTGGCCGGGCTTAAAGCGCGCGTCTGGCGGATGCAGTCGACGAAGTGCGCCGCACCGCCGTCGCGCAGGTCGTCGCGGTCCACGCTGGTGATCACCACGTACTGCAGCTTCAGCGCGGCGATGGTCTTGGCCAGGTTCAGCGGCTCATCGGCGTCCAGCGGGTCGGGCCGGCCGTGGCCGACATCGCAGAAGGGGCAGCGCCGCGTGCACTTGTCGCCCATGATCATGAAGGTGGCCGTGCCCTTGCCGAAGCACTCGCCGATGTTCGGGCAGCTGGCCTCTTCACACACCGTGTGCAGCTTGTGCTCACGCAGGATCTGCTTGATCTCGTAGAAGCGCGCGGCCTGGCCAGCACCGGCTGCCTTCACGCGTATCCATTCCGGCTTTTTCAGGATCTCGGCCTGTTCCAGGGCCACGATCTTGATCGGGATGCGCGAGGTCTTGGCCTGCGCCTTCTGCTTGGCGCTGGCGTCGTAGGCGGTCGGAGGCGTGGTGCTCATGCGCCAAATTTTAGCGGCGCCAGGTCGAACGCTAGCTCAGGCGCTGCTGAAGCTGCGCGGCCAGCAGGGCCGCCACGTCGCCCGGCGCGCAGGCCACGCCCAGCGTGCGCAGGTCCACGGTGCGCAAGCCGGCATAACCGCAGGGGTTGATGCGCTCGTAGGGCTCCAGGTCCATCGCCACGTTCAAGGCCACGCCGTGGTAGGCGCGGTGGTTGCTGACCTTGATGCCCAGGGCGGCGATCTTGCCCAGACCCTGAAAACGGTCGAAGGGCATCTCCACACTGCTCGTCTGCAGCTTGGCATGGCTGTGCGGGTCGGTCAGGCGCACATAGATGCCGGGCGCACCCTTCACGCGGTGGCCCACCACGCCCGCGGCTTCCCACAGCGTGCTGATCACCGCTTCTTCGATGCGGAAGACGTACTCCTTGACGTAGATGCCCAGGCGCCGCAGGTCCACCAGCGCGTAGGCCACCACCTGCCCGGGGCCGTGGTAGGTGACCTGGCCGCCGCGATCGGTGCGCAACACGGGGATGTGGCCGGCGGCCAGCACATGCGCGTCGCGCCCTGCCACGCCCTGCGTGAAGACGGGATCGTGTTCGACGAGCCAGATCTCGTCTTCAGTCTCGGCCGTGCGCGCCGCCGTGAAGGCGCGCATCGCGGCCTCGCAATCGACATACGGCTGGCGTCCGAGATTCAACGTGCGCATGGGCACGAAGTCTAGGGCGATGCGCTCAAGCCCTGCAGCTGCAGCCAGCCCAACATGCGCGGCCACAGCACCGCACCCACCTGCGGGCGGAAGTAGCCCATGTGGCCGATCTCGCGCAGGCCTTCGGCGCGCGGGTCGATGTCGATGCGCTGCAGCGGCGCGTTGGTGTAGCCGGAGAAGAAGGCATCGCGCGAAGCCGGCAGCGCCCAGCTGTCGTCCAGCGCATTGGCCGCGGCGATGGGCAGCGTGACCTCGGCGAAGCCGCGCACCAGCTCGGTGGCGGTGGGGTCGTCGTGGAAGTAGCGCGGAAAGCCGCACCAGCGCTTCCACTGGCGGTAGATGCTCACCGGCAGATCTTCTCCGATGCCCAGGCGCTTCAGGGGTTGGTAGCCCAGCAGCGTGGTGGCCACCGGGCCGATGACGTGCCACAACAGCAGCACCTTGAAGCGCTCTGAGCGCGGCATCCAGCCGTGCCAGCCGGCACCGCCGGCCACCACGTAGGCGGCACGCAGCTGCGCACGTTGCGCGGCAGGCAGCAGGCCGATGGCATGGCCGCCGTAGCTGTGGCCCACCAGGTAGACGGGCCCGCGTTCCGCGGCGTAGGCCACCGCAGCGGCCAGATCCTGGCGCGCCCAGTCGGCGTAGTCAGGCAGGTAGCCGCGCAAGGACTTGGGGCGCGAGCCGCCGATGCCACGGTAATCCAGCGTCAGCACGTTGACGCCGCGCGCCTGCGCGTGCTCGGCAAAACGCCGGTAGAAGCCACGTGGCACCGCGGTGGCGCCGCCGACGACGATCCAGTCCGGCCCGCTGGCGGCAAAAACCGTGGCCGCCAGCACGGTGCCGTCGGCGGTGGCGAGCTGCAGTTGCTGCGGGCTGTTCACCGGCAGGCCTTGGCCACCGTCCAATCGACGACGTTCAGGCGCCCGGCCACGATCTCGGCCTTGGCCGCTTCCACGCGCGCACGCATCGCCGGGGTCACCAGCTTGGCGTTGTACTCGTCGTAGGCCAGGTCGAGCCCGCCCTCTTTCAAGCCCAGCGTGGTGACGCCGGGCTGCACACCTTCGAAGGCCTGGTAGACGGCCACGTCGGTGCGCTTGAGCATCGAGCTCAGCATGCGCCCTGGGTGCAGGCCGTTCTGGTTGCTGTCGACGCCAATGCCCAACAGGCCGAGGTCGGCCGCGGCCTGCAGCACACCGAGACCCGTGGTGCCGGCGGCGGCAAAGATCACGTCGGCACCCTGCGCGGCCTGCGTGCGCGTGAGCTCGGCACCGCGCGCGGGGTCGGTCCAGGCGGCGTTGGTGGTGCCGGTCATGGCCGACAGCACCTGCACGCTGGCATTGCCGTACCGCGCACCTTGCTCGTAGCCGCACAGCACCTTGCGCACCAGCGGGATGTCCTGTCCACCGACAAAGCCGAGCCTGCCGCTCTTGCTGGCCAGCGCCGCCAGCAGGCCGGCGAGAAACGCGCCTTCGTGTTCGCGGTAGACGAAGCTCTGCACGTTGGGCAAGGCCACCACGCTGTCGACGATGGCGAAGCGCGTGTTCGGAAAGTCGCGCGCCACCGCCTCGATGCTGCTGGCCTGCGGGAAGCCGACGCCGACGATGGGGTTGGCGCCGCGCTGCGCAAAACGCCGCGCGGCCTGTTCACGCTGCGCGGCGTTGCTGATCTCGAATTCGAGATACGGCTTGCCGCTCTGCTTCTTCCAGCGCTCGGCCCCTTCCGAGGCGGCCTGGCCGAAGCTCTTGTCGTTCTTGCCGCCCAGCTCGAAGATGATGGCCGGCTGGGCGTGCGCCTGGGCTGCAAAGCCCAGGGCCCACGCCAGCAGGACGCCCGCCGCTGCCGAGCGCTTCAGCATCCTCAGAAGTTCGCCTTGAAGCTGACGCCGACAGTGCGCGGCTCGTTGATGAAGCCGGTGAGGTTGTTGAAGTCGATGCCGCCCACCACGCGGATCTGGTTCGTCAGGTTGCGCACGAAAGCCGCCGCTTCGTACTTGCCGTTGCCGAAGCTGTAGCCGGCACGCAGGCCCATCTCGGTCAGCGCCTTGCCGGTGAACTCGGTGCTTTCGTAGAGGAAGAAATTGATCTTGCTGCGGTAGACCACGTCGGCCAGCACGTAGAAGTCGCCGCCTGCCAAGGGCATGGTGTAGCGCGCGGTGGCGTTGAGGGTGGTCTCGGGCGCCTGCGGCAGCGGGTTGCCGTCGATCAGTGCCAGCGTCGTGCCGTTGCGCACCACGGTCGGGTCCTTCACCGTGCAGCCACCGCCGCAAGGCGCCACGGCCAGGTTGCCGTCGCGGATCTTGGTCTTGTTGTAGCCGCCGCCGAAGGTGAGCATCAGGTTGTCGGTGACGAGCGCCTGCAGGTCGAGCTCGAAGCCCTGGCCGGTGCTCTTGGCCGCGTTGACCAGCTGGTTGAAGTTGGCCGCGCCGCCCACTGCGGTGAGTTGCTGGTCTTTCAGCGTGTAGCTGAAGACGCTGAACGCCGCGCGAGCACGCTTGTTGAAGAGGTCGGCCTTCACGCCGGCTTCGTAACTGGTGACCTTCTCGCTCTTGGCCACAGACAGCGTGTCGCCAAACAGCAGGCGGCCCTGGATGGACGGCGCGCGGAAGCCGGTGGCCACACGTGCATAGACGTTGGTGTCCTTGTCCAGCGCGTAGGTGGCGCTGACGTCGCCGCTGGTGTTGGTGGCGCTGGTGTTGGCCGTGCGGCGGCCGATGAAGGTGGGGCTGAAGGGCGGCGCCTGGATGCGGTCGGCGAAGAAGTCCTTGTCGTCCTTGGTGTAGCGCAGGCCACCGCGCAGCTTCAGCTGCGGGCTCACCTCGAGGTTCACGCTGCCGAAGACGGCGTAGGCCTTGTTGTCCTGGTCCTGCGTGGCAAAGCCGTTCTGCGCGTTGCCGCCCAGGCTGCTGTAGTTCACGCTGTCGATCTTCAGCTTCTCGTCGAAGTAGTACACGCCGGCCAGCCACTGCAGCGCACCCTTGCCGGTGCTTTCCACGCGCACTTCCTGCGTGAACTGCTTGTGCTTGGGCAGGCCGTCACCGCTTTCGGCATCGAAGGGGATGAAGCCCGGGCCGAAGTTGCCGGCACCCAGGAAGCCGGCGCCGAAGCCGCCATCGATGTCGCCGCGGCTGAACGATTCCACGGTCTCGTAGCCCGTGATGCTGCTCAGCGCCATGCCGTTGCCGAGATCCCAGCGCAGGCGCAGGTTGCCGCCGGTGTTTTGCACCTTCTGGCTGTTGATGCCGTCCTGGAAGACCTTGTTCTCGTCGAAACCGGCGACGAGGTTGTTGGTGCCGGGCTGGATGATGTTGGCACGGAAGACGCGTGCGCTGCCCTTCAGGTCGCGCGCATGCACATTCAGCAGCGCGCTGAAATCCTTGTTCGGGCTGAACAGCATCTGCACGCGCGCGGCGTTGTCGTTGTAGCCCTCCATCTCACGCGTCGGGCCGCGCGGGTTGCCGTTCTTCACCCAGTCATCGCGGTTCTGCGACAGGGCCGCCACGCGCAACGCGAAGGTGGGCGACAAGGGCACGTTCACCGCGCCCTCGACGTTCACCATGCGGTCGCTGCCGATGGCGGCCAGGCCGTAGCCCTCGAACTTCTTCGTCGGCTTGGCGCTGTCGAACTTCACCACACCGGCCGGGCTGTTGCGGCCGAACAGCGTGCCCTGCGGGCCGCGCAGCACCTCGATGCGCTCCATGTCGAAGATCGGGAAGCCCTTCAGGATGGGGTTCTCCTGCACCACGTCGTCGTAGACCAGGCTGACGGGCTGCGAGGCGTTGACGTCGAAGTCGGTGTTGCCCAGGCCGCGGATGTAGAAGCGCGGGAAGGCGCGGCCGAAGCTGCTCTCGATGTTCAGGCTGGGCACGCGGCCGGCCAGCAGGCGGATGTCCTGCCCGCCGCTGTTCAGCACTTCCAGCATCTCGCCCTGCAGCGCGCTGATGGAGCTGGGCACGTCGCGGATGTTCTCCAGCCGGCGCTCGGCGGTGACGGTGATGGTCTGCAACTGGCCGGGCGTGGCTGCCGCTGCGGTCTGGGCCTGGGCGCCGGTGCTCAAGAAGGCCAGCGCGGCGGCGGCCAGGGCGTGGTGGGCGGGACGAAAGCAGGTGGAAGCGGGCATGGGCAAACTCCGGAGCGATGAAAGGCAATTCGGTGGGCAGCTGGAACGGCCTGCAGGACAGGCCGCCCGAATACCATCGGATGATGCCGCGGCGACCCGCCCAACTTGGTGAAAACCAGGGGATTCGCCCGCCGCACAGGCCCCTTCCGATGCCCCTACGCAACAGATGCGCCCGACCGACGCAAGCCACGCCCCCCACATGCTGAGCCCCGCGGACCTCGATACCTGGCAGCGCGACGGCTGCCTGGTGCTGCCCGGCTTCAAGGCCGCCGACGAGCTGGCCGCTGTCTGCCGACGCGCGCGGGACATCGTGCACGCCTTCACCCCCAGCGCCCAGACCAGCCGCTTCTCCACGCGTGACCGCAGCCAGGTGACCGATGCCGCGCTGCTGGCCTCTGCCGAGGCCGTGCACTGCTTTTTCGAGGAAGAGGCGCTCGACGAGCACGGCCAGCTGCGCGTGCCCAAGGAGCGCAGCATCAACAAGATCGGCCACGCGCTGCACGACCGCGACCCGGTTTTCGAAGCCTTTTCGCACGGGCCGGCGCTGGCCGAACTGGGCCGCGACCTGGGCTTGCTGCAGCCGCAGGTGTGGCAAAGCCAGGTGATCTTCAAGCAGCCGCACATCGGCGGCGAAGTGGGCTGGCACCAGGACGCCAGCTTCTTCGTCACCACCCCGCAGACGGTGACGACCTTCTGGTTCGCGCTGGAAGACGCCACGCTGGACAACGGCTGCCTGTGGATACAACGCGGCGGGCATCGCGGCGCCGACGGTGGGCCAGCGGCGCTGCGCGAGCAATACCGCTGCGACCACGCCAGCGGCACGCTGCACATGCAGGCGCTCGATGCCACACCCTGGCCGACCATGGCCGAGGCCGTGCCGCTGCCCGTGGCCGCGGGCACCTTGATCGTCTTCCACGGCCTGCTGCCGCACTGCAGTGCGCCCAACCGCAGCGCGAAGAGCCGGCTGGCCTACACGCTGCATGCCACCGATGCCCGTGCCCGCTACGCGCCCGAGAACTGGCTGCAGCGCAGCGCTGCGCTGCCGGTGCGCGGCCTGGCTTGAACGACCCAGCGCGCTGAGGGACCCCATGGACACGCCCGTCGCCCTGCTGCTCACCGACCTGGTTGACAGCGCCGCCCTCACGCAGCAGCTGGGCGACGAGGCCTGGGCCGCCTTGTCGGCCCAGCACGACCGCCTGGCGCGTGATCTGCTGCGGCAGTGGCGCGGCCAGGAGATCGACAAGACCGACGGTTTTCTGCTGCTCTTTGCCCAGGCCGCAGACGCCGTGGGCTACGCGCTGGGCTACCACCGCGCACTGGCCGGGCTGCCGGTGCCGATGAAGGCGCGTGCCGGCCTGCACGTGGGCGCCGTCACCATCCGCGAGGCGCCGGCCGCCGACGTGGCGCTGGGCGCCAAGCCCTTCGAGGTGGACGGCGTCAGCAAGCCCATCGCAGCGCGCGTGATGTCCACGGCGTTGGGCGGGCAGACCCTGCTCACGGCGCAGGCCGTGGCGGCGCTGGGCGAGGTGCCGCAACGCGTGATGTCGCACGGCCACTGGCAGGTCAAGGGCCTGCCGGTGCCGATCGAACTCTTCGAGCTCGGCGACGAGGACGCGCCTTTCACGCCGCCGCCCGATTCCACCAAGGTCTGGCGCGTGCTGCGCCAGGGCGACAGGCACAACGGCCTGTGGCTGCCCTTGCGCGAGCTGCCGCACAGCCTGCCGGCCGAGCGCGATGCCTTCGTCGGCCGCCGCCCCATGCTGCAGGAACTGGCGCGGCGCTTCGATGACGGCGCGCGGCTGGTGTCGGTGCTGGGCATCGGCGGCGGCGGCAAGACGCGGCTGGCCACGCGCTACGGCTGGGCCTGGATGGGTGAACACCCCGGCGGCGTTTGGTTTTGCGATCTCGCGCCGGCGCGCAGCATCGAGGGCATCGCCAGCGCCGTGGCGCAGGGCCTGCAGGTGCCGCTGGGGCAGGAAGACCCCATCGTGCAGCTCGGCAACGCCATCGCCGGGCGCGGCGCCTGCCTCGTGATCCTGGACAACTTCGAGCACCTGGCGCGCCACGCCGAAAGCACCCTGGGCCGCTGGCTTGACCGTGCTGGCGAGGCGCGTTTCCTCGTCACCACGCGCGAGGTGCTGGGCATCCCCGGTGAAGAGACGCTGGCGCTCGCGCCACTCGCGGCGCACGACGCGCAGGCACTCTTCACGCGCCGCGCCGAGGCCGCGCGCCGCGACTTCCAGCCCGGGCCGGAAGACCAGGCCGCCATCGCCACACTGGTGGGCCTGCTCGACGGCCTGCCGCTGGCCATCGAGCTGGCGGCTGCGCGCACGCGCACGCTGGCACCGCGCGCGCTGCTGGCGCGCATGAGCGAACGTTTCAAGCTGCTGGCCAGCAGCGGCGGCCGCCTCGACCGCCAGGCCACGCTGCGCGCCACCTTCGACTGGAGCTGGGGCCTTCTCCCCACCGCCGAGAAGGCGGCGCTGGCGCAGCTGTCGGTGTTTGAAGGCGGCTTCACGATGGAAGCCGCCGAGGCGGTGATCGAGCTCAGCCACCTGCCCGACCCGCCGTGGACGCTGGACGTGGTGCAGGCCCTGGTCGACAAGAGTTTCGTCCGCACGCTGGGTGACGAGCGCTACGACCTGCTGGGCAGCGTGCAGGCCTACGCGGCCGAACACCTGATGACCGAGGGCCGTTACCCCGGCAGCGGCGCGGCCGCGGTGGCGCAGGCCCAGGCCCGCCACGGCGCATGGTTCGCCGCCCTCGGCCCGCAGCGCGCTGCCGCCCATGCCGGCGCCGAACTCGACAACCTGGTGGTGGCCTGCCGCCGCGCCGTGCTGGCGGGCGACGCCGCGGTGGCAGCTGGCGCGCTGGATGGCGCCTGGGCGGCGCTGAACCTGCGCGGGCCGTTCAGCGTGGGCGTGACGCTGGCCGCCTCGGTGGGCGCGTTGCCTGGCCTCGCGGGCAGCGCGGCCGCCCACGTGCACGCCGTGTGGGGCCACGCGCTGGAAGCCGCAGGCCAGCGCGTCGCGGCCACCGAACACCTGCAGGCCGCACTGGGCCTGGCCGAGGCCGCCGGCGATGCGGCCTGTGAAGCTGCAGCCAGCATCCGGCTGGGCGGATTGCAAGCGCGCGCCGGGCAACCCGACGCGGCGCGTGTGCGGCACAGCCACGCGCTGGCGCTGGCACGCCGGGCGGGCGATACGGCGCTGGAGTGTGCGGCGCTGAACGGGCTGGGCATCGTCGAATTCGACCAGGGGCGCATGGAGCAGGCGCAGGCGCAATACGAGGCGGCGCTGGCGTTGTCGCGCCGCACCGGTGATCAGCGCTGGGAAGGCACCGTCTCGGGAAACCTGGCCAACCTGCACGCTTCACAGGGCCGCCTGGAGCGCGCGGTCGCGCTGGGTGAGGAAGGCTTGGCGGTGGTGCGGCGTCTGGGCGACAAACAACGAGAAGGCAACCTGGTGGCCAACCTGGGCGTGACACGCCTCCTGTTGGGCGACCTGCGCGGTGCCAGCGCGGCACTCGAGCAAGGGCTGGCAGTGGCGCGCCAGCTGGGCCATGCAAAGCTGGAGTGCGCCGTGCTGGGCAACCTCGGGCAGGTCCATGACACCGCTGGGCGACGGCCGGAATCCATCGCCTGCTTCCAGGCAGCCTTGGCTGCGGCGCGCCTCTTGGGCGACACCCGGCTCGAAGGCCAGACCCTCAGCAGCCTGAGCCTGCCTCAGGCCAAGTCGGGCGATTTTGACGGCGCACGGCTCAGCCTCGCGCGGGGAGAGTGGTTGCTGCGCGAGGCCAGTGACAGACTCAGCCTTGGCCTGCTGCTGTGCAATCGCGCCGAATGCGAGTGGCGGGCCGGCCATACCGACGCTGCGAGTGCGGCGTTTGCGCAGGCTGGCGAGATGATGAGAACAACAGACTCCGGCCCGAGTTCTGAATTGGGTGCTGCCGTGGCGCGGATCGCGGCCTTGCTGGCATCTGGCGGCTGAGGCTCAGTCGCTGTTGACCCAGATCACGTTCGGGTCCGTCGACTGCAGCGTCTGCCCCGCCGTCTGGTTCACCAGCCTGATGGTGTAGGCAAACCGCCCCGTGCTGCCCGCACTGCGGGAGCAGCGCATGCCCTGGCCCTGGTTGACGGTGCTGCAGCTGAACTGCGACTGCGCGCTGCCGAAATCGATGCCCCCGCCTGTGAAGGTGTAGCCCGCCGTGGCGATGGTCCAGGTGGTGGCGGTCGAATTGGCGCGGAACTCGCCGTCAGACACCGTGATGCTGCCGTCCTGCACCGTCACCACGATAGGCACCGGCATCGCGCGCGAGAGCGTCTGTGCCGTGGCAGCCAGAGGCATGCCGAGCACCAACAAGGCCAGACCGATCGTCTTCAGCTTCATGAGATCTCCTCGTGGGGCTTGTCGATAGTGGCCACTGAGGCCGTGCGCCAGGTTGCGCGAGCGCTGCCGCGATTCTCATGTAACCGTGCGTCACCTCAAGCGGAAAATTCACCTTCAGGCAGCGCGGCTCGCTCGCGGAAGCCGCTACCGCCAATGTGGCGTATCTTCCAGCCCTTCCCCGCGCCCTCTCTACGAAAACTCGCTCCATGGACAGCCCCACCCCGCCGGCGGCCACACGCCACATCCGCCTGACCTCGCACCCCGGCCAGGGCACAGACAGTGCACCCGCGCTGCGCTGGGGTGCGGCCGATCCGCAAGAGCGCGGCCCCGTGGTGGGCAGCACCGGCAACCGGGCGCAGCGCAACGTCATCGGCACCCACAGCGGCAGCTACGGCGTCTACCGCGCGCTGGCCGTGGCCGCGGGCAACCTGGAACGCGGCCACCGCGCCGACCTGACCAACACCTCGCCCACCGACCCCATCGGCCCCTACCCGCAGTGGAGCCACACCGAGGGCGGGCCCGAGAAGATGGTCAGCATCGACCCCTGGGGCGCCAGCGTGCAGACGGTGTATGCCGACTACCTGGAACGCGGCTACGACATCCGCCCGACCATCGCGGTGACCAAGGCGCACATCCACCTGCCCGAGATCAAGCAGGCGCTGGCCTTCGGTCGCCTGCAGGTGGACGGCAAACACCTGCTCGAAGACAGCAGCGCCAGCGTCACCAAGGTGGCGGTGGAGCCGGTGTGGTGGCTGCCCGGGGTGGCCGAGCGCTTCAAGGTCAGCGAGGCCGACCTGCGCCGGGCCCTCTTCGAAGAAACCGGGGGCATGTACCCGGAGCTGGTGACGCGCAGCGACCTCGAGGTCTTCTTGCCGCCCATCGGCGGGCAGACGCTGTATGTCCTCGGCGACATCCGCGATCTCGCCAACCCCGAGGTCACGCTGACCGCGCGCGTGCACGACGAATGCAATGGCAGCGATGTCTTCGGCAGCGACATCTGCACCTGCCGGCCCTACCTCACGCACGCCATCGAAGAATGCATCCGCGGCGCGCAGCAAGGCGGCGTCGGCTTGATCGCCTACAGCTGCAAGGAAGGCCGCGCCCTGGGTGAGGTGACCAAGTTCCTGGTCTACAACGCACGCAAGCGCCAGGTGGGCGGCGACCGCGCCGACAAATACTTCCTGCGCACCGAATGTGTGGCCGGTGTGCAGGACATGCGTTTTCAAGAGCTGATGCCCGACGTGCTGCATTGGCTGGGCATCCGCAAGATCCACCGCCTGGTGAGCATGAGCAATGACAAATACGACGCCATCACGGGCAGCGGTATCGAAGTGGGTGAACGAGTGAAGATTCCTGACGAATTGATTCCCGCCGACGCCAAGGTGGAGATGGAGGCCAAGGTGGCCGCCGGCTACTTCACCGATGGCCTCGTGCCGACAGCGGCCGACCTGGCGCTGGTGAAGGGGCGTGGGCTTGAGTGAGACCCCACATGTGTCATCGCTGGTCCCCACGGCCGCAGAAACGGCGGCCAAGGCCACGGCCAGCGCCAGCCGCCGCGAACTGCTGAAGACGGC
>JANMMD010000227.1:0-7289 GCA_031372905.1 Betaproteobacteria bacterium
CCGCCGCGGCTGTCGCCGTCGAGCTTGGTCAGCACCACGCCGGTCAGCGGCAACGCCTCCTTGAAGGCCTTGGCGGTGTTCACCGCGTCCTGGCCTTGCATGGCGTCGACGACGAACAGCGTCTCCACCGGCTTGAGCAAAGCGTGCAGCTCGGTGATCTCGGCCATCAGCGCTTCGTCGATGCCCAGGCGGCCGGCGGTGTCGACCAGCAGCACGTCGAAGTAGTGGCGCTTGGCGTAATCCAGCGCCGCCAACGCAATCTCGCGCGGCTTCTGCGTCGGGTCGGACGGGAACCACTCGGCGCCGGCCTGCGCCGTCACGGTCTTCAGCTGCTCGATGGCCGCGGGGCGGTAGACGTCGGCCGAGACCGTGAGCACCTTCTTCTTGCGCTTGGTGATCAGGTGTTTGGCCAGCTTGGCCGTGGTCGTGGTCTTGCCCGCGCCCTGCAGGCCGGCCATCAGGATGACCGCCGGCGGCTGCGCCGCCAGGTTGATGTCGGCCACGCCCTCGCCCATGGTCGCGGCGAGCTCCTTGTGCACCATGCCCACCAGCGCCTGGCCGGGGTTCAGCGAGCCAGCAACCTCGGTGCCCAGCGCCTTTTCCTTGACGCGCGCCACGAAGTCGCGCACCACGGGCAGCGCCACGTCGGCCTCCAGCAGCGCCATGCGCACTTCACGCAGCATGTCCTGCACGTTGGCTTCGGTGATGCGCGACTGGCCTCGCATGGTCTTCACCAGCTTGGACAGGCGGTCGGTGAGGGCTGAGGCCATGGGGAGGAGTGATGCGGGAGGGGCGAGGAGGGGGTCGGCCCACGACGCCGTGAGCGGGCGCGCGGTCATTACACTGTCGCGATGATTCTATCGACCGCGTCCCCCGTGCTGGCACCGGGTGGTGGCCTGCTGCTGGTGGTGATGGCGCTGCTGCTGTATGGGCTGGCGGCGCTGCCGCTGGCGCCCTTGCGGCGCTTCTCGGCAGCGGCGCTGCTGGGCGGCTGGGTGGTGCACGGCGTGCTGCTCGTCATCGACATCGCCGGCATCGGCCTGCCCCAGCCCGGCGCGCGCCTGGGTTTTGCGCCCGTGCTCAGCGTCACGGTGTGGCTGGTGATCGCCGTCTACGCGGTGGAAAGCCGCTTTGCGCCCTTGCTGACGGTGCGCCGCGGCCTGGCGCTGGCCGGCGTGCTGGCGGTGGGCGTGATGGCGGCTTTCCCGGGTGAGGTGCGGCCCATCACCTCGACCTTGGCGCCGCTGCACTTCGTGCTGGGTGTCAGTGCCTACGGCTTGTTCGGCGCTGCGGTGCTGCATGCCTTGATGCTGGATGCCGCCGAGCGCCGCTTGCGTGCTGGCGGGCCCGTCGGCCGGCTGCAAGCGCTCGGCCCCAGCGCGATGGGCATGCCCTTGCTGCAGCTGGAGCGTGTCACCTTCCACTTCGTCGAGGCCGGTTTTGCGGTGCTCACCGCCACGCTGGTGCTGGGCGTCGTCAGCACCGTGCAATGGCGCTGGACCGACCACAAGGCGATGTTCTCGCTGCTGGCCTGGGCCGTGTTCGCGGCGCTGCTGCTGGGCCGGCGCACGCGCGGCTGGCGCGGACGCCGCGCCACGCGCTGGCTGTACGCGGGCGCGGTGCTGCTGCTGCTGGGCTACGTGGGTTCCCGCTTCGTGGTGGAAGTGCTGCTGGCCCGGGGTGGCCCCGCTTGATGAAGTACGTCATCCTGCTGGCCGTGGTGGGCCTGGCCATCTGGTGGCTGCGGCGCAGCCGCGCATCCGACGATCGGCCGCGCACGCCACCCCGCGAACAGGCGCAAGGCGCCGCGCGCGAGCCCGCCGCGCCCACGCCGATGTTGGCTTGCGCCCATTGCGGTGTGCACCTGCCACAGGCCGAGGCCTTGATGGATGTCGCCGGCCGGCCTTTCTGCGGCGAGGCACACCGCCTGGCCGGCCCGCGCTGAAGGCCACGCGCCGGGGATGACCGCGCCGTGAGCCCGCCATGAGCGCGCCATGAGCCCCGGCCTGGGCGGCTCGGACGCCAACCGTCGCCATGGCGACCGCCGTCGCGCTGACCGCCGCGGCGGCAGCGGTGCCGAAGGGCGCCGGCGCGACGACAGCCTGTTTCCGAACTTCGGCAACACCGATGCAGCCGCCGGCGCCGAGTCTTATTTCGATGCCGGCTGGCTGGCCTCGGGCGAGGCCGCCACGGACAGCCGCTTTCTGCTGCGCCAGGCGCGCCGCATCGTGCATGCGCAGGACGATGCGCTGGCTCGCGTCTACCGCACCTACGCGGCGGCGCGGGCGGTCATCGGTTTGGGTCTTGTGGGCGTGCAGGGCGCGGGCAGCCTGCTTGGCACGCGCCCGGCCGAATGGCTGACGCTGATCTCGCTGCTTTACGGCGTGCAGGCCGTGACGCTGTGGCTGCTGCCGCGCTTTGGCAAGCTGGCGCAGCCACAGTCGCAAAGCCGGCAACGCCGGCGTCAGTGGCTGGCCACCATCGGCGTCGACCTCATCGCCTTTTCGCTGCTGCACCTGGTGGAAGTCGGCGCCTCGCTGAACTATGCGGCGCTGCTGGTGCTGCCGGTGCTGATGGCCGGTGTGTTGACCTCGCGGCTGCTGGCGCTGGGCACCGCGGCGGGCGTGTCCCTGGTGCTGCTGCTGGCAGCCTGGCGCGCTGGCCTGGGTGGCGATGCCGCAGCGCCGCTGATGCTGCAGTCGGGCCTGGCGGGCCTCGGCATGTTCGTCATCACGCTGCTCTCGGGCGAACTGGCCGGGCGCCTGGCGCGCGAAGAGCTGGCCGCGCGCGGCAGCCTGGAACTGGCGCGGCAGCAGGCACAGCTCAACCGCCTGGTGATCGAAGAGATGGCCGATGGGGTGCTGGTGGTGGATCGCCGGCTGCGTGTGCGCGCTGCCAACCCCGCTGCGCGTGCGCTGCTCGTCGACCAGGGCCTGCATCCGCCAGCGCCGTTTCTGCTCGATCAAAAGCCGGCATGGGCGGCGCTGCTGGCCGCCGTGGCACAGGCGCTGGTTGAGGGTGAGTGGCCCGAGGCCGGCCGCGACGTGATGCTCAGCTTCGGCCAAGGCCACACGCGCACCTTGCGGCTGCGCGTGCGCTTCATGCGCGGCCGCGGGCTGGAGCGCGGCGCGCAGGGGGGCGCAGAACGTGGCGCAGACGGCGGCGACGAGACAGCGTCATCCGATGCCAATGCGGCCGAGCCTTTTGCGGTGCTGCTGCTGGAAGACCTGCGCACGCTGCAGGCGCGCATCCGGCAAGAAAAGCTGGCCGCTATGGGGCGCGTGTCGGCTGGCATCGCGCATGAAATACGCAACCCGCTGGCGGCCATCTCGCAGGCGAATGCGCTGCTGCTCGAGGACGGGCTGCCGCCCGGACAGCAGCGCCTGGCACAGATGGTGGCCGACAACGTCGAACGCCTGAAACAGCTGGTCGACGACGTGATGGAGGTGGCCCCGGGCGGCGAGCCGCAACTGCGCGCCATCGATGCCAGTGCCACGGTGGCTGCGGCCGCGGCCGACTGGGCGCGAACCGCAGGCGTGCCGCTGGCGCCGGACAGCCGGCTGCGCGCCGAACTGCCGACGGCGCCGCTGGGTGTGATCTTCGACCCTGAACACCTGCGCCGCGTGCTGGTGAACCTGCTGGACAACGCGCACCGGCATTCCAGCGCGGGCCGGGGCGCGATCTTTCTCCGCCTGGCGGGGCGCGACGACGGCTGGGCGCAGATCTCGGTGCTGAGCGACAGCCCGCCCATCGCGCCGGAGGTGGAGCGCCATCTCTTCGAACCCTTCTTCAGCACGCGCAGCCGGGGTTCGGGCCTCGGCTTGTACATTTGTCGAGAGCTGTGTGAGCGTTACGGCGCCAGCATCGAATACCGGCCCCGCCCTTCTGCCGAGCGCCTGCGCAACGAGTTTGTCGTGAACCTGCGGCGCACCGCGCTGAGCGACGCAGCCCACACCCTGCCCCTGGAGCCATGAGCCTTCCCGCCCCGCCCTCGACACCGCCTGGCACCCCGCCCCCTGGTGGCGCACGCCTGCTCGTCATCGACGACGAGCCTGACCTGCGCACGCTTTACGAGCTGACGCTGGTGCGCGAGGGTTACGACGTCGAGAGCGCGGCGTCGGTGGAGGAGGGCTGGTCGCTGCTGCAAAGCCGCGGTGCCGGCGGCTACCAACTCGTCATCACCGACATGCGCCTGCCCGACGGTACCGGGCTGGAGCTGCTGCGCCGCATGGAAGAGGCGGCTCGGCCCGAGAAGGCCATCGTCATCACCGCTTATGGCTCGCCCGAGAACGCGGTGGAGGCCCTGAAGGCCGGCGCCTACGATTACCTCACCAAGCCAGTGGATTTGCGTCAGTTCCGCGCTGCCGTTGCTTCTGCGCTCGGGCGCACGCCGTCTTCGGGTGCACCGGCACCGCTGCGCCCGGCGGCCGTATCGCCGCCCGTGGTGGGCGCGGCGGCTTCGGGTGGCGCTGCCGTGCATGCGGCGCTGCGGCGCATCGTCGGCGAGGCGCCGTCCATCCAACAGGTGCGCGCGCTCATCGAACGGGTGGCCCACAGCATGGCCCCGGTGCTGGTGTGCGGCGAATCCGGCACCGGCAAGGAACTGGTGGCGCGTGCGGTGCACGAGGTCTCGCCGCGCAGCGCGCTGCCCTTCGTCGCGGTGAACTGCGGCGCCATCCCCGAAAACCTGCTGGAAGCGCAGTTCTTTGGCTATCGCAAGGGCGCCTTCACCGGTGCCAATGACGACCGCGAAGGCTTCTTCCAGGCCGCGCAAGGCGGCACGCTCTTTCTCGACGAGATCGGCGACTTGCCGCTGGCGATGCAGAGCAAGCTGCTGCGCGTGATCCAGGAGCGTGCGGTGCGGCCCCTGGGCGCGATCTCCGAAGCGCCGGTCAACGTGCGCGTCGTCAGCGCCACGCACAAGGACCTGGCCGCCGAGGTGCAGGCCGGGCGCTTCCGCCAAGACCTGTTCTACCGCCTCAACGTCATCCGCGTCACGATGCCGCCGCTGCGCGAGCGCCTGGCCGATCTGCCCGCGCTGTGCACGAGCGTGCTGCAGCGCATCGCCCGTGACGCCGGAGTGAGCCCGGCGCCGACGCTGTCGGCTGAGGCGCTGCTGCACCTGGCGCGCTATGGCTTCCCCGGCAACGTGCGTGAACTGGAAAACCTGCTGCACCGCGCCCTGGCATTGTCGAACTCGCCGCGCCTTGAGCGAGCCGATCTGGGCCTGCCTGAAGACGCCATGGACGACGCGCCCGGTGCCGACGCCGAGGCGCCCACGGTGCCGACCGTGCCGATGGCGCTGGCCGCTACGTCGTCGGCCCCGAACGTGATGGCCTTGCCCAGCGACCTGGCGGCCCACCTCGACGGCGTCGAGCGCGAGATCCTGGAGCGTGCGCTGGAGCGGCATCGCTACAACCGCACCGCAGCGGGCGCCAGCCTCGGGTTGTCGCTGCGCCAGATGCGCTACCGCATGGCTCGCCTGGGCGTGGGTGCCGCAGACGCCGACAACGACTGAGCGCGCACTTCTCGCAAGCGACCGTTGTTCCTGCGCGACCCGGCGTCGCTCCACCCGGCCCCCTGCACCTTCGCTCACAACCCGGGCCGAGCCCAGGTGCTGCCGCAGCGCGGCCAGCCCGCACGGCACGAGATCGTTCAGGCGCGCGGGCTGGATGGCCACTTGCCCGGTTTTTGCCAACTGGCGTGCGGCTTTGTGCGGCTGCAGGTCGAACTGGCGCGGTGCATCGCCGCATGGCCTGAGCAAGGCCGGTTTCGAGCACCGCAGGCGGCAGCTGGCGGCATTGGGGCAAGCCCGAGGGACACACTAGCCGTAGTGCCTTGAAGGCAGGCGGCACCCCAGATATAGTGCCTCCACGTGATAATCTCGTGACTTCACCGACCTGCACGCCGCGGGCCTGGACGAGGTGACAGGCGGTTGGCGTGCAGGTGTGTTTGCGGCCCTTTCGGAAGACATCCAGGGCCTGCGCAGCATCTGCGGCACAGCCACCGCCCGGCCCGACCAGAACCCGCCCCACGTGCAAGCCCGAACGCTGCGGTTCGCACGCCAGGCGGCGTGGCCGTTGCGGCGCCAAACGAACCGAACAAACCGAACGACTCAGAGGGGATTGAATGCAAGCTGCCCAGAACACCGCCACCGCGCCGGCCACCACCGCCAGGCCGGTGGCCGTCGGCGCTACCGGCGCCACCACGCAGCCCAGCGCCGCGAATGCGGTCTATGCCGGCTACCAGATCATCCGCCGCAACGGTGCGGTGGTGTCTTTCGAGCCGAACAAGATCGCGGTGGCGCTGATGAAGGCCTTCCTGGCGGTGCACGGCACCCAGGGCGCGGCCTCGGCCAGCGTGCGCGAGACGGTGGAGCGCCTGACCGAAGGCGTGGTGCGTGCACTGTTGCGCAGCCGCCCGGGCGGTGGCACCTTCCACATCGAAGACGTGCAAGACCATGTGGAGCTGGCGCTGATGCGCAGCGGCCACCACGAAGTCGCTCGGGCTTACGTCCTTTACCGCGAGCGCCGCGCGCAGGAGCGTGCGCGCCAGGGCGTGCCGGCGGTGGCCCAGGCGCCCGAGCTTTACGTCACCGAAGGCGGCCAGCGTGTACCGCTGGACATGCCGGCGCTGCGTGAGCTGGTGGAAGCCGCCTGCGCCGGCCTGGGTGCCGACGTCAAGGCCGAGCCCATCATGGCCGAGACGCGCCGCAACCTCTACGACGGCGTGCCGCTGGATGAAGTGTTCAAGGCCGCCATCATGGCCGCGCGCACGCTGATCGAGAAAGAGCCCTCCTACACCCGCGCCACCGCGCGCCTGCTGCTGCACACGATCCGCCGCGAGATCCTGGGCGAGAACGTCACGCAGGGCCAGATGGCCACGCGCTACGCCGAGTACTTTCCGCAGTTCATCAAGAAGGGCGTCGAGGCCGAGCTGCTGGACGAGAAGCTGATGCAGTTCGACCTCGCCAAGCTGGGCGCTGCGCTCGACGCTTCACGCGACCTGCAGTTCGACTACCTCGGCCTGCAGACGCTGTACGACCGCTACTTCCTGCACATCGAAGAAACCCGCATCGAAATGCCGCAGGCCTTTTTCATGCGCGTGGCCATGGGCCTGGCGCTGGGCGAGATCGACCGCGAAGCGCGCGCCATCGAGTTCTACACGGTGCTGTCGAACTTCGACTTCATGAGCAGCACGCCGACGCTCTTCAACAGTGGCACGCGCCGCAGCCAGCTCAGCAGCTGCTACCTCACGACGGTGGCCGACGACCTGGACGGCATCTACGA
>JANMMD010000244.1:0-1857 GCA_031372905.1 Betaproteobacteria bacterium
TTCCTGCGCGACTGGCGCGCCACGCTGGTGGCCGCCACTGCCTTGCCGCTGTCCATCATCCCGGCCTTCGCGGTGCTGCACTACGTCTTCGGCTTCACGCTGAACACGGTCACGCTGCTGAGCATGAGCCTGGTGGTCGGCATCCTGGTCGACGATGCCATCGTCGAGATCGAAAACATCATGCGCCACCTGCGCATGGGCAAATCGCCGTACGACGCCGCGATGGAAGCCGCCGACGAGATCGGCCTGGCGGTGATTGCCACCACCTTCACGCTGATCGCGGTGTTCCTGCCCACGGCCTTCATGGCTGGCGTGCCGGGCAAGTTCTTCGTGCAGTTCGGCTGGACCGCGGCCATTGCCGTGTTCTTCAGCCTGGTGGTGGCGCGCATGCTGACGCCGATGATGGCGGCCTACATCCTGAAACCGCCGAAAGGCGAGCACCGGGATCCGGCGTGGATGGGCGGCTACCTGCGTTGGGCCGCGTGGTGTTTGAAACATCGCGTGCTCACGCTGCTGGCCACGGCGGTGTTTTTCGTCGGCAGCTTCGCGCTCGTGCCCTACCTGCCCACCGGTTTCCTGCCGCCCGACGACCTGAGCCAGACGCAGGTGACGGTGACGCTGCCCCCCGGCAGCACCTACGAACAGACTTTCGCTGCGGCCGAACAGGCGCGCGCGCTGGTGCAGAAGAACACGCATGTGAAGCTGGTCTACACCGCCATCGGTGCGGGCAGCACCGGTGCCGACACCTTCTCGCCCGGCGGCGGCGTGCCCGATGTCACCAAGGCCACGCTGACGATCAACATGACGCCGCGCGTCGAGCGCCGAGGGCTGAGCAAGCAGGACATCGAAGCCCAGCTGCGCGAGGCCCTGGCGGTGCTGCCCGGCGCGCGCGTGAAGGTGGGATTCGGGGCCAGCGCTGAAAAGTACGTGCTGGTGCTGGCGGGTGAAGACGGCGCGGCGCTGAGCGCGCACGCCACGGTGGTGGAGCGTGAACTGCGCACCATCCCCGGCATCGGCGCGGTGACGAGCAGCAGCAGCCTCGTGCGGCCCGAACTCATCGTGCGGCCCGACCCGGCGAAGGCCGCCGACCTGGGGGTGACCGCAGCCGCCATCGCCGACACGCTGCGCGTCGCCACCGCCGGCGACTACGACCAGAGCCTGGCGAAGCTGAACCTGAGCCAGCGCCAGATTCCGATCGTCGTGCGTCTGCCGGCCGAGGCGCGCACCGATCTGGCCTTGCTGGCGCGTCTGCCGGTGCCGGGCCGCAACGGCCCGGTGATGTTGGGCAATGTGGCCACGCTCAGCATTGCCAGCGGGCCGGCGGCCATCGACCGCTACAACCGCCAGCGCAACGTCAACTTCGAGATCGAACTCAACCAGCAGGCGCTCGGCGAGGTGAAGAACGCGGTGCTGGCGCTCCCCAGCGTGAAGAACCTGCCGCCGGGCGTGATCCAGACCGAGATCGGCGATGCCGAAGCGATGAGCGAACTCTTCGCCAGCTTCGGCCTGGCGATGCTGACCGGCGTGCTCTGCATCTACATCGTGCTCGTGCTGCTGTTCAAGGATTTCGTGCAGCCGGCCACCATCCTGGGCGCGCTGGTGCTGTCGATTCCCGGCGCGTTCCTCGCGCTCTTCGTCACGCACACGGCGCTGTCGATGCCCAGCATGATCGGCCTGATCATGCTCATGGGCATCGCCACGAAGAACAGCATCCTGCTGGTGGACTACGTGATCCTGGCGCGCCGCGAGCATGGCCTGCAGCGCTTCGAGGCCATCCTCGACGCCTGCCACAAACGCGCGCGGCCCATCATCATGACCACCATCGCGATGGGCGCGGGCATGCTGCCGATTGCGATG
>JANMMD010000305.1:0-3499 GCA_031372905.1 Betaproteobacteria bacterium
AGGTGCCTTCCAGCGCACGCACGAACACGCGCTTCTTGGTCCAGCGCTCCCACACCGCTTCGTCGGCGGGCGGGGCGGTCTGGGCACGGGGGTCATCGGACATTTCGGTCTCCATCAGGTTCAGTTCATTCAGGCAATTTATTTGGACATGAACAGCTTGTCCCACAGCAACTGCCACTTGTCGGCTTCGTCCAGCGTCACGGCGGGGTCGCTCATCACGAAGGCCATGCCGCTGGTGTCGGTCTTCACCTTGTTGCTCGACGGTGTGCGGCCCATCGCCGACAGCATCTCCTGCGCCTCGGGCGAGAGCATGAAGTCGACGAACAGCAAGGCCGCGTGCGGGCGCGGCGCGTGGCGCGCCACGGCTATGCCCTGCGGCCGCGCGATCACGGGCTCGACAGGCGCCCAGTCCACCGGCGCGCCGCGCTTCTTGAAGCTCTGCGCGTTGGCGTGGTAGGCCGTCAGGCCCACGTCGACTTCACCGGATGAAATCAGCTGCGCCAGCAGCACGTGGCCCTTGCGCATGTCGGGCTTGGTGGCGCCGAGCTTGCGCATGAAGTCCATGCCGCGCGCTTCGCCCCAGGTCTTCACCACGCCGGCCATCCACTCGGCGTCGGTGGCTTCCAGCGCGATGCGGCCCTTCCACTTCGGGTCGAGAAAGCCCTCGTAGGTTCTGGGCAGCTCGCTGGCCTTGACCTTGTTCGGGTTGTAGGCCACGACGAAGAAGTTCAGCCGGTCGGGCACCCACAGGCCGTGCTTGGGGATGATGTCCGCCGGCAGGTCGGCGAGGTAGGGGCTGAAGAACTCGGCCAGCACCTGCTCACGCGCCAGCGATTCCATCTCGGGGCCGTTGGTTTCCACCACGTCGAAGGCATGCCGCCTGGCCTGGGCCTCGGTCACCGCGCGCTTCACCACACTGTCGCTCAGCGCGCGCCAGAGGTTGACCTTGACGCCGGTCTTCTTCTCGAAGGCTTCCACCAGCGGCGCGGCCTCGGTAGGCGCCAGCGAGGTGTAGACGGTGACACTGCCTTCCTGCTTCGCCCGTTCCAGCAAGCGCGCGTTGCGGTCGGCGCCCTTGTAGCCGTAGATGGCCGCGTGGGGGCTGGGTGGCGTGGCCTGCGCCAGCGCCAGGCTGCTGCACACCGCCAGCGCGGCGGCCAAGAACGAGGCGAAATGTGCGCGCACCAGAGGTCTCCTTGGAGCTGCGGGTTATCACGGATCACACCGGTCTGTGCTGCCGGCTGCACGTTCAAGGCATGCGCTTTGACGTGTTCAAAAGTCTATGCTCAAATCACCCGCGGTTCAAATAAAAGAACTGTGTTCTGTTATGCGGAACGCTTGCATTTCCTGGAGACTGCCATGCCCCATGACAAAGATCTGACCCATTGGCACGAGCCATCGGGCAACAAGAAGGCGGGCTTCGGCACCTTCAAGAAGCAGCCCACGCCTTACGACGCCTTCATGGAAAGCGAAGGCATCCCGGTCTTCCGCGACATCGGCATCAGCAAGGTGCAGAACCTGCCGCTGTTCCCGTGGAAGCGCACCGGCGGCAAGGGCCACTACATCCAGTTGCTGGGCACCGAAACCAAGTGGGGCTGCTTCGTGGTGGAGGTGCCGCCGGCCGGCGCGCTGCACGCGCAGAAGCACATGTACGAGGAGATCTATCTCGTGGTGGAGGGCCGCGGCACGACGGAGGTCTGGCAGGAAGGCGACGCCAAGAAGCACGTCTTCGAATGGCAGAAGGGCTCGATGTTCTCGATCCCGATGAACGCCTGGTTCCGCATCGTCAACGCCACCAACGGCGGTGCGCTGCTGCTGGCCGGCAACACGGCGCCGAACGTGTTGAACATGATCAACAACGTCGACGCGGTGTTCAACAACCCGTATGTCTTCCGCGACCGCTTCAACGGCGCGGACGACTTCTTCAAGCCCAAGGACGACATCGAACCCGACCCGGTGCGCGGCCTGGCGATGCGGCGCACCAACTTCATCCCCGACGTCATCAACTGCGAGCTGCCGCTGGACAACCGGCGCAGCCCGGGCTGGCGCCGCGTCGAGCCCTTCATGACCAACAACCAGTTCTATTTCTGGATCGGCCAGCACGAGCAAGGGCGCTACAGCAAGGCGCATGCGCACACCAGCGCGGCCATCCTCATCTGCCTGAAGGGCAAGGGCTACACCTACACCTGGCCCGAGCGCACCGGTGAAGCGCCGTGGCGCGACGGCAAGGCCGAGCAGGTGCGGCGTGTCGACTACGAACCCGTGGGTATCGTGACGGCGGCGCCGGGCGGTTCACGCTGGTACCACCAGCACTTCAGCGCCGGCCCCGAGCCGCTGCGCCTGACGGCCTGGTTCGGCCCGCACAACCCCGGGCGCGACCCCGGCGCGCCGGGCAGCAAACACGTCGACTACACGGCGATGGACGTCACCGAAGGCGGCACCAGCATTCCGTACTGGATGGAAGACCCGCACCTGCGCCAGGAGTACGAGGCCGACCTGAAGGCCAACGGCATCGCCTCGCGCATGGACCCGAAGCTGTACGAGAAGCCCGAAGGCGTGGAAGCGAAGAAGAGCGACACGGCCAGCAGCGCGGCGGGATGACCGCCGCCGAGGACGCAGGCGTGAACCTTGAAGCGCCGCAGGAGGGGCGCGTCTTCTTCAGCAACGTCCGCCGCAGCCTGGAGTTCGAGGACGAGATCGTGCTCGTCAGCGTGGGCGTGGACATCGGCTCGAGCACCTCGCACCTGGTGTTCTCGCGGCTGCGGCTGGAACGGCTGGACAGCCGCTACGTGGTGGCCGAACGCACCGTGCTGCACGAGAGCGAGGTGCTGCTGACGCCCTACGCGGGGCCGGCGGACGACCTCACCATCGATGCCACCGCCCTGCGCGAGTTCGTCGACGCGCAGTACGCGCTGGCCGGCGTGCAACCCGAGCTCATCGACAGCGGCGCGCTCATCCTCACCGGCGTGGCCGTGCGGCGCAGCAATGCGCGCGCCATCGGCGAGCTGTTCGCCGCGCAGGCCGGCAAGTTCGTCGCGGTCAGCGCCGGCGACGCGCTGGAAACCACCCTCGCCGCGATGGGCTCGGGCGCGGCGGCGCGCAGCATCCGCGAGGGCTGCCGCGTGATGAACATCGACATCGGCGGCGGCACCAGCAAGATCGCTGTCTGCGAGAACGGCGCGGTGGTGGCGCAGACGGCCGTGGACATCGGCGCGCGCATCGTCGGCATGGACGCCGCCGGCCGCGTGCAGCGCATCGAGGCCGCCGGCGCACGCCTGGCTGCCGAGGTGGGGCTGACGCTCCAAGTCGGCGGCGTGCCTGACGCGGCCGGCCTGCAGCGCCTGGTGCAGCACATGGCCGACCGTTTGTTCGAGGCCGTGCAGGGCGGCGCACTGCACGCCGACACGGCGGCGCTGCTGCGACTGGACGGCCTGCCTGCCGGCGCGCCGCCCGAGGTCGTCACCTTTTCCGGTGGCGTGTCTGAATACATCTACGGCCG
>JANMMD010000330.1:0-3342 GCA_031372905.1 Betaproteobacteria bacterium
CGGTGGCCTGGTGAACGTGGGCGAGGCCATCGGCGTCATCGCCGCGCAGTCCATCGGTGAGCCCGGCACGCAGCTGACGATGCGCACCTTCCACATCGGTGGCGCGGCCTCGCGAGCGGCGGTGGCGTCGAGCGTGGACGCGAAGAGCGAAGGCATCATCGGCTTCAACGCCACGATGCGCTACGTCACCAACGCCAAGGGCGCCCTGGTCGTGATTTCGCGTTCCGGCGAAATCATCATCAGCGACCCGCACGGCCGTGAGCGTGAGCGCCACAAGCTGCCGTACGGCGCCACGCTGAACATCAAGCCCGACCAGCATGTGAAGGCCGGTACGGTGCTGGCGAACTGGGACCCGCTGACGCGCCCCATCATCACCGAGTTCGCCGGCAAGGCCCGCTTCGAGAACGTCGAAGAAGGCCAGACGGTGGCCAAGCAGTTGGACGAAGTGACGGGCCTGTCGACGCTGGTGGTCATCGACCCGAAGCGCCGCGGTGCCGCGAAGGTGGTGCGCCCGCAGGTCAAGCTGCTGGACGCGCAGGGTGTCGAGGTGAAGATTCCTGGCACCGACCACGCCGTGACCATCGGCTTCCCGGTGGGTGCGCTGATCCAGATCCGCGACGGCCAGGACCTGGGCCCGGGCGAAGTGCTGGCGCGCATCCCGATGGAAGGCCAGAAGACGCGCGACATCACCGGCGGCTTGCCGCGTGTGGCCGAGCTCTTCGAAGCCCGCTCACCCAAGGACGTCGGCATCCTGGCTGAGATCACCGGCACGATCAGCTTCGGCAAGGAGACCAAGGGCAAGAACCGCCTGCAGATCACCGCGCCGGAAGGCACCGTGCACGAAGAGCTGGTAGCCAAGGAGAAGAACATCCTGGTGCACGAAGGCCAGGTGGTCAACCGCGGCGAACTGGTGGTCGACGGCAGCGCCGACCCGCAGGACATCCTGCGCCTGCTGGGCATCGAAGAACTGGCGCGCTACATCGTCGACGAAGTGCAGGACGTCTATCGCTTGCAAGGCGTGAAGATCAACGACAAGCACATCGAGGTGATCGTGCGCCAGATGCTGCGCCGCGTGCAGATCACCAATGCCGGCGATTCGTCCTACATCAACGGCGAGCAGGTGGAACGCAGCGAGTTGCTGAACACCAACGAGCGCCTGCGTGGTGAAGGCAAGGTGCCGGCCACGCACGCCGACGTGCTGCTGGGCATCACCAAGGCGTCGTTGTCGACCGACAGCTTCATCTCGGCGGCGTCCTTCCAGGAAACCACCCGCGTGCTCACCGAGGCTGCCATCATGGGCAAGCGCGACGAGCTGCGCGGTCTGAAGGAAAACGTCATCGTCGGCCGCTTGATTCCCGCGGGCACCGGCATGGCCTTCCACGAAGCCCGCAAGGCCAAGGAAGCCATGGACGAGAGCGAGCGCCGCTCGATTGCCTTGCAGGAAGCTGAAGAGCTGGCGGCGGTGCAGATGGCGAATGTGGACGCAGCGACGGCCGCCGCGGCGAGCGACGCGGCTGAGTGAACACGAGGCCCGGTCACGGGCTTCACAGGAAAGGGCGGCCGGGGCCGCCCTTTTTTATGGGCGCCGGGAATGCGGCTCAGGCAGGCGGTGTGATGCCGGGCCAGTTTTTGGGTGCCATGATCGCCAGCCCGAGGGGACGCACACGTTTGCCCAGGCGCAGTAGCGCGCGGTCGTGGGTGAGCAGCCAGCGCGCACCGTGGGCCAAGGCCAGGTCGAGGAACACCTGGTCGTCGGGGTCGCTGCAACGCAGATGTTGCGGCGCTGGCGGCGGTGTCGGCAGCATGATGGCGTGGCGGTCGAAGACTGCGAGCGTGCGCTCACTGTTCGGCAACCACCTTGCCAACGAGCGGTAGGCGAGCGTCCGCGCCAGCTCATGGCGCATGGGCATGCAGGCCAGCCATCGCATGGCGCCGCTTTCAACCGCGGCCGCTGCATGCGCCATGCCGGCGTCGCCGAAGACCAACCAGTCGAGCACGGTGTTGGTGTCCAGCACCACGGCGGGTGCGGCTGGTGGCGGCAGATCGAGCAGAAGGTACCCCTGGCTTGCCGCTGAACGCGTTGCCGAATATACTAGAAGGCTTTTCGGCAGACTTTGCCGCGCTTGTGCTTTGGGTTTCTCGAAGTTTGCGCCTCACTGTGAAAGTGCCGAAAGGGATCAAGCGTCAGCTTCAAACGGGAACAAGCTAGGACCACGCGAAACATGCCAACCATCAACCAGCTCGTGCGCCACGGCCGTGAGGTCGAAGCCACGAAATCGAAGTCGCCTGCGATGCAGAACAGCCCGCAGCGCCGCGGCGTCTGCACGCGCGTCTACACCACCACCCCCAAGAAGCCGAACTCGGCCCTGCGGAAAGTCGCCAAGGTGCGCCTGACCAACGGTTTCGAGATCATCAGCTACATCGGCGGTGAAGGCCACAACCTGCAAGAGCACAGCGTGGTTCTCGTTCGCGGTGGCCGTGTGAAAGACCTGCCAGGCGTGCGCTACCACATCGTGCGCGGCTCACTTGACCTGCAAGGCGTCAAGGATCGCAAGCAGTCGCGCTCGAAGTACGGCGCCAAGCGCCCGAAGAAGGCTTAACCAGCCGAACCATTGCGGCTTGCCTCGCCGAGGCGGCCGAGTAAGTGAAGGGCCCTGATGGCCTTTCGCGGCAGGCAGCGAATGCTGTGCGCCAACTGAAACAAGAGAAGGAAGACTCCCATGCCACGTCGTCGCGAAGTACCCAAACGCGAGATCCTGCCGGACCCGAAATTCGGCTCCATCGACCTGTCCAAATTCATGAACGTCATCATGGAATCGGGCAAGAAGGCGATTGCCGAACGCATCATTTACGGTGCGCTGGAGCAGGTGGAGACCAAGGCCCAGAAAGATCCGCTGGAGATCTTCATGGTCGCGCTGAACAACATCAAGCCGATGGTCGAAGTGAAGTCCCGCCGCGTCGGCGGTGCGAACTACCAAGTTCCCGTGGAAGTTCGTCCCGTTCGCCGGCAGGCCCTGGCCATGCGCTGGTTGAAGGAAAGCGCGCGCAAGCGCGGTGAGAAGAGCATGGCCGCGCGTCTGGCCAACGAGTTGCTGGAGGCCAGCGAAGGCCGCGGCGGCGCCGTGAAGAAGCGCGACGAAGTTCACCGCATGGCCGAAGCCAACAAGGCGTTCTCGCACTTCCGCTTCTAAGCGCGGACCCAAGTCCCGACCGACGTGTTCCCGGCCGCCTTCGCGGGTTAGTACTAGCCCGCAGGCGGCCCCTGCATTTGGAGATTCATCATGGCCCGCAAGACCCCCATCGAGCGCTACCGCAACATCGGTATCAGCGCCCACATCGATG
>JANMMD010000337.1:0-4329 GCA_031372905.1 Betaproteobacteria bacterium
GCGAAGCCAAGGTGCTGCGCATGCGCTTCGGCATCGAGATGAGCACCGACCACACGCTCGAAGAGGTGGGCAAGCAGTTCGACGTGACGCGCGAGCGCATCCGCCAGATCGAGGCCAAGGCGATCCGCAAGCTGAAGCACCCCAGCCGTTCGGACAAGCTGCGCACCTACCTGGACAACCTGTAAGAGCCAGGCCAGCAAGGCCCACAGGCCCATGACGCGCATCTCCGACCGCACCGTTCTGTTCGCCGACCTGCGCGGCAGCACGGCGCTGTACGAGACGCTGGGCAATGCCGAGGCGACCTCGGTGGTGACGCATTGCGTCAATGCGCTCAGCGGCCCGGTGGCCAACCACCAGGGCCATGTCGTGAAGACACTCGGCGACGGCCTGATGGCGGTGTTCGACGGCCCTGCCGCCGCGGTGCATGCCGCCTTGCAGATGCAGGACCTGCTGGACGGCATGGTCACGCGCGGCAGCGAGCGCGGCGCGTCGTCGGGCCTGCGCGGCCTGCGCTTGCAGGTGGCCATGGCCCGAGGTGAAGTGGTGGAGATGGCGGGCGATTGCTTCGGCGATGCCGTCAACGTCGCAGCGCGCCTGCTCGACCATGCCGGCGACAGCGAAACCCTGGTCACCGCAGATGTGATGGCCGGCCTGGCCGAAGAGATGACATCGCGCTTCCGCAGCCTCGACCGTTTGGTGCTGCGCGGCCGCGTCGAGCCCGTGCAGGTGCATGTGATGGGCGGCCGCCGCGGCAGCGGCGTCGACGTGGCACAAACGCAGTTCGGCGGCGACATCACCTCGGTGCGCGAACCCGATGGCCTGCGGCTGATGTGGGGCGCCCATCACCGCGTGTTTGGCGCCGTGCAGATGCCGGTGGTGCTGGGCCGCAGCCCCCAGGTGGCCTTTTGCGTCGACGACGCACGCGTGTCGCGCTCGCATGCGCGGCTTGACTGGCACAGCGGCAGCTTCCAACTCACCGACCTGTCCTACAACGGCACCTACGTGCGCTTCAACGACGGTGAAATCGTCAGCCTGCGCCGTGGCGGCTGCACCCTGCACGGCAGTGGCAGCATTGGCCTCGGTGGCTCACCCGCCGACCCCGCCTCGGCCTGCGTCAGTTTCGATGTGCTGCGCCTGGCCGACACCCAACCCCAACCGCTGCTGCCGCTGCGCTAGCCCCTTTTTGTTGTCACCATGCGCGTGCTTTACATCGACGACGACCGCATCAACAGCCTGCTGTTCGTGGAAGCCTGCCGCCACGCCGGCGGTGTGGAAACCGAGACGGCCGCCACCGGCGCCGAGGCCCTGGAAATGGTGCAGCGGTGGGCCCCCGATCTGCTGGTGATCGACCTGCACCTGCCCGACACCAACGGCTATGCGTTGCTGCCCGCACTGCGCACGGCCCTTGCCACACCCGCCCTGCCCGCCTACTTGTGCACCGCTGATGAGCCCGAACTGGTGGCCGCACCCGCACGCGAGGCGGGCTTCGACGGCTGCTGGGGCAAGCCTGTCGATCTGCAAGCCATCCTGGCGGAGCTGACGCGCCGCCGCGGACACGCCGAACCGCGGACGCCCGCGGCATGAGTTTTCGCAGGGAAGCCGCTTTTCGCCATGGTCAGCCGGCGCGCACCGCGGTGTTGCTGGTGAACCTGGGCACGCCTGACGAGCCCACCGCCCCGGCGCTGCGCCGCTACCTTGCCGAGTTCTTGAGCGACCCGCGGGTCGTCGAGATTCCCAGGCTTGTCTGGTGGTTCATTCTCAACGGCTTCATCCTGCCCACGCGGCCCGCCGCATCGGCCGCCAAGTACGCCAGCGTCTGGATGCCCGAAGGTTCACCGTTGGCGGTGTGGACGCGGCGCCAGGCTGAAGCGCTGGACCAGCATTTGAAGGCCGGCGGCCATGAGGTGCTCGTCCGCCACGCGATGCGCTACGGCAACCCCTCGGTGGCCTCGGTGCTGGACGGCCTGCGCGCGGAGGGCGCGACGCGCGTGCTCGTACTGCCGCTGTACCCGCAATATGCGGCGGCCACCACCGCCAGCGTGGGCGACGCCGTCATGCACTGGGCGCTGGCCGCTCGGCGCACGCCCGAGCTGCGCTTCATCGGCGAGTACCACACCGAGCCGGGCTACATCAGCGCGCTGGTCCAACGTCTGCAGCAGCACTGGGCCGAGCATGGCCGCGCCGACAAGTTGGTGCTGAGCTTTCACGGTGTGCCTGAACGCTCGCTGCACATGGGCGACCCCTACCACTGCCAGTGCCACGTGACGGCCAGGCTGCTGGCGCAGCAGCTCGGTTTGAGCAAGGACCAACTGGTCGTCACCTTCCAGAGCCGCTTCGGCAAGGCCAAGTGGCTCGAGCCCTATACCGAGCCCACGCTGGTGGCGTTGGCCGGACAAGGCGTCAAGCGTGTGGATGTGATGTGTCCCGGCTTCGTCGCCGACTGCCTGGAGACGCTGGAAGAGATCAACCAGGAAGCGCGCGAAGCCTTCCTGCATGCCGGCGGCGAGCAGTTCCACTACGTGCCCTGCGTCAACGATTCGCCGGTCTTCGTCCAGGCCCTGGCCGATCTGGCCTTGCGCCACCTGCAGGGCTGGCCCACGCGCGCGCAGCCCGAAGAGGCCCCCGCGCTGGCGGCGCAGCGTGAACGCGCACTGGCGATGGGCGCGAAGGACTGATGGCTTGTCAGGCTCGCCCGTGAACACCGATGACCGCGTGCGCCTGGACAAGTGGCTCTGGGCTGCGCGTTTCTTCAAGACACGCGGCCTGGCCAGCGAGGACATCGGCCGCGGCCGGGTCAGCGTCAACGGCCAGGTGGCCAAGGCCTCGCGCGACCTGAAACCCGGCGATGTGCTGCAGTGGCGGCAAGACTCGGTGCAGCGCACCGTGGTGGTGAGGGCGCTCAGCAACCAGCGCGGCCCGGCGTCGGTGGCCCAGGCGCTGTACGAAGAGACGCCCGAAAGCATCCAGGCTCGCCTGGCTGCCGCCGAGGCCCGCCGCCAGGGTACCGAGCCGGCCACCAGCATCGAGCAGGGCCGGCCGACCAAGCGCAACCGCCGTGAACTGGTGGACTGGCAGCGCTGGAGCGCCAGCCTCGACGACGCCGGCGGGCGCTGAAGACCGGCTGCAGCCGCATTGTTCGGCTGCGGTGCCGCCCGACTCTTGAAACGCGGGTGGGCGACCCCACTGTCCGCACAGGTCTTTACTGCACACCATGAACGAGACACCGAACACGAACCCCGAAGTCATGGCCACAACGGCCGCCACTGCTACAAACACCGCAACGGCGGCACCCGAGTCCGCGGCGCCAGTGCCGTCGCTTGAAGAGCAGCTGGCTGCCCTGCAGGCGCGCCTGACCGAAGCCAACGACAACTTCCTGCGCGCCAAGGCCGAGGCAGAAAACACACGGCGCCGCGCCGATGAAGAAGTGAGCAAGGCGCGCAAGTTCGCGGTGGAAGCGTTCGCGGAAAGCATGCTGCCGGTGAAGGACAGCCTGGAGGCGGCCATTGCCATCCCGAACGCCAGCAACGAGCAGTTGCTCGAAGGCACGCACGCCACGCTGCGCCAGCTGACGGCGGCGCTGGAGCGCAACAAGGTGATGGCCATCAACCCGCCGGCTGGCACCAAGTTCGACCCGCACCAGCACCAGGCCATCAGCGTGGTGCCGGCAGAACAAGATGCCAACACGGTGGTGATGGTGCTGCAGCGCGGCTATCTCATCGCCGACCGCGTGCTGCGCCCGGCGCTGGTGACGGTGGCCGCGCCGAAGTAATCGCGCCCTTCGGCCTGCAAACCGCTCGGCACCCTTGAAAGCCGGCCGGTTATCCACAAATCAGAACTATCGAATTCCACTCTCCACGGAGCAGAACAAATGGGCAAGATCATCGGCATCGACCTGGGCACCACGAACTCGTGCGTTGCGGTCATGGAAGGCAACACCACCAAGGTGATCGAGAACAGCGAGGGTGCGCGCACCACGCCGTCGATCATCGCCTACCAGGAAGACGGCGAGGTCCTCGTCGGCGCTTCGGCCAAGCGCCAGAGCGTGACCAACCCGCGCAACACGCTGTACGCGGTGAAGCGCCTGATCGGCCGCAAGTTCACCGAAAAGGAAGTTCAGAAGGACATCGACCTGATGCCCTACACCATCGCGGCCGCCGACAACGGCGACGCCTGGGTGGAAGTGCGGGGCAAGAAGTTCGCGCCGCCGCAGATCAGCGCCGAAGTGCTGCGCAAGATGAAGAAGACCGCCGAGGACTACCTCGGTGAGGAAGTGACCGAAGCCGTCATCACGGTGCCGGCCTACTTCAACGACGCGCAGCGCCAGGCGAC
>JANMMD010000290.1:0-1530 GCA_031372905.1 Betaproteobacteria bacterium
CTGGTGAAGGGCCGCGAGCTGGCGCTGAACCTGGAAAGCCTGTGGGGCTTGACGGGGCCGTGGGAGTACGACGGCCCCACACTCTTCACGCTGTTTGCGCTCTACAAACCAGGTGACAAGCCCGAAACTGCGGCCGACAGCCTGCTGTCCGCCGTGGACGAGGAGGTGGCGCGCATCGTCAAGGACGGTGTGGACGAGGCGACGCTGAAGCGGGTGAAGACGCGCATGAAGGCCGATTGGTACAACGGCCTGGAGAGTTTTTTGAGCCGCGCCGACATGCTGGCCCGCCTGCAGGCGCTGTGGGGCGACGCGACGGTGGTGAGCCAGGTGCCCGTGTGGATAGACGCCGTGACGTCGCCGCAGATCCAGCGCGTGGCCGCGACCTACCTGACGAAGGCCAACCGCTCGGTCATCGACCGTCGGCCGGCACCTGCCGCTGCCGCACCGGCCGCCCCTGCATCTGCAGCCCGTTGAGGTCGCCATGAAGAACATCACCACCCTCGCGCTGGCTGTCGTGGCCGCCATGTGCTGCACGGCCGCGTCGGCCCAGCCTGCAGCTGCACCCGCCGCATCAGCCTCCGCACCATCCGCCGCACCACCCGCCTTCCCCAAGGGCATGCCCGGCTTCGGCGCCGACCCCGCTCTGCCCGCGCCCAAGATCACGCGCAGCCGCCTGCCCAACGGTCTGGAGGTGTGGGTGGTGCCGCGACAAGGCCTGCCGCGTGTCGACGCCGTGCTGGCGGTGCGTGGTGCCGGTTCCGCCGCCGATGGCCCGCAGCAGGCGGGCTTCACCTCCCTGCTGGCCGACCTGCTGACCGAGGGCACGCAGAAGCGCGATGCGCGCACCTTGGCGCAGGACGTGCAGGCCCTGGGCGGCAGCCTCTCGGCCAGCGCTTCGGCCGATGGCATCACGCTCGGCGCCCAGGCGCTGGCCTCGCAGGCCGGCCCGCTGCTGCAGCTGCTGGCCGAGGTGGCGCGCCAGCCCGCGTTTGCCGACGGTGAGGTGCAGCTCGCCCAGGGCAATGCACTGCAGGCTTTGAAGGCCGCCGGCGCGCAGCCGGGCTATCGGGCCGAAGGCGCGATGGGCCAGGCTCTGTACGGCGGCCATGCCTATGGCCGCAGCCAGCCCACCGAGACCGGCATCGCCTCGGCCACGCCGGCCGCCTTGCGCGCCGCTCACGCGCAGCGCTTGCGCCCTGAACGGACCTTGCTGGTCATCGCCGGGCGTTTGACGGCAGCGCAAGGCCTGGCGCTGGCACGCACGGCCTTCGGCGAATGGAAAGCCACCGGCGAGGCCGCGCCGCCGACGCCCGCCGCGCCGCGCCAGGCCGCGGCAGCGCGTCTGCTGCTGGAGCGCCCGGGCAGCGTGCAGGCCACGCTGCGCCTGGGCCGCCTGGCCGAGCCCGCGAGCGGCCCCGACCTGGTGCCGCTGCGCGTGGCCACCGCGGTGCTGGGCGACGGTTTCACGAGCCGCATCAACCTGAACCTGCGCGAAGAAAAGGGCTACACCTACGGCGCCAGCCTGCGCGC
>JANMMD010000394.1:0-16083 GCA_031372905.1 Betaproteobacteria bacterium
CGCAAGTTCGTGCACGTCGACATCGAACCGACGCAGATCGGCCGCGTCTTCACACCCGACCTGGGCATCGTCAGCGACGCCAAGATCGCGCTGCAGCTCTTCGTCGAGGTGGCCAAGGAGCGCCAGGCCGCCAAGGCTTTGAAGGATCGCTCGGACTGGGCTTTCCGCTGCCAGGAGCGCAAACGCCTGATGCACCGCAAGACGCATTTCGACCAGATCCCGGTGAAGCCGCAGCGCGTCTACGAAGAGATGAACAAGGCCTTCGGCCGCGACACCGTTTACGTCACCACCATCGGTCTTTCGCAGATCGCCGGCGCGCAGTTCCTGCACGTCTTCGAGCCGCGCCAGTGGATCAACTGCGGCCAGGCCGGCCCGCTGGGCTGGACGCTGCCCGCCGCCCTCGGCGTGGTCGCGGCCGACACCACCAAGACCGTGGTGGGCCTGTGCGGCGACTACGACTTCCAGTTCCTCATCGAAGAGCTGGCCGTCGGCGCGCAGTTCAAGCTGCCGCTGGTGGTGGTGCTGGTGAACAACAGCTACCTGGGCCTGATCCGCCAGAGCCAGCGCGGCTTCGAGATGGACTTCTGCGTGCAGCTGGCCTTCGAGAACATCAACGTCGACGACCCGGCGCTGAAGGGCTACGGCATGGACCACGCGAAGGTGGTGGAAGGCATGGGCTGCAAGGCGCTGCGCGTCACCGACCCGAGCAAGATCGAAGCCGCGCTGGTGCAGGCCAAGGCCATGACGCACGAGCTGCGCGTGCCGGTGGTGGTGGAGGTGATCCTGGAGAAGGTGACCAACATCGCGATGGGCACCGAGATCGACAAGGTCAACGAGTTCGAGGACATCGACTGCCGCCACCCCGAGGGCCGTGAAGGCCTGCAGCTGGCCGGCCTGCTGGAGTGACCGCGATGCCGCGCTTCGCTGCCAACCTGTCGATGCTGTTCACCGAGGTGCCTTTTCTCGACCGTTTCGAGCGTGCCGCTCGCGCCGGTTTCAGCTCGGTCGAATTCCTCTTCCCCTACCCCTTCGCCACCGCCGACATCAAGAACCGGCTCGAGTCCAACCGGCTGCGAATCGTGTTGCACAACCTGCCGGCTGGCGACTGGGACGCCGGCGAGCGCGGCATCGCCTGCCTGCCCGACCGCGTGGCCGAGTTCCGCGCCGGTGTGGTCAAGGCTGTAGAAGTGGGCAGCGCCCTGGGCGTGCCGCAGATCAACTGCCTGGCCGGCAAGGCGCCGGCCGGCGTTGATGACGCGCTGTTGCGCCAGACCTTCGTGGAGAACCTGCGTTTTGCCGCGGCCGAGCTGAAGAAGGCGGGCATCAAGCTGTTGATCGAGCCGATCAACAACTACGACATCCCGGGCTTCTGGTTGAACAAGACCGACAAGGCGCTGGCCATCATCGACGAGGTGGGCTCGGACAACCTCTTCCTGCAGTACGACATCTACCACGCGCAGCGCTACGAGGGCGAGCTCGCCGCGACGATGGGCAAGCACATCGCCCGCATCGCGCACATCCAGGTGGCCGACAACCCGGGGCGCAACGAGCCGGGCACAGGCGAGATCAACTACAACTTTCTCTTCGCCCACCTCGACCGCATCGGCTACAAGGGCTGGGTCGGCTGCGAGTACAAACCCGCCACCACCACGGAAGCCGGTTTGGGCTGGCTGGAATCGGCGCGCCGCCAACTGCGCGCCACCCCCTGAGAGAGACAAGAAATGAAACTCGGATTCATCGGCCTGGGCATCATGGGCACGCCCATGGCCGGCCACCTGCGCGCCGCGGGCCACGAGCTCTACGTCACCACGCGCAGCAAGCTGCCCCAGGCCTTGCTGGATTCCGGCGCTGTGGCCTGCAGCAGTGCCAAGGCAGTGGCCGAGGCCGCCGACGTGATCTTCACGATGGTGCCCGACACACCCGATGTCGAGACCGTGCTCTTCGGCACGAACGGCGTGGCAACTGGCTTGGCCAAGGGCAAGACCGTGGTCGACATGAGCAGCATCTCGCCGATCGCGACCAAGGAATTCGCCGCGAAGATCAACGCCCTGGGCTGCGACTACGTCGATGCGCCGGTCAGCGGCGGCGAGGTGGGTGCCAAGGCCGCGAGCCTGACCATCATGGTCGGCGCCAGCGAAGCCGGCTTCGCGAAGGTGCTGCCGCTGCTGCAACTGATGGGCAAGAACATCACCCATGTGGGCGGCAACGGCGATGGCCAGACCACCAAGGTGGCCAACCAGATCATCGTGGCGCTGAACATCGCGGCTGTCAGCGAAGCGCTGGTCTTTGCCAGCAAGGCCGGCGCCGACCCCGCGAAGGTGCGCCAGGCGCTGATGGGCGGCTTTGCCAGCAGCCGCATCCTGGAAGTGCATGGCGAGCGCATGATCAAGCGCACCTTCAACCCGGGCTTCCGCATCGGGCTGCACCAGAAAGACCTGAACCTCGCGCTGCAGGGCGCCAAGGCCCTGGGCGTGAGCCTGCCGCAGACGGCCAGTGCCGCGCAGCTGATGCAGGCCTGCGCCGCGCAGGGCTGGGACCAGCTGGACCACAGCGCGCTGGTGAAGGCGCTGGAGCTGATGGCGAACCACGCCGTGGCCGAGACGCCTGCAGGCTAGGCCAGGCTTGCGCGGCCGTTGCCTCCACGGGCACCCGGCCAAGAAAAAGGGCGGCCCGCGGCCGCCCTTTTTTCATCGCGCCCGAAATGCCGGGAGTTCAGGCCGAGCGCTGGCCCTGCCGCCGGCGCCGCAGGCCGAGGCCCAGCAAAGCGAGGCTGCTCAGTGCCAGCGTGCCGGGTTCGGGTACCGGCACGGCATTGATGTTGTCGAGCGAGAAGCCAGCCGTGCCCGAGAAGCTGACTTCGCTGACCCGCGCCCATTCCGTGCCGAACATGAGGCTGGCCGCACCCGTCAGGTTCACGACTCGCGAGACCATCCCGCCGCCGCTCTGCAGGCCCGTGATGGTCAGGGTGCTGGTGTCGTCGCCGAAACCGAGGTCGTAGGGTGCAAAGTCGAACGAGAACAACGAGAAGATGCCACCGCCGGCCTGCATCAAGCTGAAGGGGGTGGTGTCGAAACCGCCCACCAACACCATGGGGTCTGGCGACTGGCCGATAGGCAGGAAGCTGCCCGCCGGCCCCGAGATCGTGAAGCCAGCCTCGGTGTAGGTGGCGACCTGGGTGGTGTTGTTGATCTCAACCACACCCGGGTCGTTGAAGGTGATGATGGCGGCGTGGGCGGCGCCGCCCGTGCACAGCGTGGCGGCCAGCGCCAAGGCGGTGAGGAGTTTCGGAATCATGTGGGGCTCCTTGTGAGGTCAGGTCCGGCGCTCAACGCGAGCCCGGGTTGGGAGTGTTCAGGTACGGGAAGCCGGGCAGCAAAGGCACCACCGCCTGATCCACCGCGTCGTGCAGCTTGAAGACCGTGCTGTTGGCACCCATGGAGCCCAGTGGCACCGCCCCCGGGTTGCAGGCCAGCCCGAAGCCCAGCGCGTTGGCATTGCCGTTGGCCACGCACAGCCCGCCCATCACCGCCACCAGCGAGATGTCGACCACGTCGTCCTTGGGCCGGCGGCCGTTCGGGTAGCCGGCGTTGTCATTGCCACCCGCAAGGATGTTGCCGACGATGCCCAGGCGGTTCTGCATCGCAAACGGCACCGCCGGGATGGCGGTGTTCAGGCGCAGCATCTCCGAGCCCACCACGCCTGCAGGCTGGTTGACGCCGGCAATCCCGGTGAGGAAGGTCGTCACCAGGTCCTGGCGCGGCAGGTTGGTGGGTGCCGTGCCGGGCAGGTTCAGCGCAATCTCCAGCAAAGCCGGCAGCGTCGGGTTCGTCACGTAGGTGGCGAAGCTGCCGTCGTTGCTGGGAACCCCGGCGTTGAAGCGGTCCTTGTCGGGCAGGCCGATGACCACCTCGTTGACCAGCGGCATGCCCAGGCGCGACACCTGGACCCAGGCGCCGCCATAGCTGATGGCGGTCTGGTGGCCCTTGGGCGGGTTGGCGTTGACGATCTGGCTCTGGCGCACGCTGGCCGTCGTCCAGCCGCCGATGACCGGCTCGTTGCCCTGCGTCAGGCAGCTCTTGTGCACCTCCAGCGCCAGCGTGGTGACGTTCTTGTCCTGGATGGAATTGGCCGCGGCGGCGTTGATCAGCATCGGGTCGGTGATGACGCCGACCGGCGCGTTGACGAGGTCGAAGATCACGCCCAGGTTCACCGCGAAGGCCTCCTGGCGCTGGCCGACAAAGACCTTGGCCGCCATCGCGCAGCCCGGGATGTTGACGTTGTAGATGTGCTGCCCGGCGTAGGCGGCGTAGTTCGGGATCGTCTTCACGCCGATGTTGTCCGACGGCTTGTCGAACGTGGCGCTGCCGTTGGCGGCATTGGTGACGGCCGCCACGGTGCCGGTGCGGCGGTCGCCGCGCACCACGTTCAGCGTGAACTTCTCATTGACGTTCAGCGTCGCGGCGTTCGGCGCGCTGACCTGACCGGCCTGCGTCAGCGGGATCGGCACCATCTGGTTGCCGATGGGCAGTGCGATGGCCTTGAACAGGTTCTGGAAGCGGAACTGGAAAGTCAGGTCTTCGCGGGCATCGCCGTTGTTGTCGATGTGTATCTCGTACAGCGCGTTCGGATCCATCTTGAAGTAGTTCGGGCCGCCGTAGGCGTCCTGCAGCGGCTGGTAATTGGCGATCAGCGTCACGTAGTTGCCACGGTCGTTCTCGTAGCTGTTGAACATGTAGAAGTCGGTGCCGTCGATCTTGGGCGCGAGCGCGACCGACGGAGCCTCGCGGTGGCTGGACGCCATCACCGGCAGGGCTGCAATAGCCACGCAGATGGCCGACAGCGCGGTGAGCGCCCGCAGGGGCGGAAGGGCTTGGGGCATGGTGATTCCTCTGGAAGTTGGGTTGCGGACGCCGCATGCCGGCACGCCGGCGCAGCGGATGGGCGTGCGCGTCGTGCACCAGCCCCCACAGCCGTTACGCGCAGCCACCCCGGTATGGATGCACGTTCCGGCGGCGCTGACGGGTAAGTGCGGCCCCTCGAATGCGGGGGCTGCCGCTAGCATCGCCCGCATGGGCACCCGCACACCGAACCGCACGCTCGCGCCGTGGCGGCTGCAACCGCTGCTCTTGCGGTGGGCCGCGCAGGCCTTGCTGGCCCTGCCCTTGGCGCCCGGCGCGCAGACTTTGCTGCCGGCGCCGATCGAGGACGTGCCTTACATCACCACGCCCGACCACGTCACCGTGGCCATGCTGGAACTGGCTGGCGTGGGCTCGAAAGACCACGTCATCGACCTCGGCTCGGGCGACGGCCGCATCGTCATCACCGCAGCAAAACGCTTCGGCGCCAGCGGCCTGGGCGTGGAGATCGTGCCGGACCTCGTCGCGCAGAGCCGCGACAGCGCGCGCCGCGCCGGCGTGGCCGCACGCTCGCGCTTCGAGGTGCAGGACCTCTTCGCCACCGACCTGGCGCCGGCCACCGTCGTCACGATGTACCTGCTGCCCGAGGTGAACCTGGCGCTGCGCCCGCGCCTGCTGGCGCTGGCACCGGGCACGCGCATCGTCTCGCACGACTGGGACCTGGGCGACTGGTTGCCCGACCGCACGCTCACCATCGCCGTGCCGGAAAAAACCATCGGCCGCGAGAAGCTCAGCCGCCTGCACCTGTGGACAGTGCCGGCACGGGTGCAAGGCCTGTGGTGCGGTGCCGGCGGCGCCACGCTGCGCTTGCGCCAGCAGTTCCAGGCCGTGACGGCGCTGTGGACGCAAGGCGAGAACACGCGCAGCTACAGCGGCCGTGTAGACGGCGTCGCACTGCATCTGCTGGGCTCGGCGGGCTCGGCTTGGCAGGCCACGGTGATTGGCGAAACACTGCGCGGCGGCGATGCCACCGCCACCCTGCCCTGGCACCGCGCGCAGGGCGACGGCTGCGGCTGACGTCGGGCTCTCGGCGCCGGCCCTGAAGGCGGAACCCAACCCGTGCGGCTCCGTCACCGGGCTTGACCCGCTCCGGGGGCACGCCGGTGCAAAGCCCAGCTCCAGGAGCGGTCAGAACACCTCGGCCGAGCTGCCCTGGCTGCGGTCGTAGTTGGCGGCCTCGGCCTGACCCGTGGTCGTGTCCGTCTGCGTTTCGAAACAGAAGAAGCGGTCGCGCCCCAGACCCTTGGCGGTATACAGGGCCGCATCGGCGCGCGACAGCAGCGACTCGACGGTGGTACCGCCGTCCGGCATGCTGGTGCTGATGCCGCCCGACACCGTGACGCAGGTCTGGCCGTTCAGCCCTGGGTGGGGCAGCGCCAGCTGGTGCATCGTACGGCGCAGCGCCTTGGCAAAGATCATCGCGCCAGAATGCGACGTGCCGGGCAGCAGGATGACAAATTCCTCCCCACCGAAGCGCGCCACCAGGTCGCGTGGCCGGCGGCAGGTCTCGCCCAGCATGCTGCCGATGCGGCGCAGGCACTGGTCGCCCTGCAGGTGGCCGGCACTGTCGTTGTAGAGTTTGAAGTTGTCGACGTCGATCAGGATCAATGTCAAGGCCGTCTGGTCGCGGCGCGCGGCGCGCAGCTCTTCTTCCAGCCGGACGTCCAGCCCCCGGCGGTTGGTCAGGCCAGTCAGCGGATCCTTCACCGACAGCACCTGCAGTTCGGCATTGGTGGACCTGAGCTCGTCGGTCAGTGTCAGCAGCTGCCTGTGCAGGCCGCACAGGCGCTGCATGGCCGTCAGCTTGGCCTGCAGCACCACGGCTGAAACCGGCTTGAACAAGTAGTCGTCACCGCCGGCCGCAATGCCGGTGGCCAGATCGCGGTCACCCACCAGGCCCGAAAGGAAGATGATGGGCGTCCAGTGGCCGGTTTCGGCCAGGCGCATCTCGCGCGCCGCCCAGTGGCCGTTGAAGCCCGGCATTTCCACGTCCAGCAGCACCACGTCGGGCCGCTCCACGACGAACAGCCGCAGCGCGTCCTTGGCGTTGTCGGCCTCGATCAGGGTGTGCCCGCCCGCCCGCAGCCCGGCTGCCAAGGCCATGCGGTGCGAGTGCTGGTCGTCGACCAGCAGGATCCTCAGCGGGGCATGGTTCGCGGCATCCATGAAGTTTGTGTGGGCGGACTCGGTGTTGGGCGGGACACATCCCGTTCCGGAGATATCGGTCCCATCGCACCGTTCTTGAGCGACAGATTCCGACCCGACCCGGCTCGGGCCAGAGCCCGCCTCAGGCCATCTTCACCGCGGTGCCGCTGACGGCCACCATCATCATGCCGTTGCTCTCGCCCATCACCTCGTAGTCGAAGTCGACGCCGACGATGCCATCGGCGCCCAACTCCTTCGCGGCTTCGATCATGTCTTCCATGGCCGCGTCACGCGCGCCCGAGAGCGCACGCTCGTAACCACCGGCGCGGCCGCCCACCACGTCGCGCACCGACGAGAACATGTCGCGAAAGATGTTGGCGCCGATGATGGCCTCGCCGTTCACCACGCCCAGGTAAGCCGCCACCTGCGGGCCCGCGCCCGCAGGCACCACTGTGGCCAGAAAGAAGCCGGCGTCGCTCTTCGAAAACCAACCCATCGTGTGCTCCTCGGTGGCTGCGGCGGGCGAAGGCCGGCCTGCGGCCGCATTCTGGCTGCAGGCATCATCGGCCATCCATGAGCGACGCAAGCCCGACCGCAGCCCCGCCCGCCGCCACGTCCATCCGCGCCACGCTGCGCCACGGCGCCTTCCGCGCGCTGCTGGGCGGTGGCAGCGTCTACTTCATCGGCAATGCCATGCAGGCGATGGCGGCGGCCTGGTTGATGGTGGAGGTGACGGGCTCGTCCTTCCTCGCCGCGCTGGTGCAGACCGCCGTCTTCCTGCCGATGTTCCTGTTTGCGCTGCCGGCCGGCGTGCTGGCTGACACCACCGACCGCCGCCGCCTGATGCTGGGCGCCCTGGGCGTGCAGGCCGTACTCGTGGCGTTGCTGGCGCTGCTGTTCATCGTCGGCGTGGCCGGCCCGGGCACGCTGCTGCTGCTGACGTTTCTGGCAGGCTGCTGCACGGCGATGCTGTCGCCCTCGTGGAACTCGGGCATCGTCGACGTGGTGCCGCGTGATGAGCTGCCGCAGGCCATCACCGCCATCGGCATCTCGTACAACAGCGCGCGCGCCTTGGGGCCCGCCATGGCCGGCGCGGTGTACGCGGCGGCGGGCCCGGGCTGGGTGTTCGTGCTCGCCGTGCTGGGCGTGCTGGCGCTGATGGAAAGCGTGCGCCGCCACCCGCCGCGGCCGCACCCGCCCTCACGCCTGCCGGCCGAGCGCCTGTGGGGCGGCATGCTGAGTGCGCTGCGCTTTGCGCGCCACAGCGAAACCCTGCTCGCGCAGCTGGTGCGCACCGGCGCCTACAGCGCGGCGGGCTCGGCCTTGTGGGCGCTGCTGCCCGTCATCGGCCAGCGCCAGCTGGGCCTGGGCGCCACAGGCTTCGGCCTGCTGATGGGCTGCCTGGGCACGGGCGCAGTGCTGGCCGGCCTCGTGCTGGGCGGGCTGCGCACCCGGCTGGGCCTGGAGCGCCTGGTGCTCATCGGCGGCGTGGTGTTTGCGCTGGTGATGGCGGTGGCAGCACTCTCCACCTGGCGCGTGCTGACCTACGCCGCGCTGGTGGCCGGCGGCGCCAGCTGGATGAGCGTGATGAGCACCTACAACACCGCCACGCAGACCAGCGTGCCGCCCTGGGTGCGCGCACGCGCCACCAGCCTGCACACGCTGTGCGCACTCGGCGCGTTCGCCATCGGCTCGGCGTTCTGGGGCGCTTTGTCCGACATCGTGGGCCTCACGCCCGCGCTGCTGCTGGGCGCGCTGACGATGGCCGCCGGTTTGCTGCTGGCGCGGCCTTTCCCGCTGCGCATGAGCGAGCTGCACGAGGTGACGCAGGTGCCGCTGTCGGAAGACCTCTTCGTCAAGCACCAGCCCGACCCCGAAGCCGGCCCGGTGGCGGTGGAGATCGGCTACCGCATCCGCCCCGAGAACACCGAGGCCTTTTTGGAAGCGGTCAGCCTGCTGCGCGCGCCGCGCAAGCGGGACGGCGCCACCTTCTGGCGCGTCTACCGCGACCTGTCCGATTCATCGCGCTTCGTCGAGCGCTTCATCGTCACGAGCTGGGCCGACTACCTGCACCAGCGCGCCCGCGGCACGCTGGCCGACCAGCAGATCGAGGCCGGGCTGCGCACCCACCTGCAGGCCGGCGAAGTACCCAGCGTGCAGCATTACATCGCGGAGCGCTGAAGCGCCGGGGCGCTCGGGGCAGCGCTCGGGGCAGCGCTCGGGGTGGCGCTGCCGGCTGCCGCTTTCGAGAAGCTCTCCTTCTCGTCCTCGCGGTCGTTGAAACGGATGCCGTCACGCATCCAGGCCGGTGCCGGCGCGGCCTTCAGGAAGTGGTCGAAGAACTGCTGCATGCGCAGCGCAAAGTCCTGCTGGTCGGCGCGGCGGCGCAGGTTGTGCAGCTGGTTGTTGTAGTTGAAGAGGTAGACCTCGCGGTCGAGCCGGCGCAGCGCCAGGAAGAGCTCGATGCCCTGGGTCCAGGGCACGGCGTCGTCGGCGTCGTTGTGCAGCATCAGCAGCGGCGTCTTCACGCGTTCGGCCTGGAACACCGGCGAGTTCTCGAGGTACAGCGGCAGGGCCTTCTGCAACGGAGGCCCGATGCGGCTCTGCCCCTGCTCGTACTGGAACTGCCGCGGCAGGCCCGAGCCCCAGCGTATGCCCGAGTAGGCGCTGGTCATGTTGGCCACGGGTGCGCCGGCGCCGGCGGCCTTGAAGCGCTGGGTCTGGGTCAGCATCCAGGCGATCTGGTAGCCGCCCCAGGAGTGGCCCTGGATGCCGATGTTGGCCTCGTCGATGCCGCCCTGTTTGACCAGCGTGTCGATGGCCGGCAGCACGGCATCCAGCGCGCTGCGGCCCGGCTGGCCCAGGGTGTAGGCGATGTCCGGCATCAGCACCACGTAGCCGTTGCTGGTGTACAGCGAGACGTTGATGATGTTGCTGGGCGAGGGGTTGACGAAGTTGTGCACGTTCTGCGCCAGCCGCTCGTAGATGTAGACCATCAGCGGGTACTTCTTCTTCGGGTCGAAGCCCTGCGGCTTGTAGACCGCCGCCTGCAGCGGCACGCCGCGGGCGTTCTTGAAGTTCATCAGTTCGCCGCGGCCCCAGAGGAAGGCCTGCTTTTGCGCACCCACGTCGCTGGCCACCTGCGGGTTCGTGAAGCGGGTGTCGCTCAGGCGCAGTTCGGGGAAGCTGTCGAAGCGCGAGGCCGTGCTCAGCAGCACCTCGGCGTTGCGCGCGCGCGCCACGAAGCGCCAGGCCTGGTCGCCCCAGACCAGGCGCTGCGGTGCCGCTTTCGCGTCGAAGCGGGTGCGCAAAAAGCCGCTGGCGCGCGTGGTCTCGCTCTCGCCGCGCAGCGTCAGCGGCTGGGCCGTGTCGATGCCGCGCTCGTCGTCGTCCTCGTCCACGGGCTCGATGCGCTGCACCGTCAGGCGCGTGCGCGTCTTGCGGCCCTCGCCCTGCGTCAGGTTGCGCGGTGCGCGGCCGTCGACGAAGACCTGCCAGATGTCGTAGCGGTCGTAGATCAGCGCCGAGAGGCTGTCGCGCGTCCAGCCGGCGTTGCCGTAGGCCGGCGCGGGGCCGGGGCTGTCGTGCAGTTCGTTGTGCACGGGCTGCCTGATGGCTGCGCTGAGCGGCCGGGTGGCGCCGCTGGCTGTGTCCAGCGCCAGCCACTGGCGGCCTTGGTAGTGCAGCAGCCAGCGTCCGTCGGGCGACCACTGCTCGGGGTTGATGCTGCCGTTGGCACCCAGGCGCTGCGCCTTCAGCGCCAGCGTGCGGCGGCCGCTGACGGGGTCGACGACATGCACGTCGTGGTAGGCGCCGTCGTAGTCGACGCGGCGCCGGTAGGCGCGGTCGTCCAGGCCGATGGCACGCTGGCCGTCGTCGCTGAGCTGCACCACGGGCAGGGTGTCGTCGGCCAGCTGCACATAGCGGCCGCTGGCGAGGTCGAGCATGCCGCGGAAGCTGCGGTTGCGCTCGACCACGGCGCGCGCCTTCTGCATCGGCTGCACGAGGTCGTCGTTCCAGCGCCAGAGGTCGGCGACGACACGGTCTTCATCGGCCACGGCGGCCTCGGGAGCGCGCGGCGGCTTGGGCGGCGGCGCGGCGGGCACGTACAGCTTGCTGCCGTCGCGAGAAAACGCCAGCGGCCCCTTGTCGCTGATCACCTGGCCGGCGGGGAAACCCGGCGTCGCAGCCGTGACCCGCGGCAGCGCAGCGGCGCTGCCGTGCGGCCAGTGATAGAGCTTGAAGGCCGGCAGCTTGGCGGCTGCGTCGTCGCGGTCGCTGAGGAAGGCCAGCTGCGTCTGCGCGCGGTCCCAGGTGAGCTTGCTGTAGCGGCCCGGGCCCTGCAGCAGCGCCACCGGCGCGGCTTCGTCCTGCGGCGTGAGGGCGTAGACGCCGTTGCCGGCCTCGCTGCGGCCCGAGACGGTGTAGACCAGGGTGCGGCCGTCGCGCGCCCAGCTCATCTCCAGCACGTCGGCGAAGCGCCGCTCGGTGCCGCGCGCCAGGTCGCGCACGACCAGCTCGCTGCCGTAGTCCCGGCGCGGGGTGGCGCTTGCAGACGCAGCACCCGAAGAAGACACGCCCGTCGCCGTGGCCGGGGAAGACGCGGTGGAGGCAGCAGCAGCAGCAGCAGCGGCAGCGCCGGCCGCGGCCGGCTCAGCTTCCTTCAGGTAGGCCAGCCAGGCGCCGCCTTTGGCCGGGAGGGCCAGGCTCTTGACACGCGCCACGCGCTGCACAGTGCCGGCCTGCAGGTCGACGATGAGCAGGCCGCCCTTGGGCGCATCCTCGGGCTTGGCCTTGGCCTTGCGGGCGGCCAAACTCTCGGCCTGCGTCGGGTAGGTGCTGGCCACCAGGTAGCGGCTGTCGCTGCTGAAGAGCACGCGGATGGCGCGCGGTGGCGGCGGCGCGTCGGGGTTCTCGGCGTCGGCCGTGGTCAACGGCGGCGGCAGCATGCCCACGCCTGCGCGCCGCTCCTGGCCGCTGTTGCGCTCGCGCCAGACGAGTTCGCCGTCGCCGCGCTGCGGCTGCACCGAGTAGGCCAGCCACTGCCCGTCGTGAGACAGCACGGGCGTGGCAATGCTGCGCCAGGCGTCGGTGTCGGCATAGCTCAGTGCGCGCGGGGCCGGGGCGGCCGGAACGGCGGGCTGAGCTGCGGGCTGCGCGCAGGCCGCACCGACACCGAACAACACGGCCGCCAGCCAGCGGGCCCGCGTGCGGCGGAGGTGGGCAAGGTGGACGAACGCGGGCAGGGATGGCAGGGACGGCAAGAACGGCATGGGCGGCGTGAAGCGATCGGGGCTGCGAACAGCCGCCTGCTGGCGGCCTCAAAGCCAACGACTCTATCGCGCCGCTGCCGCCATCGCAGGCGGTGCCAGGCTCACTTCGGCCGTATCGCGTCCGCCGTGCCCTGGATGAAGGCCTTCAGCTTGTCGACATCGGCGGGCTGCAGCTTGCCGGTGAAATCGGGCATGCCGTTTTTCGCCAGCGCGCCGAACATGTACTTGTCGAGGTTGCCGATGACACCCTGCGCCGAGTAGCCCAGGTTGGGGATGTTGCCGCCGCGGTCCACACCCGGCACGCCGTGGCAGAAGACGCAGTTGCTGACGTAGAGCGCGGTGCCGTCGGCGACATGGTCCTTGTTGTAGGGCACGCCCTGCACCAGTTCGCCCAGGCGGTAGGCCACGAAGTCGGGCGCCGGGGCCTGGCCGTCGATGACGAAGGTGTAGACCGTGCCCGGGCCCTTGCGGTCGGTGTGGCGCGCGGTGTGGCCGTAGACGCCGCCCCAACCCACCGCGATGCTGACGTACTGCTTGCCGTCCACCAGGTAGGTGCTGGGCGCGGCGATCACGCCGGTGCCGGTGGGCGCTTCCCAGAGCTTCTTGCCGTCACGCGCGTCGTAGGCGATGAAGCGCCCGTCGGCCGTGCCCTGGAAGACCAGGTTGCCCGCCGTCGTGAGCGTGCCGCCGTTCCACGGCGACACGTTGTCCACGCGCCAGGCTTCCTTCTGGGTCACCGGGTCCCAGGCCAAGAGGCGGCCGAAGGGCGCGCTCTTGGGCGCTTCGGCGTTGGCAAACATCGCCAGGTTCCACCCCAGGTTGCTGTGCGGCTCCAGCTTGCTGGCGGCGTTGAACTTCCAGTCCTTGTTGTCCAGCAGGTTCACCGGCACGTTCTGCACTGGCATGTAGACCAGGCCCGTCTGCGGGTTGAAGCTCATCGAATGCCAGTTGCGCGCGCCATACGGGCTCGGAATGATTTCGCGCGGGCGGTCGGCCACGCGCGCGATGTCGGTCTCGATGGGCCGGCCCTTGGCGTCGTAGCCGGTGGCCCAGTTCACGTCGACGAAATTCTTCGCCGAGATGAACTCGCCGCTCTTGCGATCGACCACAAAGAAGAAGCCGTTCTTCGGTGCGTGCAGGATCACCTTGCGCGGCTTGCCGGCGATGGTGAGGTCGGCCAGGATCATCGGCTGCGTCGACGTGAAATCCCAGTTGTCGCCCGGTGTCTCCTGGTAATGCCAGACGTACTTCCCGGTGTCGGGGTTCAGCGCCACGATGCTGGCGAGATACAGGTTGTCGCCACCGGCCGGGCTGCGCTTCTTGTGCGCCCAGGGGCTGCCGTTGCCGGTGCCCACGTACATCAGGTTCAGCTCGGGGTCGAAGGCCATGGTGTCCCAGGCCGTGCCGCCACCGCCGGCTTCCCAGTACTTCGCGGCCGGGTCCCAGGTCTTGGCCGCCTTGGCCATGCTTTCGTCTTCGAAGGGCTTGCTGGGGTCGCCCGGCACCGTGAACCAGCGCCACTGCTGCTTGCCGCTCTTGGCGTCATAGGCGGTGATGTAGCCGCGCACGCCGTATTCGGCGCCACCGTTGCCGATGATCACCTTGCCCTTGTAGACGCGCGGTGCGCCGGTGATGGTGTAGCTGAACTTGCGGTCGAGGATGGTGTCCACCTCCCAGACCTTGGCGCCGCTGGCAGCGTCCAGACCGAAGAGCCGGCCGTCGTAGCTGGCCACGAACACCTTGCCCTGGTAGACCGCGACACCACGGTTCACCACGTCGCAGCAGCCCTTGTAGCCGCCGCCACGGTCGACCTGCGGGTCGAAGCTCCACAGGCGCTTGCCGCTGCGCACGTCGATCGCGTGCACGATGCTCCAGCTGGCGGTGACGTACATGATGCCGTCCACCACCACCGGCGTGGCCTCGACACCGCGGCTGCTTTCCAGGTTGTAGCTCCAGGCCAGGCCCAGTTTGCCGACGTTGGCGGTGCTGATCTGGGTCAGCCGCGAAAAGCGCGTCTCGGCATGGTCCAGGCCGTGGCTGGGCCAGTCGGCGGTACCGCGCTCGTTGGCGCGGATGAAGTTCGTGTCGACACGTGCGGTGGCCGCGCGGATGTGCTCGGGCGAGCCCTTGACGGCTGCCGGTGCCTGGGCCAGTGCGGCGGGCAGCCACAGCGCCTGCAGCACGATGGCCCAGACCCTGGCAGTGCGAGCCGCGGCGTGATTCTTCATGCGTGTCTCCTCGGGATGTTTCTGGGGCGAGGTCTTCAAGCCCGGCGCAGCCGCAGGGCGGGCGGCAATGGCCGACCAGCACCGAGCTTCGCGCGCGCTGCGGTGGCTGCCTACAACGGGATTTCCCGAAGGCGGTGTGCCGCGCCGGCACAGACGGCGTGGCGGCAGCCTGTCGCCAGGCCGCGGCTGCGCATGCGGGATAGCCCTGGGCAATGGTTCGAAATGGTCCGGCCACGCCTGCCCACAATCCTGCTTGAACCCATCACAACGAGGAGACCCCCATGCTCAAGCTCACCGCCCTGGCCGCATCGGCACTGGCCCTGGCTGGCTGCCAGACCATGGCGCCGCCGGCTGCACCCGCCGCCGCCGCCGTTCCTTCGACCCCGGCTGCAGCGGCGGCCGCAGCGCCGGCCACCCCGGCACCACCGCCAGCATGGGCCCAGGGCCGCAGCGGCGCGATGGCCACGTCGACGCTCGCGCCGGTGCCCGGCCGCATGACGGCCACGCCGGCGGCCGACATCCCGGTCTCCAGCTTCAAGCTGCCCGCCGGCTTCAAGGCCGAGATCTGGGCCACCGGCATGCCCGGCGCGCGCGCGATGGCGCGTGCGCCCAACGGCAAGATCTACATCGGCACACGCGGCATCGGGCGTGTCTATGAAGTCACCGACAGCGGCAGTGCGCGCACCAGCCGCATCGTCGTCGACAAGCTGGTGCAGCCCGCCGGCGTGGCCTTCAACAACGGTGCGCTGTACGTGATGGCCATCGACAAGGTGCTGCGCTACGACGGCATCCACACGAACCCGGCCGCCACGCCGGTGGACATGACGGCCGTCTTCCAGCTGCCCAAGGAACAGCACCACAACTGGAAGTACATCGCCTTCGGCCCGGACGGCAAGCTCTATGTGCCCTTCGGCGCGCCCTGCAACATCTGCGTGCCGGGGCAGGAGTACTCGCAGATCCGCCGCTACAACACCGACGGCTCGGGCATGGAAGTCATCGCACGCGGTGTGCGCAACACCGTGGGCTTCACCTGGCACCCGACCACCAAGGAGATGTGGTTCACCGACCACGGCCGCGACTGGATGGGCGACGACGGCCCCGAAGACGAACTCAACCGCATGCCCAAGACGGGCCTGAACTTCGGCTTCCCGTACTGCCATGCCAACGGCGTGCCGGATGCCGACATCAAGAAGGACAAGCCCTGTGACGGCGTGACGCTGCCGGTCACCACCATGGGCCCGCACGCCGCGGTGATGGGCGCGCACTTCTACACCGGCGGCATGTTCCCGGCCGAGTACCAGAACACGCTGTTCGTGGCGCGCAAGGGCTCGTGGAACCGCACCAAGAAGTACGGCTACGACGTGGTGGCGGTGAAGATGAACGCCGACGGCAGCAACGCCAAGGTCGAGCCCTTCATGACCGGCTTCATGAACCCGGCCGACGACAGCTTCAGCGGCCGCCCGACCTACCTGCTGCAGCTGCCCGATGGCTCGATGCTGGTCAGCGACGAACAGCTGGGCG
>JANMMD010000008.1:0-11047 GCA_031372905.1 Betaproteobacteria bacterium
CGCAGCACGGCCTCGCGGATGACGCTGCTGCCCTCGCTGCGCACGAAGGTCTTGATGGCCAGGCGGCGTTGCGGCGCAGTCGCAATCACGGAAAGATCCCGCAGGCCTTCCAGCGCCATGCCCAAGGTGCGCGGGATGGGCGTGGCGGTCAGCGTCAGCACATCCACCTCGGCACGGAAAGCTTTCATCGCCTCCTTGTGGCGCACGCCGAAGCGGTGTTCTTCGTCGATGACGAGCAGGCCCAGGCGGTTGAACTTCACATCGGGGCTGAGCAGCTTGTGCGTGCCGACGACGATGTCGACCGTGCCGTCGGTGATGCCGTCGATGGCGGCCTTCACTTCCTTGGTGGTGCGGAAGCGCGACATCTCGGCGATCTTCACCGGCCACTTGCCGAAGCGGTCGACCAGCGTCTGGTGATGCTGCTCGGCCAACAGCGTGGTGGGCGCGAGGATGGCCACCTGCTTGCCGCTCATCACCGCGACGAAGGCCGCACGCAAGGCGACTTCGGTCTTGCCGAAACCGACGTCACCGCAGACCAGGCGGTCCATCGGGCGCGGGCTCACCATGTCCTGGATGACGGCGTGGATGGCGGCGCGCTGGTCGGCGGTTTCCTCGAAGCCGAAGCTGGTGGCGAAAGCCTCGTAGTCGTGCGCGCTGTAGCGGTGCGCATAACCTTCCCGCGCAGCGCGGCGTGCGTAGAGGTTGAGCAGTTCGGCGGCGGTGTCGCGCACCTGCTCGGCCGCCTTGCGCTTGGCCTTGTCCCACTGCGGGCTGCCCAGGCGGTGCAGCGGTGCCTCGTCGGCGCTGACCCCGGTGTAGCGGCTGATCAAATGCAGCTGGCTCACCGGCACGTACAGCGTGGCCTGGTCGGCGTATTCCAGATGCAGGAATTCGCTGACACCTTCACCGAGGTCGATGTTCTTCAGGCCCTGGTAACGCCCGATGCCGTGGTTGATGTGCACCACGGGGTCGCCCACCTTCAGCTCCGACAGGTCCTTGATGAGCGCATCGACGCTGCTGGTCTGTTCCTGCTTGCGGCGGCGGCGCGCCTCGCGCGTGGTGGCAAAAAGCTCCGTCTCGGTGACGAACTGCACCGAGACACCCGCTTCGGCGTCATGCCAATGGAAACCTTCGGCCAGCGGCGTGGTGGCGATGGCCACTTTCTCGGGGCCGGTGAGGAACTCTTCGAGCGAGCTCACCGCCGGCACGCTGAGCTTGTTGTCGCGCATCAGCTCCAGCAGGCTCTCGCGGCGGCCGTCGCTCTCGGCCACCAGCAGCACGCGGTGTGCACCGAGCTTCACGTGCTGGTCCAGCTTGCCCAGCGGTTCGGTGGCGCCGCGGTCGATGCTCAGGTCGGGCAGGGGCCGCGCCCAATCCACCGCGTCGGTGTCGCGCAGTGCCAGCGTGGCATGCGGCTGCGTCTTCGCGAAGAACTCTTCGGCTGGCATGAAGATCGCCGCGGGCGACAGAATGGGCCGCTCGGGGTCGTGCTGCAGGAAGCGGTGGCGCTCGCGGGTGTCCTTCCACCAGCCTTCCAGCGCTTCGTCGACCTTGCCGTGCAACACGAGTGCCGCGTTGTCACCGAGGTAATCGAAGATCGTGCCGGGCGTGTCGAAGAAGAGGGGCAGGTAGTACTCGATGCCGCCGCTGGCCAGCCCGGTGTCGATGTCCTTGTAAACGCGGCAGCGCGTCGGGTCGCCCTCGATCTGCTCGCGCCAGCGCGCGCGGAAGGCCTTGCGTGCGGCCTCGTCCATCGGGAACTCGCGGCCGGGCAGCAAGCGCACCTCGGGCACCGGGTAGAGGCTGCGCTGCGAATCGGGGTCGAAGGTGCGGATGCTGTCGACCTCGTCGCCGAACAGGTCCACCCGATAGGGCACCAGGCTGCCCATCGGGAAGAGATCGATCAGCCCGCCCCGCACCGCGTATTCGCCCGGGCTCACGACCTGGCTGACATGCTGATAACCGGCCAGCGTGAGCTGGCTCTTCAGCTTGGCTTCGTCGAGCCGGCTCTTCTGCTTGAACTGGAAGGTGGTGCCGGCGAGAAAAGAAGGCGGCGCGATGCGCGTGAGCGCCGTGCTGGCGGGCAGCAGCACCACGTCGACCTCACCGCTGTGGATGCGCCACAGCGTGGCCAGTCGCTCGCTGATCAGATCCTGGTGCGGGCTGAAGGTGTCGTAGGGCAGCGTTTCCCAATCGGGGAACACAGCCACGCGCAGCTTCGGCGCGAAGAAGGGCAGCTCATCCGCCAGCCGTTGTGTGTCGGCGGGTTCGGCCGTGAACACGGCCATCACGCGCTGGGCTTCGGCATGGCGCTGGCCCAGGCGGGCCAGCAGCAGTGCATCGGCACTGCCCAGGGGGCGCGGCAAGCTGAAACGTTTGCCGGGCGCGATGTGAGGGATTTGCATGAAGACCCTGTGAAACCAGCCCGTCGAAAGACCACAAGAGGCAGAAACGACAACAGCCCCGATCGGCCCCTGATGGCTGGCATCGGCGGCGCATGACGGGGCTTGAGAAGGGGCAGATTCTAGAATCCGCCGCCATGTCTGCACCGCCCCGTTGTTTTGCCCTTGTGCCCTGCGCCGGCGTGGGCCAGCGTGCCGATGTCGGCGGCCCCAAGCAGTACGCAGAACTGGCCGGGCGCACGGTGGTGGCGCACGCGCTGGCGGCACTGGCGGCGGTGCCGCGCCTTCAGCAGACGCTGGTGGTGCTTTCGCCCGACGATGCCGCCTTCGAACGGCACGCGCCGGGCTACGCGGGTTGGGTGGCGCGCACCGGCGGCGCCACGCGCGCAGCCAGCGTCGCCGCGGGCCTGCAGGCGCTGCGCGAACACGGCGCTGGTGACGCCGATTGGGTGTTGGTGCACGACGCTGCGCGCTGCCTGCTGCAGCCGGCCTGGGTGAACCGCCTGATCGACGCCTGCATCGATGACGCCGTGGGTGGCCTGCTGGCGCTGCCGCTGGCCGACACGCTGAAGGCGGCCACGCCCGACGCTGCCGATGAACGGGTGGCCACCACGCTGGACCGCAGCGCCAAATGGCTGGCGCAGACGCCGCAGATGTTCCGCCTGGGCTTGCTGCAGCGCGCCCTGCATGAAGGTGCTGCGGCCGGTGTGAGCATCACCGACGAGGCCAGCGCCGTGGAGGCCCTTGGCAGGGCGCCCAAGCTCGTGCCCGGCGACCTGGAGAACTTCAAGCTCACCTGGCCGGCCGACTTTGCGCTGGCAGAACGCCTGCTGCGCACACGAAACTGAGCACACGATGAACCTGTTGAACTTGCGCATCGGAGAAGGCTGGGACACCCACCAACTGGTCACCGGCCGGCCCCTGGTGCTGGGCGGCGTCACCATCCCGCACAGCCACGGCCTGCTCGGCCATTCCGACGCGGATGTCCTGCTGCACGCCATCACCGACGCGCTGCTCGGCGCCGCGGCTCTGGGCGACATCGGCCGCCATTTCCCCGACACCGCGGCCGAGTTCCGCGGCGCGGATTCGGTGGTGCTGCTCACCGAGGCCGCGCGCCGTGTGCGCGAGGCCGGCTTTCAGCTCATCAACATCGACAGCACCATCGTCGCGCAGGCGCCGAAGATGGCTCCGCACATCCCGGCCATGTGCGCATGCATCGCGCACGCGCTGGGCTTGCCGCTCGAGGCCGTGAACGTGAAGGCGAAGACGGCAGAGAAGATGGGCCCGGTGGGCGAGGGTCGCGCCATCGAGGCGCGCGCCGTTGCGCTGCTGTTGCGCGAAGAGCCGGTGATCGGCTGAACGACCGGGCGGCTAGATCGCCCGCTTCAGGCGCAGGTGCGCCACCAATCCGCCGTCCGGCGCATTGGCCAACTCCAGCGTGCCACCCATGCGCTGCATCGACTTCTCGACGATGGCCAAGCCCAGCCCGGCGCCCGTGGCGGCGGTGCGCGCGGCATCGCCGCGGAAGAAAGGCGTCGTCAGCTGAGACAGCTTTTCCGGCGCCGCGCCCGAGCCGTGGTCACGCACGCTGATGATGGCCCAGGGCCCGGTCTTCACATAGCTCACTGAAACTTCGGCCACACCGGTGTCGACGCCCCGGCCATAGCGGCGGGCATTTTCGAAGAGGTTGAGGAAGACGCGTGCGAGCTCGGTTTCATCGGCCTGCACCTGCAGGTCGATGGCCACGCGCGAGGTGATGCGGATCTGCGTCGGGTCGCGGAACAGCGAGGCCTCGCGGTCGATCAGCGGCGACACCAGCACCGGGCGCAGCTGCGAATCGCCGGGCCGCGCGTAGTCCATGAACTTGTCGATGATGGCGTCGAGCTGGTCGATGTCCATGGCCATGTTGCGCTTGGCCTCTTCGTCCTCCACGCTCATTTCGGTTTCCAGCCGCAGCCGCGCCAGCGGCGTGCGCAGGTCGTGGCTGATGCCGGCCAGCATCACGGCACGGTCTTCCTCCACCCGCGCCAGCTCTCGCGCCATGCGGTTGAAGCCCATGTTCACCTCGCGGATCTCGCTGGTGAGCGTGTTCTCGTCCAGGCGTGAATCGAGGTCGCCTTCGCGGATGCGGCTGGCCGCAAAGCTCAGCTGCTTCAGGGGCCGGTTGATGAGGCTGGCAATCGCCACCGAGCCCACCAGCGTGGCCAGCAGGGCAATGCCAGTCCAGGTAAGCAGCGTTTCGCGGTTGACGCTGGCCGCATGTTCGGGGCCAGCCTGCAACCAGAAGCGGTCGCGTTCCCGGTCGCGATCGATGGAGAAGCCCACCCAGAGGCCAGGCACGCCGTTGACGCTGCGCGCCGCCACGGCGCCTTCGCCCAGGGCATTGCGCAGTTCCTCGCCGACGCGGCGCGAGAAGCGGTCGGTTTCGAAGGTCTCCCAGGTGTCGCTCGGCTCGCGCGGCGACACGCGGGCGCCGCCTTGCGCGCTCAGGCTCTTCATCAGTGCCACGCGGCTGATGCCATCGGTGGTTTTCAGCGCCGCGCGGGCGAGGTTCACAAGGCCGGCGGTCTGCTGCGCTGCCTGTACCGCGCGGGGCTCCAACTCCAGCGCGCGCAGGGTTTGCAGCCACGCAAAAACGCCACCGGCCAGCAGCAAGGCCAGCAGGAAGAAGGTGCGCCAGAAGAGGCTCAGGCCTAGCGGTTTGCGGCGGGCCACCGGGTGAACTGTCTCAAGGAATGTGTCAGTGCTGAAAGAGGGTAAGCGCGCGGTGTCAGTTGGCGCCGTCCGGCACGAAGACATACCCCACGCCCCATACCGTCTGGATGTAGCGCGGCTGCGCCGGATCGGGTTCCAGCATCTTGCGCAGGCGGCTGATCTGCACGTCCAGGCTGCGGTCGAAGGGCTCGAACTCGCGCCCGCGCGCCAACTGGGCCAGCTTGTCGCGGGACAGCGGCTGGCGCGGGTGGCGCACCAGCGCCTTGAGCATGCTGAATTCGCCCGTTGTCAGCGCAATCTGCTCACCGTTCTTGCTGAGACGCCGCAGCGAGAGGTCGAACTCGAAAGGCCCGAAGGTGACGACCTGGGCTTCCTTGCTCGGCGCACCGGGTGCCTCGGGTGCAGGGCGGCGGCGCAGCACGGCGTGGATGCGCGCCAGCAGTTCACGCGGGTTGAAGGGCTTGGGCAGGTAATCGTCGGCACCCACTTCGAGGCCGACGATGCGATCGACATCCTCGACCTTGGCCGTGAGCATGATGATGGGCGTGTGGTCGTTGGCGGCGCGCAGGCGGCGGCAGATGGACAGGCCGTCTTCGCCGGGCAGCATGAGGTCGAGCACGATGAGATCGACGGTTTCGCGCGTCAGCACCCGGTTCAGGGCCTTGGCGTCTTCTGCCAGCAGCACGTCGAAGCCTTCCTGCGCCAGGTAGCGGCGCAGCAGGTCGCGAATGCGCGCATCGTCGTCGACGACGACGATGCGGTCGGGCCTCGCGTTGGCAGTTGGGTTCATGGGTGCTCCCAAATTTGTAACAGCCGCATTGTGGGCCGCGGAAAGTCGGGCTTCGGGCTAACCCTGACCATCTGTTACAAGTCTTTCGGCACGCGCGCTGCTGCAACCAGGTCAACGGCTTGCTCGCGGCACGCGCTGTGGAGTGGCGCCTGCATCAGGCATGAAAGGACAACATGATCAAGATTCGTCAATTCGGCGCGCTCGCCGCCGTGGGCTTCGCCCTGTCGTCGCTGGCCCAGCTGGCAGCCGCCGACACGCTGCCACCGCCGCAGAACGTGGTCAGCCTTTCTGCCACGGCCACCTTGGACGTGCCTCAGGATTGGCTGACCGTGGTCTTCAACACCACGCGCGAAGGCGCAGATGCAAGCGTGGTGCAGGGCCAGCTGAAGCAGTTGCTGGAGACCGCGCTGAACGAAGCGCGCAAGGCCGCCAAGCCCGGACAGGTGGAAGTGCGCACCGGCGGCTTCAGCCTGCAGCCGCGCTACGCCCCCAAGGGTGGCATCGCCGCCTGGCAGGGCAGCACCGAAATGATCGTCGAAGGCCGCGACACGCAGGCCATCGCACAGCTCACCAGCCGCGTGCCCGGGCTGACGATCTCACGCGTGGGCTTTTCGCTGTCGCGCGAAGCGCGCCAGAAGGTGGAGGGCGAGGTCACCGCCCAGGCCATTGAGCAGTTCCGCGCCCGCGCGACGACGGTGAGCCGGCAGTTCGGCTTCACGGGCTACACCGTGCGCGAGGTCAACGTCGGCACCGACAGCCCCGGCGGTGGCCCGGTGGCGATGCTGCGCGTGCAGGCCTCGCGCACGATGTCGGACGAAGTGGCCCTGCCCACCGAAGCCGGCAAGGCCAGCGTGAACGCCACCGTCAACGGCAGCGTGCAGATGCTGAAGTAGCGCCGGCGGGGTTGGGCTGGCCTACTGCGCCGTCCACCCGCCATCCACCGCCCACGCCTGGCCGCGTACGTTCTGCGCCGCCGGGCTGCACAAGAACACCGTCAGCTCGGCCAGTTCTTCCGGCGTCGTGAACTGCAGCGAAGGCTGTTTCTCCGCCAGCAGGCGGCGTTTGGCTTCGGCGTCATCGACACCTTCGGCCGCGGCGCGTGCGTCCACCTGCTTCTGCACCAGCGGCGTCAGCACCCAGCCCGGGCAGATCGCATTCACAGTGATGCCGGTGGTGGCGGTTTCCAGCGCCGCAGCCTTGGTCAGGCCCACGATGCCGTGTTTGGCCGCGACATAGGCGCTCTTGTTCGCCGAGGCCACGAGGCCGTGCGCCGAGGCCACGTTGACGATGCGGCCCCAATTGCGTGCGCGCATGCCAGGCAGCGCCGCGCGCATGGTGTGGAAAGCCGAGCTCAGGTTGATGGCGATGATGGCGTCCCAGCGTTCGACCGGGAAATCTTCGACACGCGCCACATGCTGGATGCCGGCGTTGTTGACCAGGATGTCGCAGCTGCCGAGTTGCGCTTCGCAGGCCTGCACCATCTCGGCAATCTGCTCGGGCTTGCTCATGTCGGCGCCGTGGAAGACTGCCCCAGCGTCATGTATGCGCACCTGGGCCAGCGCGCCCTCGACATCGCCAAAGCCGTTGATCATCACGCGCGCGCCTTGCCTGGCCAGCGTGAGGGCGATGCCCAGGCCGATGCCGCTGGTGGAGCCGGTGACGAGGGCGGTCTTTCCTTGGAGCGTGGTCATGGTGGCAGTCAACGGTTGATACGATGGCTTGATTATCCGACCCCGTTCGAGCACGACATGAATTCACCGCGCCTGGCCCATGTGCAATGCATCAGCCCCCGCGGCCTGCACCGCATGGCCTATTGGGAATGGGGCGCGGCCGACAACCCGCGGGTGCTGGTCTGTGTGCACGGCCTGTCGCGCCAGGGGCGAGACTTCGACACCTTGGCGCGCGACCTCAGCAGCGAGTACCGCGTGGTCTGCCCCGATGTCGTGGGCCGCGGCCAGAGCGACTGGCTGGCCGACCCCATGGGCTACGGCATCCCCAGTTACGTGGCCGACATGGTGACGCTGATTGCACGGCTGAACGTGGCGCAGGTCGACTGGGTGGGCACGTCGATGGGCGGGCTCATCGGCCTGATGCTGGCCTCATTGCCGGCGTCTGCATCGTCGCCATCACCGCTGCGCCGGCTGGTGCTCAACGACGTGGGTCCGGTGATCCAGCCCGAAGCGCTCAAGCGCATCGGCAGCTATCTCGGCCAGCCCGCGCATTGGGCGACGGTGGAAGAAGCCGCCGATGCGCTGTGGGCCATCTCGCAGGGCTTCGGTCCCCACACGCGCGACGAGTGGCTGGCCTTGACGAGGCCGCAGCTGAAGGCCGATGGTGCCGGTTTCAAGCCGCATTACGACCCGGCGATTGCGGTGCCCGTGCGTGCCATCACCGCCGAAATGGCCGCAGCCGGTGAGGCCATGCTGTGGGCCGCCTACGACCGCATCACGGCGCCGACGCTGCTGCTGCGCGGCGCCTCGAGCGACCTGCTGTCGCCAGCGACGGCGTTGGCGATGACGCAGCGCGGCCCGCGCGCGCGGCTGCACACCTTGGAAGGCGTGGGGCACGCGCCCACGCTGGTGGCGGCCGATCAGCGGGCGGCCGTGCGCGAGTTCCTGTTGAGCCCATGAAGACCGGTGTGGCGGCTGCCGCGGCCGCGAGCGTCGGCGCAGCAGGCATCGCAGGCGCCGCGGCTGCCATCGTTCATCTGGCCAGCGCCGAATCCGACACCAGCGCCGACGCCGCAACCGGCGCAATGCACGCCGACCCCGTGCAGCGCGCGCGCGCCTTCGCCGAGCCGCTGCTGGCCGGCCAGACGCTGGACACTGGCGAAGACGCGCTGGCGCATGCCGACGGCACGGCAGCGGTGCTGCGCCAGATCGGCGGCGCGCCTTCGCTGTGCGCTGCGGCTTATCTCGTTTATGCCGGCGACTATCTGCAGCGCCCGGAAGACGTCGTGCAAAAGGCCTTCGGTGCAAGTTACGCCAGCCTGGTGACGCTGACACGCAAGCTGGTGCAGATCCAGCGCGCTGCGCGCGCAGCGGTGCCGCAGCAAGGCCAGCGCGGCCTGCAGGTGGAACGTGTGCGCAAGATGCTGCTGGCCTTCAGCCGCGACCTGCGCGTGGTGCTGCTGCGGCTGGCCTCGCGGCTGCAGACGCTGCGCTGGTTCGCGGCGTCGCGCCAGGTGTGCCCCGAGCCGTTGGCAACCGAAACGCTGCAGGTCTTTGCACCGCTGGCCAACCGGCTGGGCATCTGGCAGATCAAGTGGGAGCTGGAAGACCTGTCCTTCCGTTTCCTGAAGCCGCAGGAATACCAGCGCATGGCCAGCCTGGTGGACGAGAAGCGTGGCGAACGCGAACAGCACATGGCCGAGGCGCGCGAGCAGTTGGCCGCATTGCTGCTGCGGGCGGGCGTGAAGGCCGACGTGCAGGGCCGGCCGAAACACCTGTACAGCATCTGGAAGAAGATGCGCGGCAAGGGCCTGGCCTTCGAGCGCGTGTTCGACGCCCGCGCGCTGCGCGTGGTGGTGGACGACACGGCCGCCTGCTACATGGCGCTGGCGCGTGTGCACGAGACTTGGGCACCGGTGGAGGGGGAGTTCGACGACTACATCGCCCGCCCCAAGCCCAATGGTTACCAGAGCCTGCACACCGTGGTGCTGGGCACCGATGGCCGGCCGCTGGAAGTGCAGATCCGCACGCGCGCCATGCACGAACACGCCGAGCACGGTGTGGCCGCGCACTGGATGTACAAGGAAGCCGGCGTGAAGGGCTACGCCGGCGTCAGCGCGGTGGGCGACTTTGAAGACCGCGTGGCCGAGGCGCGCAAGGCCGTGCTGCGCGAGTTGCTCGCGTGGGAGCGCGACTTCGCGAGCCAGGGTAATGACGAAGGCGGCCCGGGCCGCGCTGCCAGTGCGGCAGCGGTGGACAGCCACCGCATCTACGTCTTCACCCCGCAGGCCACCATCATCGACCTGCCCGCAGGCGGCACGCCGGTGGACTTTGCCTACGCCCTGCACACCGACCTGGGCCACCGCTGCCGCGGCGCCAAGGTGGACGGGCTGATGGTGCCGCTGAACACGCCTTTGCAATCGGGCCAGACGGTGGAGGTGGTGGCCACGAAGGAGGGCGGGCCTTCGCTGGACTGGTTGAACGCCGAGCTGCACTACCTGGCCAGCCCGCGCGCAAAAGCCAAGGTGCGGGCGTGGTTCAACACCGAGCAGATGGCCCACACCATTGCACGCGGCCGCGAGGCCGTGGAGAAGCTGCTGCAGCGCACCGGCAGCACCGCGGTGGAGCGCCAGGCCTTGGCAGAGCGGCTGGGCTTCAAGAGCACCGAAGCGCTGTTCGAGGTGGTGGGCAAGGACGAGTATTCGCTGCGCAACATCGAGAACCTGCTCAAGCCTGCCGAGCCAGCGCCCAGCGATGACCAGATCCTGCTGCACCGCTCGCGCGCCGAAGAGGGCGGTGGGCGCGGCGGCGTGCTGGTGGTGGGCATGGACTCGCTGTTGACGACGCTGGGCAAATGCTGCCGCCCCGCGCCACCCGACGCCATCCGCGGCTTCGTCACGCGCGGCCGTGGCGTGGCCGTGCACCGTGCGGACTGCAGCAATCTGCGCCAGATGGCGCAAAGCTCACCGGGGCGCGTGATCGAGGTGGCCTGGGGTCGGCCGGGCGGCGACAAGGCGCCGGTGTACCCGATGGACGTGGTGATCGAGGCCGCTGACCGCAACGGCCTGCTTCGCGACATCAGCGAGGTCTTCGCCAAGGAAAAGATCAACGTCACTGGCGTGCACACATTGAGCGCCAAGGACGGCAGCACCGCCTGGATGACTTTCACGGTGGAGGCCGGCGACACCGCCCGCTTGAAGCCGGTGCTGGCCAGCATCGGCCGCGTTGCGGGCGTGCGCCACGCTCGTCGCCGTTGATGCAGCGTCTGCCGCGTGGCCTGGTGTATATTTCAGGGCTGATTCAGGCGCGTAGCTCAGCTGGTTAGAGCACCACCTTGACATGGTGGGGGTCGATGGTTCGAGTCCATTCGCGCCTACCAAATTTGGTAGGAAACACAAAGAGCTTGGCGGCTTCGCCAGGCTCTTTGTCTTTGGCAGCACCGAACGCAGCCCCTAAATAGGAGATCGCGT
>JANMMD010000294.1:0-26270 GCA_031372905.1 Betaproteobacteria bacterium
AAGGCGCTGACGCGCGGCTTCGTCGACCTGCATGCGATGTACCGTGCGCAACGCGACTGGTCGTCGGTAGCCGACCAGGCGGCTCTGGTGCTGGGCCCGCGCGCCAAGGGCCGCAGCCCCGAAGCCCAGGCCGCGGCCGAACTGCTGGCGCTGCTGCGCAGCCATGCTGAAGAGGACAAGCTGAACGACAAGGACAGCGCTTGAAACCCCACGCCTTCATCGCCATGCCCTTCGGCACCAAGCCCGGTGCGGACGGCAGAGACCTGCACTTCAACCGCATCTATGACGAGCTGCTGAAACCAGCGCTGGAAGCCGCGGGCTTCGAGGTCTTCCGCGCCGACGAGGAAAACCGTGCCGGCGACATCCGCACCGACATGTTCCAGGAACTGCTGGCGGCCGACCTGGTGGTGGCCGACCTGACGCTGGACAACCCCAACGTCTGGTACGAGCTGGGCGTGCGCCATGCGCTGCGCGCTCGCGGCGTTGTGCTGGTGCAGGGCCCGCGCAGCACCAGCCCCTTCGACATCTACACCGACCGCAAGCTGCGCTACAGCGTGGCCGACGGCGCGCCGGACCCCGGCACGCTGGTGGCCGACCGCGCCGCCCTCACGACGATGGCGCGCGAAACCCTGGCCGCCAGCACGCGGCGCAAGGTGAGCCCGGTGTATGCGCTGCTGCCGCACCTGCAGCAGCCGAAGTGGCAAGAGCTGCTGCTGGCCGGTGACAACGAGTTCTCCGAGGCCTACCGGCTGTGGTGCAGCCGCATGGAAGTGGCGCGGCAGAAGGGCCGCGCCGGCGACATCCTGGTTTTGGCCGGCGAGACCCCGGTGCGGGCGCTGGCGGTGGAAGCGCGCTTCCAGGCCGGGCGTGCGCTGATGCGCGTGCCGCAGTTCGCATTTGCGCTGGAGCAGTTCGAGGCGGCGCTGGCCATCGACGACCAGCACCTGGGCAGCCGCCAGCAGCGTGCGGTGTGCCTGGGGCGCCTGGCACGGATGGAAGAAGCGCGCGAGGCCGTGGCCGCGCTGATCACCGAATACCCGCAAGACCCCGAGTGCCAGGCGCTGGCCGGGCGTGTGGAGAAATGCGCGTGGATCGAACGCTTCCGTGCCTCCAAGGCGGCATGGACGCCGGGTGCTTTTCAGGAGGCGGCCGCCAACGAGGACGCCACGCTGGCCGAGGCCATCGCGCCCTATCGCAAGGCCTTCGTGATCGACACGCTGCACTTCTTTGCCGGCGTGAACGCGCTGACGCTGAACGTGCTGCGCGCGCACCTGGGCGGCGAACACAGCCCGGCTGAAACCGACCGGCTGCTGGCCGGCCTGCGCTGGGCCGTGGCCTGCGCGCTGGAACGCGAGCCCAAGGACTACTGGGCCCGCGCGGCGCAGGCCGAAGTCAGCCTGCTGTGTTTCGATGCCACGGCCGTCAAGCGCGACTGGAAGGCGGCGGCGGCCGCAGCGGGGCGCGACTGGTTTGCGCTGGATTCGTCACGGCAGCAGCTGCAGCTGCTTTCGGGCCTGGGCTTTCGGCCGGACGAAACCGCGCTGGCGCTGGCCATCGTCGACGCCGAACTCGCGCGCCTGGCGCCGCCCTTTGCGCCGCGCCAGGTGCTGCTGTTTTCAGGCCACATGGTCGATGCGCCCGACCGGCCCACGCCGCGTTTTCCGCTGGCCAAGGAAGCCGGCGCGCGCGCCGCCCTCGAGCAGGCGCTGGCCGCGCTGGAGGCCGGCCCCGAAGACATTGCCTTGACGCAGGGTGCGGCCGGTGGCGATCTGCTCTTCACCGAAGCCGCCTTGGCGCGCGGCGTGCGCGTGCAATGGCTGCAGCCGCTGCCCGAGCCCGAGTTCATCCAGCGCAGCGTGCTGTGCTCGGCCGGCGCCGAGGGCTGGCGTGCGCGCTACTTCGCGGCCAAGGCGCGCCTGGCCGAAGAACCGCGCTGCATGCCGCAAGAGCTGGGCCCGCCGCCCCGCGGCGTGAGCGTGTGGGAGCGCGGCAACCAATGGCTGCTGCACACCACGCTCGCCTACGGCCCCGAGAAAGCGCGCGGCGTGGTGCTGTGGGACGGCGGCGGCGGCGACGGCCCCGGCGGCACGCGCCACATGGTGGAAGAGATACGCCGCCGCACCGGGCGCGTGAGCTGGATCAACATCAAGGACGTGCCCGCGGCATGAATGCAGACATGAACACCGCCCTGCTGCAACGCCTGCAACAACCCGGCCCCAAGCGCATCCTGGCCTGCGACGGTGGCGGCATCCGCGGCCTGATGAGCGTGGAGGTGCTGGCGCGGCTGGAAGCCGGGCTGCGTGAACGTTACGGCCGGCCCGAGATGGTGCTGGCCGACTTCTTCGACTTCACCTGCGGCACCAGCACCGGCGCCATCCTCGCGGCGTGTGTCAGCGCCGGCATGAGCAGTGCGCAGATGCGCAGCTTCTATGTCGACAGCGGCGCGCAGATGTTCGACAAGGCCTCGCTGCTGAAGCGTCTGCGCTACAGCTACAACAGCGAACCGCTGGCGCTGCTGCTGCGCCGCGAACTGAACCGCGCCTTGGGCCATGCCGACGCCGCACCCGCGGCCACGCTGGGCGACCCCGGCCTGAAAAGCCTGCTGATGATGGTGATGCGCAACCACAGCACCGACTCGCCCTGGTTCGTCAACAACCATCCGCTGGCCAAGTACAACGCTGCGGCGCGCCCCGACAGCAACCTCAAGCTGCCGCTGTGGCAGCTGGTGCGCGCCAGCACCGCCGCGCCCACCTACTTTCCGCCCGAGGTGGTGGTGTTCGGCGAGGGCAGCGAGCGCGAGTACCCCTTCGTCTTCGTCGATGGCGGCATCACCGGCTACAACAACCCGGCCTTCCTGGCCTTCGAAGTGGCCACCGCCGCGCCTTACCAGCTCGGCTGGGCCACGGGGACCGATGAGCTGTTGATCGTCAGCGTGGGCACCGGCAAGGTGCCGCTGGAGCGCCGCGGCGACGAGGCCGACGACCTCAACCTGCTGATGCACGCCCAGACGCTGCCGCTGGCGCTGATGAACGCCGCCACCGACGGCTGGGATCTCGCCTGCCGCACGCTGGGCGCCTGCCGCTTTGGTGCGCCCATCGACCGCAACGTCGGCGCCATGCAGCAAGGCCCCGGCGCGCCGGCCACCTCCAGCAACCCCAAGCTCTTCAGCTATGTGCGCTACGACCCGCTGTTGACACGCGAGGGCCTGGACAACCTGGGCCTGCGCCACCTGCACCCGGCGCGGGTGCAGCAGCTGGATTCGGTGGCGAACATCCCAGACATCCAGCAAGTGGGCGTGGCCTATGCAGCGCAGGCGGTGGACATGGCGCACCTGGCGCCCTTCGTGCCTGACTTGCCTGTCGTGCCTGCCGTGCCTGCCGTGCCGTCCAGCGCGGCTTAGCGCCCGCCGCTCACATCCAGCAGCGCCCCGGTGGTGTAGCTGGCCGCTGGCGACAGCAGCCAGACGATGGCCTGCGCCACTTCTTCGGCGGTGCCCGCGCGCTGCATCGGCAGCGTCGGCGCCAGGCGCGTGGCGCGCTCGGGCTGGCCGCCGCTGGCGTGGATCTCTGTGTCGATGACGCCGGGCCGCACGGCGTTCACACGCACGCCCTCGGCCGCCACCTCACGCGCCAGGCCGAGCGTGAAACTGTCTACCGCGCCCTTGGCTGCGGCGTAGTCGACGTACTGCCCCGGCGAGCCCAGGCGCGAAGCCGCCGACGACAGGTTGACGATGGCCCCGCCCGCGCCGCCATGCCGGCTGCTCATGCGCCGCACCGCTTCACGCGCGCAGACCATGGTGCCGAAGACGTTGACGGCGAACATGCGCTGCAGCCGCGCCCCGGTCATTTCGTCCACGCGCGCGGCCACGTCCACAATGCCGGCGTTGTTCACCAGGCCCGACAGCGGGCCCACGCCTTCCTCGGCATGGCGGTCCAGCGTGGCGAACATCGCGCGCACCTGGCCCTCGTCGGCGACGTCGGCGCACAGCGTCAGCGCGCGCCGGCCCAAGGCGCGCACGGCATCGGCCACCGCTTCAGCCGCGGCTTCGTCACGGGCGTAGTTGATGGCGACATCCCAGCCCTGGGCCGCGGCCAGCCGCGCCGTGGCCGCACCGATACCGCGACCGCCACCGGTCACCAGCAGGAGAGGAGCGTTCTTCATGCGGACATTGTGTGCGTCGCGCGGGCGGGTGGCGTGCAGCGCGCCAGAATCATGGCTGACCTCACCTTCGCCCGACACCCATGGCCAAAGACTTCAGCCAGATGGAGAGCAGCAACCGCTCCTCCAACCCCAGCATCCACGACGTGTCCGACCCCGAACGGCGCCTGTGGCTGCGCGGCGGCCTCGGGCTTTCGCTGGGGGGCTTGCTCGGGCCGGCCGGGCTGGCTGGTACTTTGAGCGGCTGCGCCAGCGGTGCCGAGAACGGCGCCGGCCCCGGCCCGGTGCTGGGTTTCACGCCGCTGCGCGCCTCGGTGGCCGACCGCGTGGTGGTGCCCGAGGGCTACACCGCGCAAGCGCTGGCGCCCTGGGGCGAGCCGGTGGGCATCGCCGGCCAGATGCCGGCCTTCAAGTTCGACGCCAGCAACACCGCCGAAGAGCAGGCCCTGCAGATGGGCATGCACCACGACGGCATCCACTACTACGCGCTGGACGGCTCCAAGCGCGGCCTCTTGTGCCTGAACCAGGAGTACACCGACGACGCGCTGCTGCACCCCGACGGCCAGGCCACGTGGTCGCTGGCCAAGGTGAGAAAAGCGCAGGCCGCGCACGGCATCACCGTCATCGAGATCGAACAGCGCCCCGACGGCTGGCAGATGGTGCGGCCCTCGCGCTACGCCCGCCGCATCACCGCTACCACGCCTTGCCGCATCGGCGGGCCGGCCGCCGGCCACCTGATGATGCGCACGAATGCCGACCCCGCCGGCGAGACGGTGCTGGGCACCATCGCCAACTGCGCCAGCGGCAAGACGCCCTGGGGCACCTATCTCTCGGGTGAAGAGAACTGGGCCAACTACTTCACCGCCGCCGACGTGCCCACCGGCCACGAACGCCGCTGGGGCATACGCACCGCCACGTGGTACCGCTGGCCGGAGTTCGACCCGCGCTTCGACACCGTGCGCAACCCCAACGAGCCCAACCGCTTCGGCTGGGTGGTGGAGGTCGACCCGATGGACCCGGCGAGCACGCCCGTCAAGCGCACGGCGCTGGGCCGCGCGGCGCACGAGGGCGCGTGGGTCGCCGTCACCAAGGACCAGCGCGCGGTCGTCTACTCGGGCGAAGACGCGGTGTTCGAGTACATCTACAAGTTCGTCAGCCGCGACAAGATCCAGCCCGCCAGCCCGGGCAAGACCGCAGCGCAGGCCAACGCCACGCTGCTGGACCACGGCACGCTGTACGTGGCGCGTTTCGATGCCGATGGCAGCGGGCGCTGGATACCCCTGGTGCACGGGCAAGGCCCGCTCACCGCTGCCAACGGCTTTGCCGACCAGGGCGAAGTGCTCATCAAGACCCGCCAGGCCTCGGACCTGCTGGGCGCCACCAAGATGGACCGCCCCGAGTGGCTGGCCATCGACCCGAATTCAGGCTGGGTCTATTGCACGCTCACCAACAACAGCCAGCGCGGCACGCCGGGCAAGCAGGCGGTGGACGCGGCCAACCCGCGCGCCCAGAACACCATGGGCCAGATCATCCGCTGGAAGGAAGCCGGCGACTTTTCCGGCGAGACCTTCCAGTGGAACCACCTGCTGCTGGCCGGCGACCCCGCCAACGAACGCGCCGAGGCCAAGGGCAACATCAAGGGCGATGCCTTCGCCGGGCCCGACACCATCGCCTTCGACAACCGCGGCGTGCTGTGGATAGGCACCGACCACGCCGCCAACTCGCAAGGCGAGTTCGCGCGCCTGGGCCACAACCAGCTGCTGGCCTGCAACCCGGTCAGTGGCGAGGTGAAGCGCTTCCTCGTCGGCCCGGCCAAGGCCGAGATCACCGGCGCCACCTGGACCCCCGACGGCCGCACGATGTTCGTCAACATCCAGCACCCCGGCTCGGGGGTGCCCCGCGACGGCAGCCAGCCGCGCCAGTTCTCGAACTGGCCTGACTTCAATCCCGCCGGGCGCCCGCGCTCGGCCACGGTGGTGATACGCCGCCTGGACGGTGGCGTGGTCGGCGCCTGAACCGGCGCGCATTCAGCCAGCGCATACCAACCGGTTGCGCCCGCTGTTCTTGGCGCGGTACAGCGCCTCGTCGGCCCGTTGCAGCAAGGCCTCCAGCTGGTAGGGCGCGGCCGCAGCCAGGCCAATGCTGATGGTGACGGGGATGGCGGCGCCGCAGATCGCTTGCCACGGGTAGTTCGCCACGCGTTCGCGCAGCCGCTCGCACACTTCAGCGGCGGCATCCAGGCTCAGACCGGGCAGCACGAGCACGAACTCCTCGCCGCCGTGGCGCACCAGCACGTCGTCGGTGCGCATGTTCTCGCGCAGCAGCTGGGCCACCGCCACCAGCACCTTGTCGCCCACGGCGTGCCCGTGGCGGTCGTTGACGGCCTTGAAGTGATCCAGGTCAAGCTGGGCCAGCGCCAGCGGGCGCGCGTGGCGCTCGGCCGCTGGCAACAGTTCGGCGCAACGGGCGTGCAGGTGACGGCGGTTGCCCAGGCCGGTCAGCGGGTCACGTTCAGCGCGGGCACTGGCCTCGACGGCGCGGTCACGGTGCTGTTGCGCGTCACGCCGGGCCTGCTCGGCCTGCCACTGCGCCTGCTGCGCCTCGCTGCGCGTGACGAACAACTGCGATTGCGCCCGCAGTTGCGCCATCGTGCGGCGGCGCTCGATGCGCTCGGCGGCCTCGAAGTGCTGCAGCGCCTCCTCGAAGCGCCCCAGTGCGCGGCAGGCGCGGTAGGCCACGTGGTGGGTGCGCACCAGGGTCTGCGGCGGCGCCTGGGCACCCATTTCCTGCAGCAGGCCGGTCATCGCGGAGATGGCGCCCTCAGGGTCGTGACGCGCCAGCATCCAGGCGCCCCAGGAGGCCAGCACCCGCCAGCCGTAGGCGCGCAGGCCCTGGGCCTGGGCGTGGGCCAGGCTGCCACGCAGCAGCGGCTCGGCGGCGGCCGCGTCGCCGCGGTAAAGCAGCGTCTCGCCGAGGTTGCCCATCACCGCCACGCGGTAAGTGGCATCGGGGCAGCGCTGCAGGATGGACAGCGCCTGCTCGCCGGCGCGCTGCGCGCGTTCCAGCACCGGCTGCAGCTCGTCGGGCGCTTCCAGGTCGAGAAGGCGGTGGGCGATGCCCAGCGCGATGGCGCAGACGGCGTTGGTCGTCATCAGCAGGGGCAGGCCGAGGTCCTGACCCTCCACTTCGCCCTCGGCCGGCCCGTGGTCGCGCAGCGCCTGCTCCATGATGCGCAGCGCCTGCCAAGAGTCGCCCATGCGCTCGAAACACACGCCCAGCGACATTGCTGCCAGCAAGGCCGGGCCGTCGCCGAGATCGCCGGCGCTGCTGCGCACCAGCTCATCGGCGGCGCTCAGCGCGACATCGAAATTGCCGTTCTCACTGCCGGCCAGCGCGATGATGCGCAGCAGTTCCCTGCGCTCGGCCTGCAGCGCTGGGTCGTTCAGCAGCGGCAAGGCCTGCGGCCCGGCCTGCAGCAACTCGTCGTGCCGACCCAAGCGCAGCATGTGCATGCAGCGCCAGGCGGCAGCGCGGCCTTGCTCCAGCGCCAGGCCGAGCTGCGCGGCCAGCTCGCCCGCACGTCGCGCCGCGGCCTCGGCCGCTGCCGCATGCGTGCCGGCCCGGGGCTCGGCAGCGGCCAGGCAGGTCTGCAGCTCGGCAGCGGGATCGGCCGGCTCGGGCTGGGAAATGACGACGGGATCCCGCATGCGCGGTTTTCGGCGCAGCCGCTTGCCGATGTAGGCAGGGGCAGGCCGGCGGGCTCGCGCAGCCGTGATTTCAGGCCGGCGGCGCCGTGAAACGCAACGGCGACTGCGCCGCCAGCCAGGCCGTGGCTGCCCAGCAGGCCACGTTCTGCGCCATTTCGGCCGGCACGATGCGCTCCAGCGTGTCGTGCACCGTGTGGTGCACGTCGAAGTAGTTCGTGCCGTCCTGCGCCAGTTGCACTGCCGGCCAGCGGTGGCGGCGCATCAACACCGCGGCATCGGGGCCGGGGCTGCCTTCGTTGCGCCCGGCTTCGGGCCAGGCCACCCCCAGCGGCGCCAGCACCTCGGCGATGGCACCGAAGAGCGGCAGCGCCTGCGGCTGCACGCGGCTGCGCAGCTGCCACACCTTGCCGGCGCCGAAGTCGCTCTCGCTCACCAGCTGGTGCGGCTGGGCCTGGTAACGCTGGCCGTAATCCATCGCGCCGTCGAAGCCGTTTTCCTCGTTGGCAAACAGCACCACGCGCACGGTGCGCCGCGGGCGGCGACCGGTCTGCTCGGCCAGGCGCTGCATCAGGCCCACCGCCGCGCTGACGATGGCCACGCCGGCACCGTCGTCCAGCGCACCGACGCCCAGATCCCAGCTGTCGAGGTGGGCGCCCAGCAGCACGATCTCGTCGGCCAGGTCGGTGCCCGGTAGTTCCCCGATGACGTTGTGCGTCACCGCCTCGACACCACTGCGCGCGGCCAGTGTGAAGTGCAGCCGCAGCGCGGCGCCGCCGGCATGCAGCGTGGCGATGCGCCGGGCATCGGGCACCGAGATCGCGAAGGCCGGAATCTGCGGCTGCCCCAGTTCATAACGCATCGCGCCGGTGTGGGCGATGCGTTCGTTATCGGTGCCGATGCTGCGGATGACCAGCGCCAGCGCGCCGCGCTTGGCGGCTTCCACCGCGCCCTGGCTGCGTGCCGGCACGGCGGCGCCGTAACCGCGGCCATCACGCGCACGTTCGGTTTTCTGATCGATGAAGACGATGCGACCGTTGGCGCGGCTCTTTTCGCGGTCGGTGGTGTCGGCCTTCAACGCCGCGAAGTCGGGATAGACGGCCAGTTCGGCCTCGATGCCACCCTCGGGGGCGGCCACGCTGTTGGCCAGAGCCGTCATCACCAGCGGCTCGGCCACCGGCGCCACCAGGCGTGCGCTGGCCGGGCCGCGTTGCCACACACGCAGCGCGATGGGGTCGGCACGCACCTGCTGCAACTTCAGCCCGCGCAGCGCCTGCTGCGCCCACGCCACGGCGTTGGCGTCACCCGGCGAGCCGGCAGGGCGAGCGCCCACTTGCGTGCAAAGCTGCTGCACCAGGCGCCAGGCCTCACCATCGGCCAGGCCGGCGTCGCGCAGGCGGATGGCGTGCTGCAGATCTTCGGGGCTGAACACCGGCGGGGTTTCGGGTTGGGCGTGGGCCCATGGGGCCGCAGCAGACAAGAGGCCGGCGGCCAGCAGGGGACGACGCTTCATGGCGTTGCTCTAGATATCGGGGAACGGGCAGTCTAACGAGCACGGCACCAGAGCCAGGGCGCAGCGGATGGACAAAAAAGAACCCGCTGCTTGCGCAGCGGACAGACAAAAAAGAACCCGCTGCTTGCGCAGCGGGTTGTGCAAGTCCTCCGAAGAGGACGTCGTTGGGACCGGTACCAGCCACGCTGCAGGACAATTGCCCGGCACTGCGGCTGACTCCGCCGGCAATCTAGCTGGCATTGCGCCTGCGCCCATCCCTAAGCGAGCGGAAAGTCCTTGATACCCCCTAGTTCAAAGCCACTTGCCGACGCCGAGATCGAGCGCCTGGAAACCCTGCTCGATGCGCTGCCGGAGCCGCTGCAGCCGCTGGACGTGAGCGCGCTGGACGGCTACCTCTGCGGCGTGCTGCTGCAGCCGCGCCGGGTGTTGGCCGAGCAATGGCTGCGCTATGTGGCCGATGTCGACGGCCGGCCGGCACCCGCAGGCCCGGCGCTGGACGAGCTGCACGCTTTGGTGCACCGGCGCTATGCCGAGATCAACACCGCTATCGCCTACCGCAACTGGTTCGACCCCTGGATTTACCAGCTCGACGACGCCGACGGCACGAGCGAAAGCATGCTGCCCTGGGTGGCCGGCTTTGCCGCGGCGATGGATGCGTTTCCGGCGCTGATGGACCTGGATGCGCCCGATCTGGTGGAGCCGCTGGCCCTGATCTACATGCACTTCGACCCCGAAGACCTGGAAGACGCCGACACACTGCTGGAGGTCATCGAAACCCTGGAGCCTCCCGGCGACCTGGGCGAGGCGGTGCAGGATCTGGTGCGCGCGCTGATGTTGATGGCCGACGTCACACGCCCGCGCACCGCGCCATCGCAAACCGGGCCGCGGGCCGGCGGACGCGCCAACCAACGGCCCGGCGCCGCGCGCAGGTCGAGCGGCGGACGCGGGCCGCGCTGAGCTGGGCTCAGCGGGGCTGCACGGCGTCAGGCCCTGCCGTGCGGGGACGGCGCCCTTCGGCTACGCTGCCGGCGGCCACAACCCTGGCGCCACAGTGCGCCCCACGGAGACCTGCATGCGCTTGCGTTTCACTCCCCTCTGCACCAGCCTGTGGCTGGCCGCGGCCGCCACAAGCTGGTCTGCCGCCGCCCAAGCTGCCGATACCTCCGAGCCAGCGCCGATGCAACGCACGGCCAGCGACCCGATGACGTCAGCACGCGCTCACCTCGCGGCGCAACGTTGGCAGCCGGCGATCGCCGATCTCAAGAAGGTGAATGCCAACGGCGATGCCGACTGGAACAACCTGATGGGCTACGCCTTGCGCAAGCAGGCCAAGCCGGATCTGGAAGGCGCGCAGCGCCACTACGACGCGGCGCTGCGCATCAACCCGTCGCACCAGGGTGCGCTGGAGTATTCCGGCGAACTGGCGCTGATGAAAGGCGATCTGCCGACCGCCGAGGTGCGTCTGGCAGCGCTGGCGAAGTTGTGCAACTCGCCCTGCGAACCGCTGGATGATCTGAAGAAGGCCATTGCCCGCTACAAGGCCACCGGCAAACCTTGAGGCTGGCTCGGCTGGCCTGAGGCCGGCGGCGGCGAGTCAGCCGGCGAACACGGCGCGTGCGTGCAGGCCCAGGCCCTGCGCGACACTGGCAAAGCGGTCGCCGCGCACACGCGCAGCGGCGGGAAAGCCCCCCGCGATGCGGTCCACCAGCGCGCGCAGGCCCGTGCTGCCGCCGGTGAAATAGACGACGTCCACCGCCTCGGGCGCCACGCCGGCCTGGCGCGCGGTCTCGGCAGCGGCCTGCACGATGCGCGCGAGGTCGGCTTCGATGGCCTCCGCCGCGCGGTCTTCCTGCAGCGCGGCGGAAAGGCCGGCTTCCAGTGCGGCCAGGTCAATCTGCGCCGCGCCCGCCATCGCCACGTCGATCTTGGCCTGCTCGGCCGCTGCTGCCAGGGCATGGCCCAGGCGTTCGTTGATGGCATTCATGAGCCGGGCATGGTGCCGCGGCTCGGCATACCAGCTCTTCATGCCGCGCAGCTCGGCCACGCGTGCCGGTGCGTAAACCGTGTTGATGAGGTGCCAGGTGGCGAGGTCGAAATAGACACCGCTGGGCACCTCTCGCGGCGCCTCACCGCGACGCGTGGGGCGCAAGGCGCGGTAGCCCAGCAGCGGCAGGATGGCCGCCAGTTCGACATGGCGGTCGAAATCGGTGCCGGCCAGGTGCACGCCGTGGTTGGCCAGGATGTCGTCGCGGCGCTCGGCGCGTCCGCGGCCACGCCGGGCACGCTCGGGGCCCACGCGCACCAGCGAGAAGTCGGAGGTGCCGCCGCCGATATCGGCCACCAGGACCAGCTGCTCGTGGTCGATCTTGCTTTCGTGGTCCAGCGCGGCCGCGATGGGCTCGAACTGAAAGTGCACCTCGGCAAAACCCACCTCGCGCGCCGCGGCCTCCAGGGCCGCAGCGGCCTGCGCGTCGCGCGCCGGGTCGTCGTCGACAAAGAACACCGGCCGGCCCAGCACCACGCGATGCAGCGCGTGATCGGCCTCGGCCTCGGCCAGGGTCTTGAGGCGGCGCAGGTAACCGGTGACCACGTCGCGGTAGCGCGCGTGGCGGCCGCCGCCGATGTCGGTGCTCTGGTCGAGCAGCGACGAGCCGAGGATGCTCTTCATCGAGCGCATCAGCCGGCCGTCCACGCCTTCCACATACGCTGCCACCGCCGCGCGGCCGTACAGGCGCTCGGCTTCCAGCTGCTCTGGCGGCGTGTCGGCGCGGTAGAACACCGCGGTCGGCATCGTCAGCTGGCCGGGCTCCAGTTCGACCAGGCGAACCCCCTGGCCCTCATGTTCAGCGGGCAGGGCGACGGCAGAGTTCGAGGTGCCGAAATCGATGGCGACAAAACCCGGCGCGGCAGAAGTGGGGGATGGCATGCGCGGGCACCTGGGTCGGGGAAGGGCTTGTGGGCTCGACGAAGGGGCGGGATTCTATCGACGCCTGCCACACGGCCCAGCAGCGCCGGCCAACCCCGTGAATTGACGCACGCTCACCCTGCAGTTCCGCGAGCACGCCCTGCTGCCAACCGTGACACTGCTTACGAGAGTTCACAAACCCACCGCCGCCGGGGACCCGCATGCCTAGCAACGCCGCCAAGACGCAAAGTTGGTTCCACAGCTGGCGCTCGAACTCGCGCCCTGCACCCGACACCGACCCGGCCGATCTCGGTACCGCCTTCGGCCTGGACCTGAGCATGAGCGAGCTCCCGATCACGCCGCCCGCCGCGGGCGAGGCGCGCCCGGGCTGGGTGCAGCGCCTGGCCAGTCGTCGCCGCAGCGCCAGCTGAGATTGCGTGACGGCGAGTGCAGCGAATAACTGCACTGTCGATCAATAAACGCACGCGTTCATCGGGCGACGGCGGCGGCTAAAATGCGATAGATGGCCCGCCTATCATTCCGCGAACAAGTCCTGCGCGTCCGCGAAGACGCCATCGTCACTTCTGTCAACCGGCTGCTCGCCGACAAGGGTTTCGACCTGATGACCGTGGACGAGGTGGCCGCCGATGTCGGCATCGCCAAGGCCAGCCTCTACAAGCACTTCGCGTCCAAGGAAGCCCTGGCGGCCGCGGCCATGGTGCGGCTGCTCGAACGCACACTGGCCTTTCTCGACCAGCAGGCGGCGCGCACGGAAGCCAGCGCCTTCGAGCGTGTCGCCGCGATGATCCGCTGGGCGCTGGAACTGCAGCTGGCCGGCGAGATGCCCACCGTGCCTTCGCAGAACTCGTCGCTGCGCGCCGAACTGCTGGCGAACAAGACCTACCTCGAATTGCTGATGCAGGTGACCGAGCGCCTGGGCACCTGGATAGAGAAGGCCCAAGCCGATGGCGACATCGACCCTGCGCTGCCGCCCGAGGTGGTGCTGCTGACGATCTTCGCGCGCGGCTGCGACCCGGTGCCTGCCTTCCTGAAAAGCGGCGGCAACTTCACCGACGAGCAGATCGTGCACTGGGTGATGACGATCTGCCTGCGCGGCCTTCGGCCCGGCGCCTGAGGCCACACCGGCCGCGCGCTGCGCGGCCCACAGCAGGGTCAGCGGATCAACAACGCCGGTGTGGTGCAGTTGGCCAGCACCTTCGTGGCCACCGAGCCCATCACCAAGTTGGTCAGCGTGCCGTGGCCGTGCGAGCCCAACACGATGAGATCGTATCTGCCCTTCGTCGCGGCATCGGCGATGACTTCAGCGGCAGAACCCACCTTGGCGATGAACGTGGCGTTGAGCCCCTGCTTGGTGGCGAAGGTGCGCAGCGGCTTGAAGACCTTTTCGGCACTGTCGTCGTAGTAGGACTTCAGCGTCGTCTTGTCCAGCACCACGGCGGCGCGCGGTGGCACGGCAGAAACCACCGTGAGCATGGTGTATTCGTGGTGCGGGCCCATCCATTCGTCGTGCGCGGCCAGGTAGGCCAGCATGCGGCGCGTGAAGGGGCTGCCGTCGACGGCGGCAAGGATCTTCATCGGTCTTCTCCTCGGTGCGGGTGGTGCAGCGGCGAGTGTGTCACCGGCCCGGGGCACTGCGCCTTGACGAAGCTCACAGATCCACCAACAACAAGGGCTCATGGCCCTCGTCTTCGCCCTTGCTGGCCAGGCCGCGCGGGTTGCACAGCACGCGGGCGGGGCGCTGGCCGGGGCGGTGGATGCTGTAGTCGTGGCGGCAATGCAGGTGGCCGTGCAGCCAGAGGTCGGCGCGCGGGATCAGCGCTTCGTCGTCGTTGCAGAAGCTGGCGGTGCCGGGCTGCCTGCCGTAGCGCGGGTCGGCGCTGCGCAGGCTGGGGCCGAAGTGCGTGACCACGAGGGTGCGGTCCCAGCGCCCACGCGCAGGCACGCCCAGCGCGCCCTCGAGCCACGCGCGGCAGACCAGCGCTTCCTCGCGCACCGCCACGGCGTCGAAGGGCCGGCCACCGCGGGTGCTGCCCATCACGCGCAGGAAGTACTCGGCCGCGCGCTCGGCCCGGGCGCGCTGCGCCGCGCCGAAAAGGTCGAAGTCGCTCCAGCGGGTGCTTCCCAGGATGCGCACCCGCTGGCCGTCGGCGGCGGTGAACAGTTGTTCCTCTCGCTCCAGAAAGGTGAAGCCCAGGCGCTGGCACAGCGCACGCAGACCCACTCGCGCTTCGTCGACATCCCGCCCGTCGAACTCGTGGTTGCCGGCCACCACCACCACCGGCACCGGCCAGCCGGCGAACAGCTCGTAGCCGGCCCAGCGGCTGTCGATGTCACCAGCCAGCACCAGCAGTTCTGCGCCCGGCGCCGGAGCCGGGTGGAAGGTTTCGGTTTCGAGGTGCAGGTCGGAGAGCAGTTGCAGCTTCATGTCGCTGCGATGATCGCGCAGCGAACATGAAGCCAAGGCAGCGCCCTCAAGACGCGAGCCGCGCCTCGATCTTCGCCTGCGTGGCCGGCAGTTCGGCCGGCAGGTGGTGTTCGAGCTGCTGGAAGAGCTCGGTGTGCAGCTTCAGCTCTTGCTGCCAGGCGGCCTTGTCGATGCCGATGACGCTGTTGAACTGCTCGGCCGTGAAAGCCAGGCCGTCCCAGCGCAGGTCTTCATAGCGCGGGCTGGTGCCGAAGACGTTGTCGGCGCCCGCCGCCGTGCCTTCCAGGCGGCCCAGCATCCACTCCAGCACGCGCATGTTCTCGCCGTAGCCGGGCCAGACGAACTTGCCATCGGCGCCCTTGCGGAACCAGTTCACGCAGTAGATGCGGGGCAGGCGCGCACCCGACTTCTGCGCATCAGCCGCCAGGCGTGCGCCGAGGTTCAGCCAGTGCTGGAAGTAGTCGCTCATGTGGTAGCCCATGAAGGGCAGCATCGCAAACGGGTCGCGGCGCACCACGCCCTGCTGGCCGGCGGCCGCAGCGGTGGTTTCGCTGCCCATGGTGGCGGCCATGTAGACGCCCTCGGCCCAGGTGCGGGCTTCGGTGACCAGCGGCACCGTGGTGCTGCGGCGGCCGCCGAAGATGAAGGCGTCGATCGGCACGCCGGCGGGGTTGTCCCACTCGGGGTCGAGCACCGGGTTGTTGGTGGCAGCCACGGTGAAGCGCGCGTTCGGGTGCGCGGCATGCCTTGGCTTTCCGTTATCGCCGGCTTCCTTGGCGATGGCCGGCGTCCAGTCGCGGCCCTGCCAGTCGATCAGGTGCGCAGGCGGTGTCTCGGACAGGCCTTCCCACCACACGTCGCCGTCGTCGGTGAGCGCAACGTTGGTGAAGATGGTGTCGCGCTTCAGCGAAGCCAGGCAGTTCGGGTTGGTCAGCTCGTTGGTGCCCGGGGCGACGCCGAAGTAGCCCGCCTCGGGGTTGATGGCGTAGAGGCGGCCATCGGCGCTGGGCTTGATCCAGGCGATGTCGTCGCCGATGGTGGTGACCTTCCAGCCCTGGTAGCCGGCCGGCGGCACCAGCATGCTGAAGTTGGTCTTGCCGCAGGCGCTGGGAAAGGCCGCGGCCACGTGGTACTTCTTGCCCTGCGGGTTGGTCACGCCCAGGATCAGCATGTGCTCGGCCAGCCAGCCCTGGTCACGCCCCATGGTGCTGGCGATGCGCAGCGCAAAACACTTCTTGCCCAGCAGCGCGTTGCCGCCGTAGCCGGAGCCGTAGCTCCAGATCTCGCGCGTCTCGGGGTAGTGGACGATGTACTTGGTGGGGTTGCAGGGCCAGGCGACATCCTTCTGACCTGCCTCGAGCGGCGCGCCCACGGTGTGCACGCAGGGCACGAACTCGCCGTCTGCGCCCAGCACGTCCAGCGCACCCCGGCCCATGCGCGTCATCGTGCGCATGCTCACGGCGACGTAGGGGCTGTCGCTCAGTTCGACGCCGATGTGCGAGATGTGGCTGCCCAGCGGGCCCATGCTGAAGGGCACGACGTACATCGTGCGGCCCTTCATCGCGCCCTTGAACAGCGGCGGGGTGCCGTCGGCCTGGCCGGTCTGCAGCAGCGCGCGCATTTCGGCGGGCGCCATCCAGTTGTTGGTAGGACCGGCGTCCTCGACCTTGGCGCTGCAGATGAAGGTGCGGTCTTCGACACGCGCCACGTCGGTCGGGTCGCTGCGGGCCAGGAAGCTGTTGGGGCGCAGCTCGGGGTTGAGCTTCATCAGCGTGCCCGCGTCCACCAGCTGCTGGCACAGCCGCTGGTACTCGGCGGCGCTGCCGTCACACCAGTAGACATCGGCAGCCTCGGTGAGCGCGGCGATCTGCGCCACCCATTCCACCAGGCGCGCATGCTTCACATGGGCGGGCACATTGAGGCGCAGGCCTTCCATCACGGGACGGTTCACGGCAATCTCCAATCATGGCAATGTAAAAACGGTTTTGGGCGAAAACCAAACGGCCCCTGGGCAGGTGGTATTCGCCGAAAGCCGCTGCTTGAGTCAGACCTGCAACCGCCGCCCGACAACACCGCGCCAAAGACGGCCCGGAGCGCGGGGCGCTGATTGTGGCGCCGATGTAATCGGGCCGTAACTGCCGGTTCGGATGGGGTTATGCGCATGTGGCATGACCGAATGCAACCGCTGGCGAGACACGGCAGACTCAAGAAGGCGAAGATCACAACGCGATGCAAGCGCACGCATCTGAAGACAACCTGCTTCCTACAGGCGTTTTCGGGGCACCCGCCGGCGATCGGCAGTAATCCACACAAGGCGAGAAAACTGTCATGACCACACCGCATGGAATCGCAAGCCGAACCTGCCGGCGCGGCCCCACACCATGAAAGCACGGGTGAGTTACGTCAGCCGAGCGCTGGCCACGGACTTGATCGCCGAGGGCGGTACGGTCAAGAGCGGAATCTGCAAGCGCCCTGTCGCCGGCCCGGTTGCCGTTCGCCTGATGGGCCTGCAAGGTGATGAGCAAGCCGATCTCTCGGTGCACGGCGGTGTGAGCAAGGCCGTGTACGCCTACCCCCACGAGCACTACGCCTTCTGGCAGACGGTGCGCGCGCAGGCTGGTGTGGCCGCTTGGGGCGACCTCCTGGCGCCAGGTGCCCTGGGCGAAAACCTGACGCTGCAAGGGCTGCTGGAGACCGATCTCTTTGTCGGCGACCAGCTGCGCCTGCCGAACTGCCTGCTCGCAGTGAGCGAGCCGCGCTTCCCCTGCTTCAAGCTCAACGCCGCGCTCGGCTTCAAACACGCGGTGAAGATGATGTCGCAGTCGGGCTATTGCGGCAGCTACCTGGTGGTGCTGGAAGCCGGCACCGTGAGTGCCGGCGATGCCATCGAACTGCTGCCGGGGCCGCGGGATGTGAACATCCGCGAGCTGTTCTTCAGCCGCACCCGGGGCGAGCGCCGCTGAGGCGGGCGACGCTGCTCGAAGGCCCGCTCAGGTGGGCTTCGGCGCCTCGTCCAGCGTCGGGTAATCGGTGTAGCCCTCGGCGCCGCCGCCGTACAGCAGCGCGGTCTTGAGCTCGTTCAGCGGTGCGTCTTCGCGCAGCCGGCGGCCGAGGTCGGGGTTGCTGATGAAGGGCTTGCCGAAGGCCACCAGGTCGGCGGCACCGCCGGCCACAGCGTCCAACGACATCTGCCGCGTGTAGCCGTTGTTCACCATCCAGGGCGCGCCGAAGGCCGCGCGCAAGGCAGCGTAATCGAAAGGCGCGTTGTCGCGCGGGCCGCCGGTGGCGCCTTCCACCACGTGCACGAAGGCCAGCTTCAAGGGGGCCAGCTGCCTGCCGACGTACTCGAAGAGCTCCTGCGCCCGGCTGTCGATGCCGGCGTCGTTGGCCGGCGTCACCGGGCTCAGACGCAGGCCGGTGCGGCCGCCACCGATGGCCTGCGTGACGGCCTGCATCACCTCGACGAGGAAGCGCGCGCGGTTCTCGATGCTGCCGCCGTACTGATCGGTGCGGTCGTTGATGGTGTCGCGCAGGAACTGCTCGATCAGGTAGCCGTTGGCGCCGTGCACTTCCACGCCGTCGAAGCCGGCCTCGATGGCCAGCTCGGCCGAGATGCGGTACTGGTCGACGATGCCCGGCAGCTCGTCGGTGCGCAGCGCACGCGGCGCTGACACATCCGCAAAGCCGCCGGCAATGTAGGTCTTGCCCTTAGCGGGCCTGGCGGTGCTGGACACCGGCGCCTGGCCGCCTTCCTGCAGCGAGACATGCGAGATGCGGCCCACGTGCCACAGCTGCACGACGATGCGCCCGCCCTGCGCATGCACGGCGTCGGTGATGCGCCGCCAGCCGGCGACCTGGGCGCTGTTGAAGAGCCCCGGGGTGTCGAGATAGCCCTGGCCCTGCTGGCTGATCTGCGTGGCCTCGGTGACGATGAGGCCGGCACCCCTGGCCGGGTTGGCGCGCTGGCGGTAGTACTGCACCATCAGATCGTTGGGCACCTGGCCGGGGCTGGCGCGGTTGCGCGTCAGCGGGGCCATGACGATGCGGTTGGCGAGCTGGATGTCGCCGATGCGGATGGGGTCGAAGAGTGTGCTCATCCCTGCAGATTACTGCAGTGCAGCAATTTCCGTCTGTCCGCAGCGCGAACCCGTACCGCCGGCGTGGCACCATCCTGGGATGCTCGCCTACCGACACGCCTTCCACGCCGGCAACCACGCCGACGTGCTCAAACACACCGTGCTGGCGCTGGTGCTGCAGTACATGAACCAGAAGGACAAGGGCTGGCGCTACGTCGACACCCACGCCGGCGCCGGCGGCTATTCGCTGGAAGGCGAATACGCCAAGAAGCGCGGCGAGTTCGAGCTGGGCATCGCCAAGCTGCTGGACCATGCCGAACTGCCCGAGCCGCTGGCCGAGCTGGTGCGCCTGGTGCAGGCCTTCAACGGCGGGCCGCCGGTCAGGCAGTACCCGGGCTCACCCGCCATCGCGCAGATGCTGATGCGCCCTCAAGACCAGCTGCGCCTGTTCGAGATGCACCCCACCGACCACAAGATCCTCGCCAGCTATCTGGGCGACATGCCGGGCGTGGAGGTGAAGATGGCCGACGGTTATGCCTCGCTGAAATCGGTGCTGCCGCCGCCCACGCGCCGCGGCGTCGTGCTCATCGACCCCAGCTACGAGATCAAGACCGACTACGCGCGCACGCTGGCCGCGCTGCGCGAGGCGCTGGAGCGCTTCGCCGATGCCGTGGTCATCGTCTGGCTGCCGCAGCTGCAGTTGCTGGAAGCGGCGCAGCTGCCACAGCGCCTGAAGGCCACTGCCGACAGCGCCGGCAAGAAGGGCTGGCTGCACGCGCAGCTGACGGTGGCGCAGGCCGACGCGCGCGGCTTCGGCATGCTGGGCAGCAGCGTCTTCGTGGCCAACCCGCCGCACACGCTGTTCACGGCGCTGCAGCCTGTGCTGCCCTTCCTGGTGGAGACACTGGGCCAGTTCGACGGTGCGCGCTCGGCGCTGGACCGCTCGGCCAAATCCTGATTCGGCGGCGCGGGTGATGGACCTCGGCTTTCGCCGCTCGGCGCTGGTGCGCGTGGCGCCCTTCGCGTTTTTCATGGCCGTGCTGGCGCTGCGCGGCTACGCGCCCACCGACGGCAGCTGGGGCTTCGACGTGCGCTGGCTCTACGCGCTGCAGGCCGGCGGCACGGCCCTGCTGCTGGCCTGGTGGTGGCGCGAGTACGGCGAGCTGGCCCGGCAGACCTGGCCGACGCTGCGCGAAACAGCACTGGCCGTCGCGGTGGGCGTGGCCGTGTTCGCGCTGTGGGTGAACCTCGACGCACCGTGGATGACGCTGTCGATGGGCGCCACCGAGCCCTTCGTGCCCCGCACCGCCGAAGGCGGGCTGGACTGGGCGCTGATCGCGGTGCGCATCGCCGGCGCGGCCTTGCTGGTGCCGGTGATGGAAGAGCTGTTCTGGCGCAGCTTCCTGATGCGCTGGATACAGCAGCCGATCTTCGAAGCCGTGCCGCCTGCCAGCGTGGGCCTGCGCGCCGTGGGCTTAAGCACCTTCGTCTTCGTGCTGGCGCACACGCTGTGGCTGGCGGCCATCGTCGCCGGGCTGGCGTATGCCTGGCTCTACATCCGCACCGGCAAGCTGTGGACGGCGGTGATTGCCCACGCCGTCACCAACAGCGTGCTGGGCGTGTGGGTGGTGATGACGGGCAACTGGCAGTTCTGGTGAAGCCGCTTCACCCGACCCCACGCGCCCGGTCGGCATGGAACTGCGCGCGCCACGCCTCGAAGCGGTCTTCATCCAGCGCCTGCCGCACCTCGCGCATCAGGTTCACGTAGTAGTGCAGGTTGTGGATGCTGGCCAGCATGGGCCCCAGCATCTCGCCGCAGCGGTCCAGGTGGTGCAGGTAGGCGCGGCTGAAGCCTCGGCAGGTGTAGCAGGTACACGTCTCGTCCACCGGCATTTGCGCGTCGCGGTGGCGCGCGTTGCGCACCTTCAGGTCGCCGAAGCGCGTGAAGAGATGGCCGTTGCGCGCATTGCGCGTGGGCATCACGCAGTCGAACATGTCCACGCCTTGCGACACGCCTTCCACCAGGTCTTCCGGCGTGCCCACGCCCATCAGGTAACGCGGCTTGTGCGCCGGCAGCCGGTGCGGCGTGTGCGCCATGATGCGCAGCATCTCGTCCTTGGGTTCGCCGACGCTGACGCCGCCCACGGCATAACCGGGGAAGTCCATCGCCACCAGCGCGTCGAGCGACTCTTGCCGCAGACCCTCGAACATGCCGCCCTGCACGATGCCGAAGAGTGCGTTGGGGTTCGCGAGCCGCGCAAATTCGGCCTGGCTGCGCTTGGCCCAGCGCAGGCTGAGTTCCATGCTCGTACGCGCCTCGGCCTCGGTGGTGAGGTGGCCCTTCACCTCGTAGGGCGTGCATTCGTCGAACTGCATCACGATGTCGCTGTTCAGCACGGTCTGGATCTGCATGCTGACTTCAGGCGTGAGGAAGAGCTTGTCGCCATTCACCGGCGACGCGAACTTCACCCCTTCTTCCGAGATCTTGCGCATCTCGCCGAGCGACCAGACCTGGAAGCCGCCGCTGTCGGTGAGCATGGGCTTGGCCCAGTTCTCGAAGCGGTGCAGCCCGCCGAACTGCGTGACGACGTCCAGCCCCGGGCGCATCCACAAGTGAAAGGTGTTGGCCAGGATGATCTGCGCGCCCATCTCTTCCAGGCTGCGCGGCAGCACGCCCTTCACCGTGCCGTAGGTGCCCACCGGCATGAAGACGGGGGTCTCGACGACGCCGTGGTTCATCGTCAGCGTGCCGCGGCGTGCGTGGCCGGCGGTCTTTTGCAGTTCAAACTTCAGCATGCGGCGATTGTCTGTTGCCGCTGCAGCAGCATCGCATCGCCGTAGCTGAAGAAGCGGTAGCGGCTTTCCACCGCGTGCCGGTACAGCGCCTGGATGTGCGCATGGCCGGCGAAGGCGCTGACCAGCATCATCAGCGTGCTCTTGGGCAGGTGGAAGTTGGTGAGCAACAGGTCGACAACGCGGAACTGAAAGCCCGGCGTGATGAAGATGTCGGTGTCGCCGCGGTAGGGCGCCAACGCATCACCCGAAACCCGCGCGGCCGACTCCAAGGCGCGCAGCGTCGTCGTGCCCACCGCCACCACGCGGCCGCCGGCGGCCTTCGTCGCGGCGATGGCGGCCACGGTGGCCGCGCCAACCTCGAACCACTCGCTGTGCATGCGGTGCTCGGTGATGTTCTCCACACGCACCGGCTGGAAGGTGCCGGCGCCCACATGCAGCGTCACCGCCGCGCGCTGCACGCCGCGCGCGGCCAGCGCGGCCAGCAGGAGTTCGTCAAAGTGCAGCGCGGCGGTGGGCGCGGCCACCGCGCCGGGGTGGGCGGCAAACACCGTCTGGTAGCGCGTGGCGTCTTCGGCGGTGTCGGCATGCGTGATGTAGGGCGGCAGCGGCACGTGGCCATGGCGCTCCAGCAGCACCAGCGGGTCGGCCGGGAAACGCAGATGGAAGAGCGCTTCTTCCGGCCCGGCGCGGCCCAGCACCTCGGCGTCGAAAGTGTCGGCGAACCGCACCAGGCTGCCGGCCTTCGGGCTCTTGCTGGCGCGCAGGTGGGCCCAGACCTCGTGGTTCGGCAGCACCCGCTCCACCAGCGCCTCGACACTGCCGCCAGTGGGCTTTTCGCCCAGCAGGCGGGCTTTGATGACCTTCGTGTCGTTGAAGACCAGCAGATCACCGGGCTGCAGCAGCGCGGGCAGCTCGCGGTAGATGCGGTCCACCGGCGGTGCACCCTTGTCGGCATTCTCGCGGCCATCCAGCAGGCGCGAAGCGCTGCGTTCGGCCGCTGGATGTTGGGCGATCAGTTCCGGCGGCAACACGAAATCGAAGTCGTGCAGCGTGTAGGGGCGAGGGCTGGGTGTGGTGTTCATGCGCAGGCTGTACGGACCTGGAAAACAGGGGTGGAGAAGGCAAGGTCAAAATTGTTCCATGCCGTCCCCACCGGCGGCCACCGCGCCGCGCAAAGCCCTGTCCGCCCCGGTGCGCGCCATGCACAAGCTGGGGCTGCTGCGCGACATCGACCTGGCGCTGCACCTACCGATGCGCTACATCGACGAGACACGCCTGGTGGCCATCAGCAGCCTGCGTGACGGCGACACCGGTCAGGTGCAGGGCGTGGTGCGCGAGTGCCGCGTGGAAACACGGGGCCGCCGGCAATTGCTGGTGAAGCTGGACGACGGCAGCGGTGAACTGCTGCTGCGCCTGCTGCACTTCTACCCGTCACACCAGAAGACGCTGGCCGCGGGCCAGACCGTGCGGGCACGCGGCGAGGTGCGCGCCGGCTTCTTCGGCCGCGAGATGGTGCACCCGGAGTTCCGCGCCGTCACGTCGGACACCCCCTTGCCGCAGGCGCTGACGCCGGTCTACCCCAGCAGCGCGGCACTGCCGCAGAGCTACCTGCGCAAGGCGGTGGTGTCGGCGCTGGGCCGTGCGCCGCTGCACGAGATCCTGCCGCAGGGCCTGCTGCCGCCCGGGCTGCCGCCGCTGCGAGAAGCGCTGCTGGCACTGCACCACCCGGGGCGCGAGGTTGCGGTGGGAGCGCTGGAAGACCACAGCCACCCGGCCTGGCAGCGCCTGAAGTTCGACGAGCTGCTAGCGCAGCAGCTCAGCCAGGCGCAAGCCCAGGCGGCGCGAGCACGGCTGGCCGCGCCCGTGCTGAAGCCGCAGCCCGGCGGGCTGGTGGAGCAGCTGCTGACCGCCCTGCCCTTCACGCTGACGGCTGCGCAGCAACGCGTGGTGGCCGAGATCGCCGCCGACCTGGCCCGCCCGCAGCCCATGCACCGCCTGCTGCAGGGCGACGTGGGCAGCGGCAAGACCGTGGTGGCCGCACTCGCCGCCGCCGCCGCGATGGGCGGCGGCTGGCAGTGCGCGCTGATGGCGCCGACTGAAATTCTGGCCGAGCAGCACTTCCGCAAGCTGGTGGGCTGGCTGGAGCCGCTGGGCATCACCGTGGCCTGGCTCACCGGAAGCCGCAAGGGCAAGGCAAGGCAGGCGCAGGTGGCGAAGGTGGCCAGCGGCGAGGCGCTGCTGGTGGTGGGCACGCACGCGGTGATCCAGGACGACGTGGTGTTTGCGCGCCTGGGCCTGGCCATCGTCGACGAGCAGCACCGCTTCGGCGTGGCGCAGCGGCTGGCCCTGCGAAAAAAACTCGAGGGCGAGAAGCTCGAACCCCACCTGCTGATGATGAGCGCCACGCCCATCCCGCGCACGCTGGCAATGAGCTACTACGCCGACCTCGACGTCAGCACCATCGACGAGCTGCCGCCCGGCCGCACGCCCATCGTCACCAAGGTGTTTGCCGACGGCAAGCGCGACGCCGTCATCGCGCGCATCCGCGACGAGGTGGCGCAGGGGCGGCAGGTCTACTGGGTGTGCCCGCTGGTGGAGGAAAGCGAGCACATCGACCTGCAGAACGCCACCGACACCCACGCCGAGCTGACGGCCAAACTGAGTGTGGCCCTGCCCGGCACGGGGGTGGGCCTGCTGCACGGCCGCATGAAGGCGGCCGAGAAGGCCGCGGTGATGGCGCAGTTCACCAGCGGCGAGATGAAGCTGCTGGTGGCCACCACGGTCATCGAGGTGGGCGTGGACGTGCCCAACGCCAGCCTGATGGTGATCGAACACGCCGAGCGCTTCGGCCTGGCGCAGCTGCACCAGCTGCGCGGGCGAGTCGGCCGCGGCGCGGTGGCGAGTGTGTGCGTGCTGCTCTACACCGCACCGTTGTCGGCCACCGGCAAAGACCGGCTGAAGGCGATGGCCGAGACCAACGACGGCTTCGAGATCGCGCGCCGCGACCTCGAGATCCGCGGCCCGGGTGAATTCATGGGTGCGCGCCAGAGCGGTGACGCGCTGCTGCGCTTTGCCGACCTTGCCGAAGACGGCGCGCTGCTGCAGCGCGCGCGCGAACTAGCGCCGCGCCTGCTCCGTGAAAACCCGGTCGCTGCCAACGCGCAGGTGCAGCGCTGGCTGGCCAGCAAGGCCGAGTACCTCAAGGCCTGAGCCGACGGCATTCGCCACAATGCGGGCATGACCCTCACCGAGCTCAAGTACATCGTCGCCGTGGCGCGAGAAAAGCACTTCGGCCGCGCCGCTGAAGCCTGCTTCGTCAGCCAGCCCACGCTCAGCGTGGCAATCAAGAAGCTGGAAGAAGAACTCGACGTGAAGATCTTCGAGCGCGGTGCATCGGAGGTGAGCGTCACCTCACTGGGCGAGCAGATCGTGCGCCAGGCGCAGCAGGTCATCGAGCAGGCCCAGGCCATCCGCGAGATCGCCAAGCTCGGCAAAGACCCCGTGAGCGGCCCGCTGCGCCTGGGCGTGATCTACACCATCGGCCCCTACCTGCTGCCCGACCTGGTGAAGAACGCCATCGAGCGCGTGCCGCAGATGCCGCTGATGCTGCAGGAAAACTTCACCGCCAAGCTGCTGGACATGCTGCGCATGGGCGAGCTTGACTGCGCCATCATGGCCGAGCCCTTTCCGGACACCGGCCTGGCCATGGCGCCGCTGTACGACGAGCCCTTCCAGGCCGCGGTGCCTGTGGGCCACCCTTTCGCCACACGCCCGCAGATCACCGCCGAAGAGCTGAAGAACGAGACCATGCTGCTGCTGGGCACCGGCCACTGCTTTCGCGACCACGTGCTCGAGGTCTGCCCCGAGTACGCGCGCTTTGCCAGCAACGCCGAAGGCATCCGCAAGAGCTTCGAGGGCAGCAGCCTGGAGACCATCAAGTACATGGTCGCCTCGGGCATGGGCGTGACGGTGGTGCCCCAGCTCAGCGTGCCTGCCGAGCCGCAGACGCACATCCGCTACGTGCCTTTCGCCGCGCCAGTACCCACGCGGCGCGTGGTGCTGGCCTGGCGCCGCACCTTTCCGCGTTACGAGGCCATTGCGGCGCTGCGCAACTGCATCTACGCCTGCGCGCTGCCGGGCGTGGCGCGCCTCACCGCCTGAGCCATTCGGGGGTGCTGCCCTCGGGTTTTCCCGCACTATGGGCGTCATAGGCGGGACGCCTATCCCTTCCTTCAAGGCATTTGCGTTGACCCACGCCCGCACGGTTCCTACAGTCAGCTTTCTCTCAGTTCCGAACCTGCCAGGAGTTCACGATGACCCAGCTTGCCGCTCTCGACACCCCCAACAACGACACCCGCAGCGCCAGCGCCGCCGGCTGCCCCTTTTCAGGCGGCAGCAGCCAGCGCCTGGTGGCCGGCCCCGGCACGCGCAACACCGATTGGTGGCCCAACGCGCTGAACCTGAACATGCTGCACCAGCACGGCGGCAACCCTTCGCCGCTGGACCCGGGCTTCAACTACGCCGAAGCCTTCAAGACGCTGGACCTCGACGCCGTGGTGGCCGACCTGCGCGCGCTGATGACCGATTCACAAGACTGGTGGCCAGCCGACTGGGGCCACTACGGCGGCCTCTTCGTGCGCATGACCTGGCACGCCGCCGGCACCTACCGCAT
>JANMMD010000056.1:0-49336 GCA_031372905.1 Betaproteobacteria bacterium
GTGAGTTCCCGGCCGCGCAGCAAGATCTCGTTCATGCAGCCTCGCTCATGGCGCCACCTCGCCGGCACGTTCGGCCTGCACCGCGCGGGCACCGGCCGTGCGCCGCGCCTTGCGTTCACGCCACTGCGCCGGCAAGCCCACCAGGCCGTGCGGCAGCAACGCGACGCACAGGATGATGGTGAGGCCCAGCCCCAGGTGCCAGTGTTTGGCGAAAGTGCCGAAGATCGCCTCGCTCTTGAAGAACTCCTGCAGCAGCGCAAACGCAAACGCGCCCACCAGCGCGCCGCGCAGATGGCCCAAGCCGCCCAGGATGATCATGATCAGCACCGCGCCGCTGAAGTGCCAGCTCAGCAGTTCGGGGTTCACGAAGCCGTCCTTCACCGCAAACAAAAAGCCCGCCGCACCGGCGATGCCGCCCGAGATCGTGAAGGCCGCCAGCTTGTACGGGTAGGTGGAGAAGCCCGCGGCGCGCAGCCGCTGCTCGTTCACCTTGATGCCGGCCAGCGCGCGCCCGAAACGGCTGCGCAGCAGCAGCGCCAGGCCCACGAAGGTGACAGCCAGGCCGAGCCATATGAAGAAGTACAGCACCAGCGGTTCGCGCAAACTCAAGGCCGGCAGCAGACCGGGCAGCAACGAAGGCTTGTCGTCGAGGTAGATGCCGTCGGTGCCGCCGCCCAACGGCGTGTCGTGCACCACGTAGTAGGCCATCTGCGCGAAGGCCAGCGTCACCATGATGAAGTAGACGCCCTGGGTGCGCAGCGACAGCGCGCCCACGAGCAGCGCGTACACCGCCGCCAGCGCGATGCAAGCCGGCAGCAGCCACCCCACCGATGCTGCGCCGCCGCTGGGCGTGAGCAGCAGCGTGGCGTAGGCGCCGATGCCGAAAAATGCCGCCTGCCCGAAACACACCAGGCCCGTGCTGCCCACCAGCAGTTCCAGGCTCAGCGCGAAGATCGCGTAGATCATGATCTTGGTGACGAGGTCGACAGCAAAACTGCCGCCGACGAAGGGCACCACGGCCAGGGCCGCGAAGGCCACGGCGACGAAGAGGAACTTGCCTTGTTCGCTGCGCATCGTGCTCAGCCCGCCTTGAACAGGCCGTTGGGGCGCCACAGCAGGATGAGCGCCATCATCACGTAGACCAGCACGCCCGCGGCCTGCGGCAGCAGCACCTTGCCGAAGGTGTCGACCACGCCGATCAACAGCGCCGCGGCCAGTGCGCCCTTGATGCTGCCGATGCCGCCGATCACCACCACCACGAAACAGACGATGAGCACGCTGTTGCCCATGCCCGGGTAGACGCTGCTCACGGGTGCCGCCACCATGCCGGCCAGCACCGCGATGGCCACACCCGCGGCGAACACCACGCGGTAGAGAAACTGGATGTCGATGCCCAGGCTCTGCACCATCTCGCGCGGGCCCGTGCCCGTGCTGCCGGCGCGGATCATCATGCCCAGCCGCGTGCGCGTGAACACGAGGTACATGCCGAGAGCGAGCGCCAGGCAGACACCGCTGATGAAGAGGCGGTAGACCGGGTAGGTCATCGTGCTGCCCAGGTGGATGCTGGCGTTCAGCAGCGGCGGTATCGCCACGCCGTGCACGTCGTCGCCCACCAAGAGGCTGCGCAGCTCTTCGAACACGAGGATGAGGCCGTAGGTCATCAGCACCTGCTGCAGGTGCTCGCGTTCATAGAGATAACTGAAGAACACCCACTCCAGCACATAGCCCAGCAGCACGGCCAGCACCAGGCCGATGAAGAGCACGCTGAAGAAGCCGCCGCCGAACACTGCGGCCACGGGTGCGGCCAGCGCGTAGGCCATGTAGGCGCCGATCATGTAGAAGCTGCCGTGCGCCAGGTTGATGACGCCCATGATGCCGAAGATCAGCGTCAGGCCGCTGGCCACCAGGAAGAGCAGCAGCCCGTATTGCAGCGCGTTCAGGCACTGGATGAGGAAGGTGGCGAAGTCCATGGGCGCAGGGGAAAGGTCAGCGATGTTGCCGTACGAAGGCCGCCACGGCGGCTGTCAGCGCCTGCGGCTGGTCGCGGTGCGGCGAGTGCCGGCAGTCCGGCATCTCCAGCAGCTGCGCGTGCGGCACGGCCCGCGGAATGTGGCGTATCTGCGCCAGCGTGCCGTACTCGTCGTCCACGCCCTGCACGGCCAGCAGCGGCGAAGAGATGCCGGCGATGTCGGCCTCGATGTTCCAGGGGCGGAAGGCGGGGCTCAGCCAGACGTCGTTCCAGCCGTAGAAGGCCGAATCAGGCTCGTCGTGGTATTTCGCCAGGCCGGCCTTCAGCGTGCCGCTGGTGTAGGCCGTGCGCGCTTGCCGGATGCTGGCAACCGACACGTCTTCGACGAACAGATGCGGCGCCACCACCACCAAGCCCGCCGCCGCATGCCGCGCGGCGTGCAGCAGCGCGATGCTGCCACCGTCGCTGTGGCCGTAGAGCCAGGGCGGCCGCTGCGTCACGTCGATGTGCAGCGCCTGCAACAGCGCCGGCAGCACCTCGTGCGCCTGCTGGTGCATGAAGTCGGGCGCCCAGTTTTCACCGGCCGCGCGCGGCGTGCTGCGGCCATACGCCGGGCGTGAGTACACCAGGCCGCACAGGCCCGCGGCCGCACACAGCTGCGCGGGGAAGTCCTTCCACATCGCCAGCGAGCCCAGGCCTTCGTGCAGGAAGACCATCAGCGGCGCATCGTCCCGATCCACGCCGACGAAGGCGTGTTCGATGCGCACCGTGCGCCCACGCCAGACCACATCGACGAAGGCCACCGTCATGCAGCGCCCGGCCCACGTTGCTGCTCCAGCTCGCGCAACTTGAAGCGCTGGATCTTGCCGGTGGCCGTCTTCGGCAGTTCGGCCACGAACTCGATCTGGCGCGGGTACTTGTAGGGCGCCAGCCGGTCCTTCACGAAAGCCTTGAGCTCGGCATCGGTGGCGGCCTGCCCCGGCTTCAGCACCACGTAGGCCTTGGTCTTGGTGAGACCTTCCGCATCCGGCACGCCGATGACCGCGGCTTCCAGCACGGCTGCGTGCTGCACCAGCGTGGCTTCCACCTCGAAGGGGCTGACGTAGATGCCACTCACCTTGAGCATGTCGTCGCTGCGGCCGCCGTAGGTGTAGCTGCCGTCGGCGTTGCGGATGTACTTGTCGCCGCTCTTGGTCCAGGCGCCCTGGAAGGTTTCGGCGGTCTTCACGCGGTGGCCCCAGTACATCAGCGCAGCGCTGGGGCCGCTGATGTAGAGGTCGCCCGGCTCGGTGGAGCCATCGGGAAGAACGGGCACCGCGCCGCCGTCGTCGCCACGCAGCTGGATGTCGTAGCCCGGCACCGGCCAGCCTGTGCTGCCGTAGCGCACACGCTCGGGCCGGTTGCTGATGAAGATGTGCAGCATCTCGGTGCTGCCGATGCCGTCGACGATGTCGACGCCGAAATGGCGCTTGAATTTTTCACCCAGCTCGGCCGGCAAGGCCTCGCCCGCCGACGAACACAGGCGCAGCGCCACCTGCTCGCGCGCCGGCAGGGCCGGGTGAGCGAGCATGCCGGCGAAGCCCGTGGGCGCGCCGAAGAAGACCGTCGGTCGGATGTTCGCCACACCGCCCAGCCAGCGTTTGAAGGTGGCGTCCGGTGTGGGCCGTTCGGCCATCAGCAGCGTGGTGGCGCCCACGCTCAGCGGGAAGGTGAGCGCATTGCCCAGGCCGTAGGCGAAGAAGAGCTTGGCGGCCGAGAAGCAGACATCGTTCTCGCGCAGTCCGAGCACGGCCTTGCCGTAGAGCTCACACGTGAAGTACGGGTTGGCCTGCGTGTGCACCGTGCCCTTGGGGCGACCCGTACTCCCGGAGGAATAGAGCCAGAAGCCGGGGTCGTCGGCGCCGGTGTCAGCGGGTACTGCGGCCGGGCCGGCCATGGCGCTGGCGAGGAAATCTTCGAAGCTGAGCTGTCCTGCGGCCAAGGCCGCGGTGGGCTGCGACACCACCACCTGCCTCACCTCATGGCTGCCCTGCGCCATGGCCGCACCTAGCACCGGCAGCAGCGCCGCGGAAACGAAGGCCGCCTGGGCCCGCGAATGCGCCAGCATGTAGGCGTAATCGTCGGCGGTCAGCAAGGTGTTCACCGCCACCGGCACCACGCCGGCATAGAGCGCACCCAGAAAGGCCACCGGCCAGTCGCAGCCGTCCAGCATCAGCAGCAGCACTCGCTCCTCGCGTCGCACACCCGCAGCGCGCAGCGCGGCGGCGAAACGCCGCACCCGCTCATCCAAGGCGCCGTAGCTGAGCGTGCCGTGGTCGTCGATGAAGGCAGCCTTCGCCGCGCGGCCGGCATTGGCCTGCAGCAGGTGGCCAGCAAAATTGAAGCGCTGGCCGGGGGCGGGGATGGTCATGCGGCGTCTCCTGTCGCGGCGGGTGGGCCGCGTTGTGTCGTGCTGCCTTGCAGCCCCACAAAAGATGAACTATTGTGCGTGCATGCACCTTAAAACTCGACCCTCGGCATGTCAAGCACTATATTGCATGATCCGGGTTTGACCTCAGACGGCGGCGCGGCCGCGAACGGTCCGGCCGAGGACAAGAACCCCTTCCTCGTGGCGCTGGGCGAGCGCGTGCGCGCCCTGCGCAGCCGCCGCGGCATGACGCGCAAGGCCGTGGCCCTGGCTGCCGACGTGAGCGAACGCCACTTGGCCAACCTGGAATACGGCGTCGGCAATGCCAGCATCCTGGTGCTGCTGCAGGTGGCGGGCGCGCTGCAATGCTCGCTGGCCGAACTCACCGGCGACATCACCACCTCCAGCCCCGAGTGGCTGCTGCTGCGCGAGCTGCTGGAGCGGCGCGACGAGGCCACGCTGCAGCGCGTGCGCGTGGCCGTGGCCGAGCTGCTGGGCACGGGCGGCGCGCGCAACAACGGCGCGGCGAACAGCCTGCCGAGCCCACGGATTGCCCTGGTGGGCCTGCGCGGCGCCGGCAAGAGCACGCTGGGCAAGATGCTGGCCGACGACCTGGGGTTTTCGTTCGTCGAGCTCAGCCGCGAGATCGAGAAATTCGCCGGCTGCAGCATCAACGAGATCCAGTCACTCTACGGCCAGAACGCCTACCGCCGCTACGAGCGCCGCGCGCTGGAAGAGGCCATCCAGATCCACCCCGAGGCCGTGATCGCCACGCCCGGCGGCATCGTCAGCGACCCCGCCACCTTCAACCTGCTGCTGGCCCACTGCACCACGGTCTGGCTGCAGGCCAGCCCCGAAGACCACATGAAGCGCGTCGTCGCCCAGGGCGACCTGCGGCCCATGGCGGCGAGCAAGGAAGCGATGGAAGACCTGAAGGGCATCCTGGCCGGACGTGCGGCCTTCTATTCCAAGGCGGATCTGAAAGTGGACACCAGCGCGCAGCCACTGGACCAGAGCTTCCAACTGCTGCGCGCACAGGTGCGCCAGGCCCTGCATTTGGCAAACACGCACTAAACTGCATTTTTTGGCTTGACTCCTTTCAAGGCTATGCAATATCATGCGTTCACTGTGGTGCACGATGCACTGCCCCGGAGACCGCCGATGAGCCCAGCCGCCCCCCGCGTCGACTACCAGACCGAACCCTCGCGCTACCGCCATTGGCGGCTGTCGTTCGAAGGCCCGGTGGCCACGCTGCTGGCTGACTTCGACGAAAACGCCGGCCTGGCGCCGGGCTACAAGCTCAAGCTCAACAGCTACGACCTGGGCGTGGACATCGAGCTCAACGATGCCATCTCACGCATCCGCTTCGAGCACCCCGAGGTGCGCACGGTGGTCATCACCAGCGCCAAGGACCGCGTGTTCTGCAGCGGCGCCAACATCTTCATGTTGGGCGTCAGCAGCCACGCCTGGAAGGTGAACTTCTGCAAGTTCACCAACGAAACGCGCAACGGGCTGGAAGATTCGTCCAAGCACAGCGGCCTGCGTTTCCTGGCGGCCGTCAACGGTGCCTGCGCAGGCGGCGGCTATGAGCTGGCGCTGGCCTGCGACGAGATCATCCTGGTGGACGACCGCAGCAGCGCTGTCAGCCTGCCCGAGGTGCCTTTGCTGGGCGTGCTGCCGGGCACCGGCGGCCTGACGCGCGTCACCGACAAGCGCAAGGTGCGCCACGACCGCGCCGACATCTTCTGCACCAGCGTCGAAGGTGTGCGCGGCGCCAAGGCCAAGGAATGGCGCCTGGTGGACGACATCGCCAAGCCGCAGGTGTTTGCGCAAAAGGTGCAGGAACGCGCGCTGGAACTGGCGGCGCAGAGCGACCGCCCGACGGGTGCCCAGGGTGTGGCGCTGACGCCGCTGAACCGCACGCTTGAAGCCGATGCGCTGCGCTACACACATGTGACGGTGGAGATCGACCGCACGAAGCGCACCGCCACCTGGACGGTGAAGGCGCCCACGGACATGCAGCCCACCGACATCGCCGGCATCGAAGCCGCCGGCGCCAGCTGGTACCCGCTGGCGATGGCGCGTGAGCTGGAAGACGCCATCCTCTCGATGCGCACCAACGAGCTCGAGATCGGCACCTGGCTCATCAAGACCGAAGGCGACGCCGCCGCCGTGCTGGCCATGGACGCCACGCTGGCGGCGCATGCCAAGCACTGGCTGGTGCGCGAGACCACCGGCCTGCTGCGCCGCACCTTCAGCCGCCTGGACGTGAGCAGCCGCAGCCTTTTTGCGCTGATCGATGCGGGCTCGTGCTTCGCCGGCACGCTGCTGGAGCTGGCCCTGGCCTGCGACCGCAGTTACCAGCTGATGCTGCCCGACGACGCCGCGAAGTCGCCCGCCATCACCGTGGGCCCCGCCAACTTCGGCAGCTACCCGATGGTCACGGGGCAAAGCCGCCTCGGCCGCCGCTTCTACGACGAAGATCAGCCGCTGTCTGCCGTGCGTGCGCAGCTGAACCAGCCGCTGGACGCCGATGCGGCATTCGCCCTCGGCCTGATCACCGCCAACCCCGACGACATCGACTGGGACGACGAGATCCGCATCGCGGTGGAGGAGCGCGTGGCGATGAGCCCCGATGCCCTCACGGGCCTGGAAGCCAACCTGCGTTTCAACGGCCCCGAGAACATGTTCACCCGCGTCTTCGGGCGCCTGACGGCGTGGCAGAACTGGATCTTCCAGCGCCCGAATGCGGTGGGCGAAAAGGGCGCGCTGAAGGTCTACGGCACGGGAGAAAAGGCCGCCTTCAACTGGACCCGGGTTTGAGTTCGAGCATCCATCCAAGCAGTACCAGGAGCAAGCCATGAGCAGCATCAACTACAGCGAGAAGATCCCCAACAACGTCAACCTGAGCGAGGACCGCACGCTGCAGCGCGCGCTCGAGCAGTGGCAGCCCAACTTCATCAACTGGTGGGACGACATGGGGCCGGAAGGCAGCACCGACATGGACGTCTACCTGCGCACGGCGGTGAGCGTCGATCCGCAGGGCTGGGCCAGCTTCGGCCACGTGAAGATGCGCGACTACCGCTGGGGCATCTTCATGAACCCGGGGGACGCGAACAGGCAAGTCCACTTCGGCGACCACAAGGGCGAAAAGGCCTGGGACAGCGTGCCCGGCGAGCACCGCGCCAACCTGCGCCGCATCATCGTGACGCAAGGCGACACCGAGCCGGCCAGCGTCGAGCAGCAGCGCCACCTGGGCCTCACCGCGCCCAGCATGTACGACCTGCGCAACCTCTTCCAGATCAACGTCGAGGAAGGGCGTCACCTGTGGGCCATGGTCTACCTGCTGCACAAGCACTTCGGCCGCGACGGCCGTGAAGAAGCCGAAGCGCTGCTGGAGCGCCGCAGCGGCGACCAGAACAACCCGCGCATCCTGGGTGCCTTCAACGAAGCCACGCCCGACTGGCTGAGCTTCTTCATGTTCACCTACTTCACAGACCGCGACGGCAAGTTCCAGCTCTGCGCGCTGGCCGAGAGCGCCTTCGACCCGCTGGCCCGCACCACGAAGTTCATGCTGACCGAAGAAGCCCACCACATGTTCGTGGGCGAAAGCGGCATCAGCCGCGTCATCCAGCGCACGGCGCAGAAGATGAACGAACTGAAGACCGACGACGTGGGCCAGCTGCGCGCCGCCGGGGTGATCGACCTGCCCACCATCCAGCGCTACATCAACTTCCACTTCAGCGTCACCATCGACCTCTTCGGCGCCGACGAGAGCAGCAACGCCGCCACCTTCTACAGCTCGGGCCTGAAGGGCCGCTACGAAGAGGGCAAGCGCGCCGACGACCATGTGCTGAAAGGCCAGACCTACAAGGTGCTGGAAGCCAAGAACGGCCAGCTCACGGAACGCGAAGTGCCCATGCTGAATGCGCTGAACGAGGTGCTCAGAGACGACTACATCACCGACAGCGTGGCCGGCGTGAATCGCTGGAACAAGGTGCTGGAGAAGGCCGGCATCCCGACGCGCCTGAGCGTTCCGCACAAGGCCTTTCACCGCAACATCGGTGCGCTGAAGGGCGTGAAGGTCTCGCCCGACGGTCGCGTGGTGAGCGATGCCGAATGGAAGGCGAACGTCGACCACTGGCTGCCCAGCGGCGGTGACCGCGCCTTCGTCGCCAGCCTGATGGGCCGCGTGGTGGAGCCGGGCAAGTTCGCCAACTGGATCGCGCCGCCGGTGATGGGCATCAACCGCCAGCCGGTGGACTTCGACTACGTGCGCTTCGCGTAACCTCACGACCAAGAGGCAGCATGAAGGGGGCCTGCGGGCCCCCTTCGTCCGACAGCACGCCCACAGGAGACAGGCCATGGACATGGCAGACAGCGCCGTCATCAAGCAGCACCTGATCGACCCCGAGATCTGCATACGCTGCAACACCTGCGAGACCATGTGCCCGGTGGGCGCGATCACGCACGACAGCAACAACTACGTCGTCGACGCCAGCATCTGCAACTGGTGCAACGCCTGCATCTCGCCCTGCCCCACCGGCAGCATCGACAACTACCGCACGATGCCGCGCGTGCGGGTGTACTCGCTCGAAGAACAGCTCGGCTGGGGCGAACTGCCGCCGGAGCTGCCGCCGGAACAGCTGCTGGCCGAGGCCGGCAGCGGCGCGGCCCCCGTGCTGGTGCCTGAGCCCGTGGCGGCCCCTGCGCCCGCCGACAGTTTCAACAGTGCGAGTTACGGCAGCACGCTGCCACCCTGGTCGGCTGCGCACCCCTACACCAACGTCTACGGCCCGAGGGCCACGGAAAAATTCATCACCGCCACCGTGGCCGGGAACGTGCGCGTGACGCAGGTGGGCACCGACTACGACACCCACCACATCGTGCTGGACTTCGGCCACACGCCCTTCCCGCTGCTGGAAGGTCAGAGCATTGCCATCGTTCCGCCGGGCACAGACGCCCACGGCAAGCCGCACCACGCGCGCCAGTACAGCATTGCCAGCCCGCGCGACGGCGAGCGCCCGGGCTACAACAACGCCAGCCTCACCGTGAAGCGGGTGCTGGAAGACCACCAGGGGAACGCCGTGCGCGGCGTCGCCAGCAACCACCTGTGCGACCTGCAGGTGGGCGACAAGGTACAGGTCATCGGCCCCTTCGGCGCCAGCTTCCTGATGCCCAACCACGCCAAGAGCCACATCGTGATGATCTGCACCGGCACGGGCAGCGCACCGATGCGCGCGATGACGGAATGGCGCCGGCGGCAACGCGCCGGGGGCAAGTTCGAGAGCGGCAAGCTGATGCTGTTTTTCGGTGCCCGCACGCAGGAAGAGCTGCCCTACTTCGGCCCGCTGCAAGGCCTGCCGAAAGACTTCATCGACATCAACTTCGCCTACAGCCGCACGCCGGGCGCGCCCAAGCGCTATGTGCAGGACGCGATGCGCGAGCGGGCCGCCGATCTGGCGCCGCTGCTGGCCGATGCCAACGCCTACTTCTACGTCTGCGGCCTGAAGGCGATGGAAGAAGGCGTGGTGCTGGCGCTGCGCGACATCGCGAAGGACGCCGGCCTCGACTGGGACGCCATCGGCGCGAGCATGAAACGCGAAGGCCGGCTGCACCTGGAAACCTACTGATGCAGACGCTGCAGCTCACCACGCGCCGCCCTGGCGTGGCGCAAGTCACCATGGCGCGGCCGGCGGTCTTCAACGCCTTTGACGAGGCCATGATCGGCGAGCTGGACGCTGCCTTCGTTCAGCTCATCGACGACGAGTCCGTGCGCGTCATCGTGCTGGCCGGCGAGGGCCAACACTTCAGCGCCGGCGCCGACCTGCAATGGATGCAGCGCGCCAGCACCGCAGGACTGGACTGGAACGTCGCCGACGCGCGCCGATTTGCCGGCATGCTGGCGCGCATCGAGTCCTGCCCCAAGCCGACGGTGGCGCGTGTGCAGGGTGCGGCCTTGGGCGGTGGTGTCGGCCTGGTTTGTGCCTGCGACATCGCCCTTGCCACCGACAACGCCAGCTTCAGTGTCAGCGAAGCGAAATTCGGCATCCTGCCCGCCGTGATCGGGCCCTATGTCACCAACGCGGTGGGCAAGCGCCAGGCCAGGCGCCTGGCGCTGACGACAGAACGCCTGAATGCCGCTGACGCGCTGGCAATGGGCCTGGTGCAGCGCGTGGTGACCGCAGATCAGCTGGACGCCGCGGTGGACGAGACCGTGCAGCAGCTGCTGGCCGGCGGCCCGGATGCGCAGCGCGAGATCAAGGCCCTGTTCGCGCAACTGCCGGTCGGGCCCATCACACCCGACACCATCGAATTGACCGCACAGACCATCGCCCGCGTGCGTGGCACCGACGAGGCGCGCGAAGGTTTTGCGGCCTTCCTCTCCAAACGACCGGCGCACTGGATACCGACATGACGATCAACTGGAGTGGCGCCCCCGTGTGTGTGGTGGGTGCCGGCATCATGGGCGCGGGCATCGCGCAGGTGGCCGCGCAGGCCGGGCACGCGGTGCGGCTGTTCGATGCGCGCGAAGGCGCTGCCGCGGCCGCCAAGGTGAAGATGAGCGCCGCGCTCGACGGGCTCGTCGCCAAGGGCCGCATGAGCCTGGAGGACGTGCAGGCGCTGCTGGCGCGCATCACACCCATCGCCACACTCGAAGAAGCCGCGGGCACGGCGCTGGTGGTGGAAGCCATCGCCGAGAACCTTGACGCCAAGCGCGCGCTGTTCCGCCAGCTCGAGGGCATCTGCGGTGCGCAGGCGGTGCTCGCCACCAACACCAGCAGCATCAGCGTCACGGCCATTGCGAACGGGCTGCAGCAGCCGGGGCGGCTGGTGGGCATGCACTTCTTCAACCCCGTGCCGCTGATGAAGCTGGTGGAGGTGGTCTCGGGCCTGCAGACGGACGCCACCGTGGCCGCGGCCATCTTCGAACTCAGCCAGCTCTGGGGCAAGACGCCCGTGCACGCGAAGAGCACGCCGGGCTTCATCGTCAACCGCATCGCGCGGCCCTACTACGCCGAGACGCTGGCCTTGCTGCTGGAGCAGGCGGCCACGCCGGCCGTCATCGACGCCTGCCTGCGCGGGGCCGGCTTCCGCATGGGCCCGTGCGAGCTGATGGACCTGATCGGCCACGACACCAACTTCGCGGTGACGAATTCGGTCTTCGAAGCCAACTTCTTTGACAAGCGCTACGTGCCCAGCGGCGTGCAGGCCGAGATGGTGGCCGGCGGCCTGCTGGGCCGCAAGAGCGGCCGCGGCTTCTACACCTACCGCGACGGCAAGCCCGATCACGCGGGCTTGCTGGTGGCGGTGACGCAAGCGCCGGCCACGGCGCGCGAGGTGACGGTGCACGGTGACAACGCCATCGCCGACCACCTGGAACTGGCCGCCACCGCTGCGCTGGCCGCGCAAGGCTGGGGGCCGGCTCGGTTGCGCAACTCGGACTGGACGGGCGTGGAAATCGACGGCGCGCGCCTGATGCTGACCGAAGGGCGCACAGCCACCGCACTCGCGGCCGAGCTGAAACGCAGCGACGTCGCGGTGTTCGACCGGCCGTTCGCCATGGGCCCGGGCACCGCGCTGGCGCATGCCGTGGCCGAGGGCTGCCCCGCCACGTGGCGCGCCCAAGCCGCCGCGTGGCTGGCCGCCCTGGGCTTCGCGCCACTGCCCATGGCCGACGCACCGGGCCTGGTGGTGGCGCGCACGGTGGCCATGCTCATCAACGAAGGCGCCGACGCCGTGCTGCAGGGTGTCTGCAGCACGCAGGGCGCCGATGCCGCGATGAAGCTGGGCCTGAATTACCCGGCCGGGCCCTTCGAATTCCTGGCGCGCTGGAGCGTCACCGAAGTGACCGCTTTGATCGATACGCTGGACGCACACTACCGTGGCGAACGCTACCGCCTGAGCCCCTGGCTGCGACTTCGCGCATTCACTGCAAAGGCTGGCTGACCATGACGAATTTTCCACATCACGCCTACATCTGCGACGCCCAGCGCACGCCCTTCGGCCGCTATGGCGGCGCCCTGTCTTCCGTGCGCACCGACGACCTGGCGGCGCTGCCGCTGAAGGCGCTGATGGCGCGCAACCCAGGCGTGGATTGGGCGGCGGTGGCCGATGTGCTGTACGGCTGCGCCAACCAGGCCGGCGAGGACAACCGCAACGTCGCGCGCATGGCAACGCTGCTGGCCGGGCTGCCCATCGCCGTGCCCGGCGCCACCATCAACCGCCTCTGCGGCTCGGGCCTCGATGCCCTGGGCAGCGCGTCACGCGCCATCAAGGCCGGCGAGGCGCAGCTGATGATTGCCGGCGGCGTGGAAAGCATGAGCCGCGCCCCCTTCGTCAGCCCCAAGGCCACCAGTGCCTTCAGCCGCGACAACGCGGTCTACGACACCACCATCGGCTGGCGCTTCATCAACAAGCTGATGAAGGAACAGTACGGCGTCGATTCCATGCCGGAGACAGCCGAGAACGTGGCCGCGGAATGGAAGATCGACCGCGCCGCGCAGGACCGCATGGCGCTGGCCTCGCAGCTGAAGGCCGTGGCCGCGCAGCAGGCCGGTTTCTTCGACGCCGAAATCTGCCCCGTGACCCTGCCGCAGAAGAAGGGCGAGGCCGTCGTCGTCAGCCAGGACGAGCACCCGCGCGAGACCAGCCTCGAGGCACTCGCCAAGCTCAAGCCCATCGTGAAGCCTGACGGCAGCGTCACCGCCGGCAACGCCAGTGGCGTGAACGACGGCGCCTGCGCGCTGCTGTTGGCCAGCGAAGCCGCCGCCGCGAAACACGGCCTCACGCCGCGCGCCCGCGTCGTCGGCATGGCCACCGCCGGTGTGGCGCCGCGCGTGATGGGCATCGGCCCGGCGCCCGCCACGCGCAAGGTGCTGGAACTCACCGGCCTGAGCCTGGCGCAGATGGACGTGATCGAACTCAACGAGGCCTTCGCCGCACAAGGCCTGGCGGTGCTGCGAGATCTCGGCCTGCAAGACGATGACCCGCGTGTGAACCCCAACGGCGGCGCGATTGCGCTCGGCCACCCGCTGGGCGCCAGCGGTGCGCGTCTGGCCACCACGGCGGTGAATCAACTGCACAGGATCAAGGGCAGATACGCGCTCTGTACGATGTGCATCGGTGTCGGCCAGGGCATTGCGGTGGTGCTGGAACGCGTGTGAGTCTGCGTATTCAAGTTCCGCGGGGACCAGCCGATAGCAAAGGAGCGCCGCTGCGCCTGCCGTCCCCAACGGAGCCTTTCCATGCCGTCACCGATGCCTTCGCGCATGCGCGCTCAGCTTGCTCGCGCCCTCGCCGCCGCGCTGTCTCCCCTGGCGCTGGCCTGGGCCACCACAGCAGCCGCAGCTTGGGAGCCCAGCCAGCCCGTCGAGCTGGTGGTGCCCGCCGGCACGGGTGGCGGCGCCGACCAGATGGCGCGCTTCATCCAGAAAGCCGTGGCCGACCACAAGCTGATGGCCCAGCCCCTGACGGTGCTGAACAAGGCCGGTGATTCGGGTGTCGAGGGCCTGCTGTACATGAAGGCAGCGCGCGGCGACCCGCACAAGCTGGTCATCACGCTGTCCAACCTGTTCACTGCGCCGCTGGCTTCGGGGGCCAACTTCAGCTGGCGCGACATCACGCCGGTGCAGCTGCTGGCACTCGACCAGTTCGTGCTGTGGGTGCCGGCCGCTTCGCCGCACACCAACCCGAAGGTGCTGCTCGAGGCGCTGCGCAGCACCCCGCCGGGCAGCCTGAAGCTGGGCGGCACCGGCAGCAAGCAGGAAGACCAGATCCTCAGCGTGCTGCTGGAGACAGCGGGCGGCACGCGCATCGGCTACGTGCCGCTGAAAGGCGGCGGCGACGTGGCGCGGGCGCTTGCCGCGCGCGAGGTGGACATGACGGTGAACAACCCCATCGAGGCCGAGAAGCTCTGGCGCGAGGGCGCGGTGCGGCCGCTGTGCGTGTTCGACGGCAAGCCGCTGGACGAGCGCGCGAAGATCGCCGGCAACCTGGCCTGGTCCGACCTGCCCACCTGCATGTCGCACGGCATTCCGGTGCAGTACACGATGATGCGCGGCATCTTCACCAGCCCCGGCGCCACGCCCGAGCAGGTGGCCTACTTCAACCAGGTGCTCGACAAGGTGCGCGCGCTGCCGGAGTGGAAGGCCTTCATGTCGCGTGGCGCCTTCAACGCCACGGTGCTGAAAGGCCAGCCCTTCGTCGAGTGGCTCGACAAGGCCGAGAGCTTCCACCGCATGTTGATGCGCGAAGCCAGGTTCAAGGCGCCTGCCGGCGGCCCGGCTCCCTCGGCCGCGCCTGCACCGGCCAAGAAGTCCTAGGCGCGCCGCACCGCACCCGGCCAGCGCCGCAGCAGCAGCGCGTTGCTGACCACGAAGACGCTGCTCAAGGCCATCGCACCGCCGGCGATGACCGGGCTCAGCATGCCGAAGGCCGCCAGCGGGATGCCGATGGCGTTGAAGGCAAACGCCCAGAACAGGTTCTGACGGATCTTGGCCGTGGTGCGGCGGCTGATCTGGATGGCCTCGGCAACGCCGCCGGGGTCGCCGCGCATCAGCGTGATGCCGGCCGCTTGCATCGCCACGTCGGTGCCCGAACCCAGGCCGTTGCTCATTGCCAGGCCCACGTCGGCGGCGGCCAGGGCCGGGGCGTCGTTGATGCCATCGCCCACCATCGCCACCGGGCCCAGCCGCTTCAGCTCGCCCACGATGCGCGCCTTGTCGGCCGGCAGCACCTCGGCGCGCACATCGGTGATGCCCACTGCGGCGGCCACGGCCTGCGCGCTGGCGCGCTGGTCGCCCGAGACCAGCACCACCTGCAGGCCCAGGGCCTGCAACTGCGCCACCGCCGCGGCCGCGCCGGGCTTGGGCTCGTCGGCAAAGGCCAGCCAGCCCAGCAGGCGCGGCACGGCGTCCATCGCGGCCAGGTAGCTGACGGTGCGGCCCAGCGCCTGCTGCGCCGCCACCTCGTCGGCCACGGCGTCCAGGGGCACTTCGCTTTCCTGCATCCAGCGCGCACTGCCAAGGCGCACCGCCAGGCCCGGCTGGCCTTCGGCGGCGCCAGCCCCTTCACCGGCTTTGCCAGCCATGCCAGCCACGCCGCGGCCCGGCACGGCGCGCAGGCCGCTCATCGTGACGATGCCGGTGCCCTCGGCCGCCGCGGCTTGCAGCACCGCGCGCGCCAGCGGGTGTTCGCTGCCCGCTTGCAGCCCCGCGGCCACCGCCAGCAGCGAGGTGCGGTCGTCGTCGGCCGCACCGGCCGCCACGAGCTGCGGCTTGCCTTGCGTCAGCGTGCCGGTCTTGTCGAAGGCCACCACGCGCAGACCGTGCGCGGCTTCCAGGGCCTGCGCGTCTTTGATCAGGATGCCGTGCTGCGCCGCCACGCCCGTGCCGGCCATGATGGCCGCCGGCGTGGCCAGGCCCAAAGCGCAGGGGCAGGCGATGACGAGCACCGCCACGGCGTTGAGCAGCGCCACCGTCCAGTCGCCCGTGCCCAGGCCCCAACCCAGCAGCGTGGCGAGGCCGATGGCCAGCACCACGGGTACGAAGACTGCACTCACTTTGTCGACCAGGCGCTGGATGGGCGCCTTGCCCGCCTGCGCGGCTTCCACCAGCCGCACGATGCGCGAAAGAACCGTCTCGGCCCCCACGGCGGTGGTGCGCAGCAGCAGCAGGCCGTTGCCGTTGACCGCACCGCCCGTCACCGCGCTGCCGGGCCCGCGCGCCACCGGCAGGCTCTCGCCGCTGATCAGCGCTTCGTCGAGCTCGCTCTCGCCTTCCAGCACCAGGCCGTCCACCGCCACCCGTTCGCCCGGGCGCACCACCACCAGGTCGCCCGGCTGCACCTGGGCCAGCGGCACGTCCACATCGGCTTGAACACCATTCACGGCCCGGCGCACACGCGCGGTGTCCGGCCGCAACGCCTGCAGCGCGCGTATGGCCGCGGTGGTTTCGCGCCGCGCGCGCGCCTCCAGCCACTTGCCCAGCAGCACCAGCGTGATGACGACGGCCGAGCTCTCGAAGTACAGATGCGGCATGCCGGCCCAGCCGGCCTGCGCGAGCAGCCAGACGCTGAGGCCGAAAGCGGCGCTGGTGCCGATGGCCACCAGCAGGTCCATGTTGCCGGTGCCGGCACGCACGGCGCTGAAGCCGGCGCGGTAGAAACGTGCCCCCAACCAGAACTGCACCGGCGCGGCCAGCAGCAGCTGCCAGAGCCCGGGCAGCATGAGGTGCGTGCCCGCACCCAGGAACCCCAGGAAAGGCTGCGCGAGCATCGGAAGCACCAGCGGCGCGCTCAGCAGGGCCGCCAGCACCACACGTTGGCCTTCGCCAGGGCCGCGCGGCACCGCTGCGGCGGGCGCGGGTGCCGTGGCGTGCTGCGCCGCGCTTTCCGCGGTTTCGTGCAGGCCATAGCCGGCTTTGGTGACGGCCTGATGCAGAACCGCGGCGTCGAAGCCGGCCGTGGCCTGCACCGTCAAGTTCTCGGTGGCGAGATTGACGCTGGCACCGGACACGCCAGGCACCGCCAGCGCCACCTTTTCGACACGGCCGACACACGAGGCACAACTCATGCCGTCGACCGCAAAACGCCACTCGCGCAGCGGCAAGGTCACAGCCGCGGGCAACGGCATCCCGCCCAGGGCGGGCAACGAGGTGGTGTCGTTCATCGTGCAGGCATCATAGGTATCTTGAGCCAGGTTCTTTCCGCCTCATATCCAGCCCATGAACACACCGATCACCTTCCAGGTTCCTGACATGTCCTGCGGCCACTGCGTGCGCAGCCTCACCGAGGCCGTGCTCGCCACAGACCCTGCCGCGCAGGTGCAGGCCGATGTGGCCAGCCACAGCGTGCAGATCCGCAGCAGCACGCCACGCGAGGCGCTGGCGGCCGCGCTGACCGCCGCGGGCTACGCACCCGCACCCGGCTGACGCCCGCCCACGCGGCGGCAGGCGCGTGGGTACACTCGCTGCCCCTCCTGTGCACCCCATGGCCGGCATCCACATCACCGACATCGAAGCCGCCATCAACTGGTGGCGCGAACGCTCGCCCTCGCCCGACGGTATCAGCGCCTGCGCCGAAGTGCGGGCGATGGCCGAGGTCTACGCGCTGATGGTCTACTACCGCGAGACCCTGTGCGACGAAGACAGCATGCCGACCAAGGCCAAGGCGGCCTGGCTCGCCTGGTACGAGACCACGCCCGACGCGCCCTGCATCGCCATCTGCAGCACCAGCCAGGGCGACGACACCTGCAAGGGCTGCGGCCGCAGCTTCGACGAGGTGCAGCACTGGCCGGCCTACACGCCGGGCGAGAAGCGCAACGTCTGGCGCCGCATCACGATGGACAACACGGCCTGGCGCTTCAACCGCTATGCCGAACGCGCACGGTCGGCCAGCGGCAGCGACCACCCAGGGGCAGAGGTCCTCAGTTCGCCGGCAGAGGCCCCAAGTCCACCGGCAGAGGCCTTCGTCATCCCGCCGGCCGCTTGAACCCCGCCTTGCCGGACACCATCACCCCCGCCCGTCCCTGGGTGGGCAATGTGCGTCGCATCCTGCCGCTGGCCTGGCCGGTGTTCATCGGCCAGGTCTCGGTGCTTGCCTTCGCCACGATGGACACGCTGCTGGTGGCGCGTGTCGGCGCCAGCGACCTGGCCGCCCTGGCCGTGGGCTCTGCGGCCTATATCACCGTCTTCATCGGCTTCATGGGCGTGCTGATGGCGCTGTCGCCCATCGTCGGCCAATTGCACGGGGCCGGGCGCGACGCCGAAGCCGGCGCCCAGGTGCATCAGGCGCTGTGGATCGCCGTCGCGCTGGCGCTGCTGGGCAGCACGCTGCTGGTGTTTCCGTATCCCTTCCTGGCGCTGGCACGCGCCAGCCCCGAGGTCGGCGAGAAAGTGCGCGGCTACCTGCTGGCGCTGGCGTTCTCGCTGCCCGCTTCGCTGCTGTTCACGGTCTACCGCGCGTTCAACACCGCCGTCTCGCGGCCCAAGGCGGTGATGGTGCTGCAGCTCGGTGGCCTGGCGCTGAAGCTGCCGCTCTCCACCGCGCTGGTCTTCGGCGTGCCGGCGATTGGCCTGCCAGCCCTGGGCGTGACGGGCTGCGGCATCGCCACCGCCCTGGCGATGTGGTCGCAGGTGCTGGCGGCCTGGCTGCTGATGCGCCGCGACCCCTACTACCAGCGCTTTGCGCTGACGGGCCGCGGCCTGCACCGGCCTGAGCGCGCCGGCCTGCTGGCGCAACTGCGCCTGGGCGTGCCGATGGGCGCGAGCATCCTGGTGGAGGTGACGGGCTTTGCCTTCATGGCCATCTTCATCGCGCGCCTGGGCACCACGCCGGTGGCCGGGCACCAGATCGTCGTCAACCTGGTGTCGCTGCTGTTCATGATGCCGCTGGCCCTGGCCAACGCCACCGGCACGCTGGTGGCGCAACGCATCGGTGCCGGTGATGCGCGCGATGCGCGCCGACTGGGCTGGCACGGGCTGGTGCTGGGCTGCGCACTGGCCACGTTGATGGGCGGCGGCGTCTACCTGTTCCGCGAGCCTGTGCTGGGGCTGTACTCCCAGGACGCCACGGTGCTGGCAGCGGCACTGCCGCTGGTGGCCTGGCTGGCCGTCTTCCACGTGGCCGACGCCGCGCAGACCATCGCCGCCTTCGTGCTGCGCGCCTACAAGATCGCCACCGTGCCGGTGATGATCTACGTCGCCGCGTTGTGGGGCGTGGGCCTGGGCGGCGGCTTCCAGCTTGCGTTCAACGTGCCGGGCACGGTGCCCACGGCATTGCAGGGCGCGCCCGGCTTCTGGGTCGCGGCCACCGCTGGCCTCGTACTGGCAGGCGCTGCGCTGAGCGCCTTCATGCTGTGGATGATGCGGCGCCAGCGCGACGAGGAACACGCGGCGCTGGCGGCCTGAGCGTGTCTTCAGCCGCCGGGAAGATCGAGCACAAAACAGCTGCCGCCGCCTTCGCGCGGCTCACAACGCACACGCCCGCCGTGGCGTTCGGCAATCTGCCGCACCAGGCTCAGGCCCAGGCCAACACCGCCCGCCCGTTCGGCATGGCCGGGCAGGCGAAAAAAGGCTTCGAAGATGCGTTCGCGGTAGGCCGCCGGCACCCCAGCGCCGCGGTCACAGACCCGCACTTCGGCACCGCCGCCGGCACGTCGTGCCACGAAGACCTCGACCTCGCCGCCGCCCTCGCCGCCCCCGTAGCGGCGCGCGTTTTCCAGCAGGTTGCGAAAGGCACGGCGCAGCAGGCGTTCGTCGCCCGGCACGCTGACATCGTCGCCCTGGGCCAGCGCATCCACCCGCGCGGCTTCTTCGGCTGCCAGGCCGAGCAGGCCGACGGGTTCGCGTTCGTCCAGCTGCGCTGCGGCGTCCAGGCGGCTGGCGAGCAGCACCTCTTCCACCAGCGCGTCCAGCTCGGCGATGTTGGTTTCGATCTCCTTGCGCAGCGCCGCGCGCTGCGGCGGGGCGGCGTCTTCCATCATCGCCACCGCCATCTTCAGCCGCGCCAGCGGTGAGCGCAATTCGTGGCTCGCGTTGGCCAGCAGGCTCTGGTGCGAGCGCAGCAGCACCTCGATGCGCCCCGCCGCACGGTTGAAGCTGGCGCCGACGGCGGCCACCTCGTCGCGGCCCTCTTCGGCCACGCGCTGGTGCAGGGCACCGGCGCCGAAGGCTTCGACGCCCTGCTTCAAGGCCTCCAGCCGGCGCGTGAGCCGGCGCACCACGGGCCAGGCCCCGGCCGCGACGGCGAGAAAAAGCATCAACAGGAAGATGAGCAGGCTCCAGCCCGTGGGCAGGACCCGCGGCCCGGCGGGCCAGAACGGCAGCGGGCGGATCTCACCCGCCGCATTGCGCGCCATTGCGCCGCCGCGCAGGCCGCCCATGCCGGCCAGACGGGGCACCCACAGCGTGCGGCCGTCGTCCAGCAGCATCGACTGCACGCGGGGGTTCGGCGCGCCGGCGCCCTCGGCTTCGCGGCGCGCGAAACTGTCGGACGCGGCAATGCGCCGGCCGTCGGTGTCGTCCAGCGCCATCGGCAGCCGCAGGCGCTGCGACCACTCACGCAGCGCCGTGGCCTGCTCTTCGCGCGGCGCGTCGGGCGGCGGCAAGGCGCGCTGCAGCAGGTCGCCCCAGGCCTCGGCACGCTCACGCACCGCACCCTGCATGAAGCTGCGCTGCTCCTCGCGCTCGCCTTCCAGGTGCCGCTGCACCACCCAGCCGGAAACGCCGGCAAACAGCGCCAAGGCCGCCACCACGGTAAGGTAGATGCGGAAGTAGAGCGAACCCATGCTGCGGTGCGCGCCTCAGGCTGCCACGGACGGGCGCACCGCGGCCATCAAGTCTCAGCGTCCTGCTTCTTCGCGAACACGTAACCCGCGCCGCGCACGGTGAGCACACGCCGCGGGTTCTTCGGGTCGTCTTCGATGACAGCGCGGATGCGCGAGATGTGCACGTCGATGCTGCGGTCGAAGGCCTCCAGCGGGTGGCCTTTCAGCGCGTCCATGATCTGGTCGCGGCTCAGCACGCGGCCGGGGCTGCGCGCTAGCACCGTCAGCAGTTCGAACTGGTGGCTGGTGAGATCGCAGGGCTCGCCGCCCAGGCGCGCCTGGCGGGCGCCGAGGTCCACCTCCAGGCGGCCGAAATTCAGCACCTCGTCTTCACCGGCATCGGGCGCGGCGCGGCGCAGGAGCGCTTTCACACGCGCCAGCAGTTCACGCGGCTCGAAGGGCTTGGGCAGATAGTCGTCGGCGCCGAGTTCAAGGCCGACGATGCGGTCCATGGGCTCGCCGCGGGCCGTCAACATCAACAGCGGCAGCCGGCGCGTCCGCGCCTCGCTGCGCAGCTCACGCGTGAAGTCGAGGCCGTCGCCATCGGGCAGCATCAGGTCGAGCAGCAGCGCATCGGGGCTGCTGAGCTTGAGTCGCTCTCGCCCTGCGGCCAGCGAGGCGGCGGTGTCGACCTCGTAGCCGTTCTGGCGCAGGTAGCCGCCCACCATGTCGGTGAGGCGGGTGTCGTCGTCGATCAGCAGCAGTCGGCTCATCAGAGGTAAAGGTGCGCAGGTGCGTTTGGCAGGGGATGCCGCAGCGGCTGACACAGCATAGCCGCCCCGGCGGGCTGCCCTCAGCGCGCGAGCTTGGACTCGGCCGCGGCGCGCTCGGCATGATGGCGCTCCATCATCGAGCGCCGCTGCGCCATCTTGTCCGCCAGCGTCTTGCGCTGTTCGGGCGTCAGCACGCGGCTGATGTCCAGCATCACCTGCAGCTGCCGCTTGCTGGCCTGGTCGTGGCGGGCCAGCATCTGCTGGCGCAGCGCTTCGGCAGCGCGGGCATCCACCGTGGGCTGGGTGAAGAGCGCCGCGGCGTCTGCGCGCAGCTGGCGGCCGCTGTCGTGCTGGGCCTTCATGTCGGCGCGTGCAGCGTCGGTGATCTGCTTGATCTGTGCACGCTGCTCGGCGCTGGCGTTCACGGTATCGAGCATGCGCTCCATCATGCGCGGGCTGCCCATGCCCATCCCGTCGCCACCGTGGCCGGCACGGTGTTCACCACCGCGCATGCCGTACGGCTGGGCGCTGGCGGTCTGGGCCGCGGTGGCACCGATGGCCAGCAGCACGGTCAGTGCCATCAGCCGCAGGACAGTAGAGAGAGAAGAGGGAGCGGGCCGCAGCTTCGAGGTGTTCATGTCTTCATCCTTGGGTTGGCGATGAAGTGAATGCTGCGAGCCTGCGGTGCACGCAATGTGCGCGGGCGGTAAAGATCTGTGCGCCGCGGTGCCGCTTCAACCCAGCGCTTCAGCCCGGCGCTTCAACCCGAACCAGCCGGCGCTGCAGCGAGAAGCTGCCATTGGCGCTGCGCAGGTCCAGGCGCAGCAGCAGACCGCTGGCGCGGTCGACGACGATGGCACCGTCCACCCGCGTGGTGGCGTCACCGCGCTGTGCATCACCGAAGAGTTCCACCACGATGGCGTCGAAGCGGCGGCCTGCCACCGTCTGCGCCCCCACGGCCACCACCTGGCCGCGCATGCGGGCTCGCGTGAGCGGGTCGCCGACGACGAGCATGTCGCCCGCCGTCACCGCGCCCAGCTGCAGTTCGCCGCGCAAGAGACGCGGCCAACTGAGCGCGCCATCGGGCGCCTGCGTGATGTTGCCAACGCGGTCTTGCAGCCACACGCCGGCCGGTGTCGTCGAACTGCCTGCCTCGTTGCGGCGGAATTCGACCTCGCCGCGGCGCAGCGCACCCACGCGCAAGGCCCACTCGGACGCCGGGCTCTTGGCATGCGCGCGGTCTTCGTAGATCATGCGCTCGCCCACCGCCAGCGGCAGCGCAGCGGCACGCGCCGCCGGCAGGTCGTTCGAAGGCGCGGGGCAGGCCTTGTCGCGGGCTGCCGCGTCCAGGGCCTCGAACCGGCCTTTCAAGCGCGCCAGTTCGGCCGCTTCCAGCCCATCGGGGCGCATCGCAAACATCGCCGGCCAGAACACCGTGAGGCCCATGCCCAGGGCCACGATGTTGTTGCCGACACGTTCGTCCACGGCCCAGGCCACATCGGCCGCGCGGTGCTGCACCAGATCGCGCTCATCGTCGATGCGCGCGCAGTCCCAGGTCAGAAACTCGGCCGGGCTGGAAGGCAGGGGCTTGATATCGACGGCGCGCGTGGCACAGCCGGCTGCCACCACCGCTGGCAGCAGCATCCACAGGGTGGGCCTGCACCGGGCAGGCGTCGGTCGCACGCGCTTGGAGCTTTGCATCAGGGCAGCGATTGTGCGGCTTGGCGCGAAAAAAGCCTCGCCGTGCAGCGTGTCCAGCGCAATGTGCGCCATCGCACAGAGACGCGATGCCTCCGAGGAAGACCCTCGCCGCTGCCCAAGGAGCCTGCCGTGCACCGATACAAAGTTCTTGCGTCCGACCCCCAGAGCGCCATCGTGGCGCTGTTGGACCAATCCGGCCGTTGCCACATCGGAAGAGCCACCGGGGCTCCGCCGCCTCCGGGTGCCCTGCTGGTAGGCGATGCGCCTGCCGTCGGCTTGCGTTCGCTGCGCATCGCGACAGGCGACGACCCTTGCCCGGTGTCGATGGCCGTCATCGATTGCCATCCCGTGGCCGCCGTGTGCATCGCAACGGGCATGTAGCTCTTGGCCCTTCGGGCGTGCATCTTGGCGGAGAGAGAGGGATTCGAACCCTCGGTACTGGAGGACCAGTACGCCGGATTTCGAATCCGGTGCATTCGACCACTCTGCCATCTCTCCGTAGGTGGTCTTCGCGCTGCGCGAAACCGTAAATTCTAGCGGATCGCCTCGTGCCTCAAGCGCGCAGTTCCTCAAGCCCGCCCAGGTAGGGCCGCAGCGCTACCGGGATGCGCACCGAGCCGTCGGCCTGCTGGTGGTTCTCCAGCACCGCCACCAGCGCACGGCCCACTGCCAGGCCGCTGCCGTTGAGGGTGTGCACGAACTCGGTCTTGCCCAGTGAATTCTTGAATCGCGTCTGCATGCGCCGCGCCTGGAAATCTCCGCAATTGCTGCAGCTGCTGATCTCGCGGTAGGTGTTCTGCGCCGGCAGCCACACCTCCAGGTCGTAGGTGCGCGTGCTGCCGAAGCCCATGTCGCCGGTGCAAAGCAGCACCACGCGGTAGGGCAGCTGCAGTTGCTGCAACACGGCCTCGGCGTGGCCGACCATCTGCTCCAGCGCAGCGTCGCTGTCTTCGGGCCTGGTGATCTGCACCATCTCGACCTTGTCGAACTGGTGCTGGCGGATCATGCCGCGCGTGTCGCGCCCGGCGCTGCCGGCTTCGCTGCGGAAACACGGGCTGTGCGCCGTCAGCTTGATGGGCAGCGCGGCGGCGTCGAGGATGCGCTCGCGCACGCTGTTCGTCAGGCTGATCTCGCTGGTGCTGATGAGGTATTGCTCAGGCTGCGTCTCGTCACCGCCGCGGCTGACCCAGAACATGTCTTCCCTGAACTTGGGCAGCTGCCCGGTGCCCTCCAGCACCTCGCGGTTGACGATGTAGGGCGTGTAGCACTCGGTGTAGCCGTGGGCTCCAGTCTGCGTGTCCAGCATGAACTGCGCCAGGGCCCGGTGCAGGCGTGCGATGGGGCCGCGCAGGAAGGTGAAGCGGCTGCCGCTGAGCAAGGCACCGGTCTCGAAATCCATGCCCAGCCCGGCGCCGATGTCGACGTGGTCTCTGGGCGTGAACGCATACGTGCCGGGCGTGCCCCAGCGGCGCTGTTCGACATTGCCGGCCTCGTCCGCGCCGTCGGGCACGCCGGCTTGCGGCAGGTTCGGCAGGCCCATCAGCATGCCCTGCAGTTCGGCCTGCACCTGCTCCAGCCGCTCGGCGCCGGCCTTCTGGCGCTCGGCGATGCCATTCACCTCGGCCATCAGCGCCGAGGTGTCGCCACCCTTGCCCTTGAGCATGCCGATCTGCTTGCTGGCGGCGTTGCGCTGCGCCTGCAGTTGCTCGGTCTCGGTCTGTATGGCCTTGCGCTCGGCTTCGAGCGCGCTGTAGCGCGCCGCGTCGAGGTAGGGCTGCGGGTTCTTGCGGCGCTGCAATTGCGCCACCACCGCGGGCAGGTCGCGGCGCAGGAGGCTGATGTCGAGCATCGGGTGTCTTTCGGGCGGTGTCAGATGAGACAACGGCGCCTCAAGTGCAGGCGCCGCGATCTTGCAGGAACAAGCAAGGCGGCGGTCAGGATCGGGAACTGCTCACGTCGGCCATGCCGCGATTGCCCAGGCCCCGCGGCAGCGGAAAGTGCACGTCTTCCACCACGCCGTCCATGTTGCGGATGCTGGTGGCGCCGAACTCGCGCAGGCGGTCGATAACGGCCTGCACCAGCACGTCGGGCGCGCTGGCGCCTGCCGTCAGGCCCACGCGCTGGCGGCCTTCGAACCAGGCTTCCTGGAGGTCTTGCGCGCCTTCCACCATGTGCGCCTCGGTGCCCAGGCGCTCGGCCAGTTCACGCAGGCGGTTGCTGTTGCTGCTGGTAGGGCTGCCGACGACGATGACGACGTCCACCTTGGGGGCCAGCACCTTCACGGCGTCTTGCCGGTTCTGCGTGGCGTAGCAGATGTCCTGCTTCTTCGGTTCTCGCACATGAGGAAACAGGCGCTTCACCTCGGCCAGGATCTGCGCCGCGTCGTCCACGCTCAGCGTGGTCTGCGTCACCACGGCCAGCTTGTTGCCGCGCGGCTGCACGTGCGCCACGTCGGGCACGTCCTCCACGAGGTAGATGCCCTCGGTCAGCTGGCCCATCGTGCCTTCCACCTCGGGGTGGCCCTTGTGGCCGATCATGATGAACTCGAAGCCCTCTTTCGCGAGCTTGGCCACTTCCACATGCACCTTGGTCACCAGCGGGCAGGTGGCGTCGAAGACCTGGAAGCCGCGCTGGGCGGCCTCCACGCGCACCGCCTTGCTCACGCCGTGGGCGCTGAACACCAGCGTGGCGCCGGGGGGCACGTCGGCCAGGTCTTCGATGAAGATCGCGCCCTTGGCCTTGAGGTCGTTCACGACATAGGTGTTGTGCACGATCTCATGGCGCACGTAGATCGGGCTGCCGAACTTCAGGAGCGCACGCTCGACGATTTCGATGGCCCTGTCCACACCGGCGCAGAAACCGCGCGGTTCGGCCAGCAGCACTTCACCCGTTTTGTCGCTGATCACAGCACCCCCAGCAGTTTCACCTCGAAGCGCACGGGCTGGCCGGCGAGCGGGTGGTTGAAATCGAAGAGCAGCCAGTCGGTGCCCAGCTCACGCACGACGCCGGCATAGCTGCCTTGCCCGTCGGGCGTGGGGAACTGCACCACGTCACCCACGTTGTACTCGGTGTCGGGGTCGCCCATCTCGTGCAGCAGCGCGAGCTTCACGCGCTGCAGCATCTCGGGGTTGCGCGGGCCGAAGGCGGTGCCGGCGGGCAGGTCAAACGCCGTCTGCGTGCCCTCGGCCAAACCGATGAGGCGCTGCTCGATGGCCGGTGCCAGCTGGCCCGTGCCCAAGGACAGCGTGGCCGGCTTGTCGGCAAAGGTGTCGACCACGGCAGCGCCGTCAGGGCCTGACAGGCGGTAGTGCAGCGTCAGAAACGAGCCAGGTGCAACGATGGGCTGTGGAGCAGACACGGGTGCAGACCTTTGGGGGCATGCCAGGGAGCGAAATACGAGAGCAGACCCCTCGCATAGACTGAGTCGCGATTCTAAGAGCCCGCCTTCCTCGGTCTTGTCCTTGCCTGCCCTGCCATGAAACACCTGCCTGCCGACCAGCGCCCGCGCGAGAAACTGCTCGCCCGCGGCGCCGCGGCCCTGGCCGACGGCGAGCTGCTGGCCCTGCTGCTGCGCACCGGCTACAAAGGCCGGGGGGTGGTGGCCATGGCCGACGACGTGCTGGCCCATTGCAAGGGCTACGCGGGCCTGCTCAACGCCACGCCCGAGACCTTGCGAGGCGCAAACGGCGTGAAGGGTGTCAAGGGCCTGGGCCCGGCCAAGTGCGCCGAACTGCTGGCGGTGATGGAAATGGCGCGGCGCGCACTGGCGCAACAGCTCACGGCCGCGCCAGTGTTCGACAGCCCGGCCAGTGTCAAGGACTACCTGGCGCTGAATCTCGGCGGGCGGGCGCAAGAGGTTTTCTCCGTGCTGTTCCTCGACGCCCAGCACCGCCTGTTGCGGCTGGAAGACTTGTTCTTCGGCACGCTCTCGCAGACCAGCGTCTACCCGCGCGAAGTGGTCAAGCGCGCGCTGCAGCTCAACGCCGGCGCGGTGGTGCTGGCGCACAACCACCCTTCCGGCGTGGCCGAGCCCTCGCGGGCCGACGAGTACCTGACACAGACGCTGAAGACCGCGCTGCAGCTGGTGGACGTGCGCGTGCTCGACCATGTCGTGGTGGGCCGCGGCCAAGTGGTGTCGTTCGCCGAGCGGGGCTTGTTGTGAAGCCCCGAACGAATCGGGGGCTGGGCGCGCTGGTCGATGTGCGGCAGGCACTGCGCGACCGTGAACGCCAGGCCGCCGAACGCGCAGCGCAAGAAAAGGCCGCGCGGGCCGCTGCCGAGCGCGCGAGGCGCCAGTTTGCCGACGCCGTCGGCCCCGTGACCCCTTTGCCGCCCAGCGATCTGGCCACGCTCGACGTGGAACGACCTGCGCCCGAGCCCCGCCAGCGAATGCTGGACGAGCAGGCCGCGCTGAAGGAGGCGCTGTCAGACGAGGTCGACATCGAATCGCTGCTGCTCACCGACGACGGCCTGAGCTTTCGCCGCAGCGGCGTGGGTCAGGACGTGGTGACGCGGCTACGGCGCGGCCATTGGGCCATCCAGGCCGAGCTCGACCTGCACGGCCTGCGCCGCGACGAAGCGCGCGACAGCCTGGCCGCCTTCGTGCGCGTGGCGGCGCAGCGCGGCCACCGCTGCCTGCGCGTGGTGCACGGCAAGGGCCATGGCTCGCCGGGGCGCGAACCCGTTCTCAAGGGCAAGGTGCAGCGCTGGCTGGGCCAGCGCAACGAGGTCATCGCCTTTGCGCAAGCCAGCGGGCCGCAGGGTGGCGCCGGTGCGCTGATCGTGCTGCTGGCGGGCAGCCAGGGTTAATTCGGCGTCGCAGACCTGGCGGCCGCCGCGCCCGCCGCAGATGCCGAGCCCGCCGGCGCCTCCGCAGGCCGCGCGCATTGGCCCTGGCGCTCGAACCAGTAAACCATGTTGCCCACCAGGGCCACGCTGCCCGAAACCACGGCCGTGGCTGCCGTCACTGCGCCCATCGCCACCAGCATGGCCTTGCAGGCATCGCCGCCGCAACTTTGAAAACTGCCGACGACCGCGGTTTCCAGCGTCATCTGGCGCTTCATCACCTTGCAGTCGGCGTCGTAGGTTTCGCGCGTGGCGGGCAGCACCACGCACGCCTGCAGCGCCAGCAAGGCCGCCAGCGCCGCCCAGCGCGGGCCACGCAGCTTCATCGGTTTCGCATCCAGTCGGCGGTACCGAAAAAAGACTCCGTCAGGCGCTGCGCCAGTGCTTCGTCGACGTCACGCTCCTGCATCGCCTGCATCATGCAGGCCATCCACTGGTCACGCTCGGCGATGCCGATGCGGTAGGGCATGTGGCGGGCGCGCAGCATGGGGTGACCGAAACGCTCGATGTAGAGATTGGGTCCACCCAGCCAGCCGCACAAGAACCAGTGCAGCTTGTCGCGGCTGCCAGCCAGGTCGCCCGGGTGCAGCGCGCGCAGGCCGGCGTAGCGCGGCTCCAGGTCCATCAGGTCGTAGAAGCGGTCGACCAGTGCGCGCACGCCCTCTTCACCGCCCAGGCGGGTGTAAGGCGCAGAAGGCGCGTCGGCCCCGGCCATGCTGTCGTTCATGCGGACCCGGGGCTGAACCTCAGAGGTCCATCAGCTTGCCGGCCAGGGCCGACAAACCCACTGCAGCCGGTGAGCCAGGCAGCAGTTCCTGCAGCAGTTGGCGGCGCTGCACCGATTCACGCACCGCGGGGTCGGACGGCACCTCGCCCAGCAGGTCCAGGCGCACCGGTGCGTCCAGCCCGGGGTTGACGAAGCGGTCCACCACTTGCTGCAGCTGCTGGCGCACGGCGCGGCCCTCGCCCATCTTGCGCGTCTGGTTGACGACGAGGTCGAAGCGGCGCCGGCCCTGCGTCTGCGCCAGCACCTTGATGGTGGCGTAGGCATCGGTCAACGACGTGGGTTCGGGCGTCACCACCACCAGCACGTCGCGCGCCAGGCTCACGGTGTAGAGCACCACGTCGCTGATGCCGGCGCCGGTGTCCAGCAGCACGTGGTCGAAGCGCGGTTCGATCTCGGCAATCACCTTCTGCAACTGCTCGCGGATCTCCAGCGTCATGCGCGAGTACTCGACCATGCCCGAGCCCGCCAGCAGCACCCAGAAGCCGCTGGACACGGGAATGATGGCCTCGGGCAGCGAGTGCTTGCCGGTGAAGACATCGTGCAGCGTGATCTTCGGAAACAGGTTCAGCAGCACGTCGAGGTTGGCCAGGCCGAGGTCGGCGTCCAACACCAGCACGCGGCGGCCGTTGCGCGCCAGTGCGGCCGCGAGGTTGGCGGAGACGAAGGTCTTGCCCACGCCGCCCTTGCCGCTGGTGACAGCAGTGATCGTCATTCGTGGTCCTGGAACTGGAAGGTCTCGAAGAGCAAACGCCGCTCTTCGTTGCTGACCACCGACACCGCCGTGGGCTCCAGGCGCACGAGGTTGCGGCCCTGGGCTTTGGCCAGGTAGAGCTGTTGATCGGCACGTTCCACCCACAGCGCGGCGGTGGAGCGCACCCACTGCGGAGCGAAGGCGCCGCCGATGCTGACGGTGCAGCTGATCTGCTGGCCGGGCGCCACTGGCACCGGCATGCGCTCGACACGCCGCCGTACACGCTCGGCCACGGTCTCGCCAAAGGCACTGGCGCAGTTCGGCAGGATGATGGCGAACTCTTCGCCGCCGACACGCGCCACGAGGTCCATCGGGCGCACGCTGTCGATGAGCGCGGCGGCCACCGCGCGCAGCACGGCGTCACCGGCGTTGTGGCCCCAGGTGTCGTTGACGCGTTTGAAGTGGTCGATGTCCAACGTCAGCAGCAGTGCGGGTTCACCGCTGCGCGCGACGCGGTCGATCTCGCGCGAGAGCGCCAGCTCGAAGGCGCGGCGGTTGGCCAGCCCGGTGAGGGCGTCGCGGCTGGAGAGCTCCACCAGCGCGTCGACCACGGCCTGCAGCCACGCGGCGCTGCCGGGCTCGCCGCCGGGCATGGGCTGGCCCGAATGACCCAGCAGCTGCAGCGCGCGCTCCAGATGCAGCGCGGGCACCGGCCCGGGCAGCTCCGCGCCTGAAACAGGCAGGGCCGGCGGGGGCGTGGACGCGGAGGTGGGCGGCTGGGGGTCCAAAGGGCGGGCGGTGTTGGCGGGTGCCGAGCTCGGCGGGTGCCGAGGCGGGTGTGGCAGTACCGCATCTCGGCGCAGTCTATCAGCGGCCTCCTGCGCAGCATGGCTCAGAAAAGCGCGGTCAGGCGTCCCCATATCGCGCTTTGTTCCGCGACCGCCACGGCCACACTCGCCGGCATCGTTCCCCCACCAGGCCCGCCCCACCATGTCCGCTGCCGTCATGCCCCCGCTGCCCAGCGCCACCGAGCAGGAGTTCACGCTCTCGCCGGCCGATTTCGAGCGTGTGCGCCAGCTCATCTACCAGCGAGCCGGCATCAGCCTGCACGCCGGCAAGCAGGCCATGGTGTACAGCCGCCTGTCGCGGCGCCTGCGCGAAACGCGCCACAACGGCTTTGCCGACTACCTGCAGTGGCTGGAGCGTGCCACCGGCGCCGAGGCCGAGGCCGAGTGGCAGGAGTTCGTGAACTGCCTGACCACCAACCTCACCGCCTTCTTCCGCGAAGAACACCACTTCCACGCACTGGTGGACGACCTGCGCGCACGAGCCACCTTGATGCAAGGACGGCCCCTGCGCATCTGGTGCAACGCGGCCTCCACCGGCGAGGAGCCGTACTCGCTGGCGATGACCGTCGTTGAAACGCTCGGGCCCTCGGCGCAGGTCAAGCTGGTGTGCAGCGACATCGACACCAAGGTGCTGGCCACAGCCCAGCGCGGCGTCTACGCCGCCGAGGCACGCGGCTTGAGCCCCGAGCGCCTGAAGCGCCACTTCATGCGCGGCACCGGCGCCAACGCCGGCAGCATCCGCGTCAAGCCCGAACTGGCGCGGCTGATCGAGTTCCGCGCCTTCAACCTGATGAGCGCCAGCTGGCAGGCGCTGGGCGAACCCTTCGACCTCGTGTTCTGCCGCAACGTGATGATCTATTTCGACAATCCGACACAGCGCAAGGTGCTGGAGCGCATGCATGCGCAGATGAAGCCGGGCTCGCTGCTCTACGTCGGCCACTCCGAGAACTTCACCGAATCGCGCGACCTCTTCCGCCTGCGCGGCAAGACCATCTACGAACGCGTTTGAGCCGCCCGCCTCAAGCCCGCCGCCCACCGCGCCGATATCCCGCCCAATGGCCTCGACTTCTTACGCTGTACCGCTGCCGGCTTCCGCGGCCCGACCCGCGCCCAGCCGGCTGGATCGGCTGAAGGCCACGCCGCGCAAGAACGGAGAAGCCTCGTTCTTCTTCTACGACGCGCACTTCCACAACGAGGCCGTGAAGGTGCTGCCCGGCGAGTTCTTCGTCGCCGATGAAGACCTGCTGGTGATGACGACCCTGGGTTCGTGCATCGCCGCCTGCATCTGGGACCGCGAGAAGCGCGTCGGTGGCATGAACCACTTTCTCCTGCCCGACACCGGCCAGGGTTCGGCCGGCGCCGACAGCGGCCGCTACGGCAGCTTTGCGATGGACCTGCTGATCGGCGAGCTGGTCAAGCGCGGCGCCACGCGCAGCACGATGGAGGCCAAGGTCTTCGGCGGCGGCGCCGTGATCAGCGGCATGAACACCATCAACGTCGGTGAGCGCAACACCAAGTTCGTGCTCGACTACCTGCGCACCGAACGCATCACCGTCGTGAGCAAGGACGTGATGGACATCTACCCGCGCAAGGTGTGTTTCCTGCCCGCCAGCGGCAAGGCCATGGTCAAGCGCCTGGCCTCGGCCAACACCGAGGCGCTGGCCGCGCAGGAGCGCGCGGCAGCCAGCAAGGCAGCGCCGGCGGTGGGTGGTGGCGGCAGCGTGGACCTGTTCTGAGCGAATCTTCAGGGAACAAAAACATGAGTAGCAAGACCCGGGTGGTCGTCGTCGACGACTCCGCGCTCGTGCGCAGCCTGCTGGCAGAGATCATCGACCGCCAGCCCGACATGTGCTGCGTGGGCGCAGCCGCCGACCCGCTGGTGGCGCGCGAGATGATCCGCAACCTGACCCTGATGTCATCACGCTGGACATCGAGATGCCGCGCATGGACGGCATCGACTTCCTGAGCCGCCTGATGCGCCTGCGGCCGATGCCGGTGGTGATGGTGAGCACGCTGACCGAACGCGGCGCCGACGTCACCCTGAAGGCGCTGGAACTGGGCGCGGTGGACTTCGTCGCCAAGCCCAAGATCGGTGTCGCCGATGGCCTGCGCCAGCTCGGCGCCGACATCACCGAAAAGATACGCACAGCGGCCAAGGCGCGCGTGCACCGCCTGCCCACGCCCGCAGCCGACGCCAGCGCCGCACCGCCCAAGCCCGTGACCATGGCTTCGCTGGGCCGGCTGTCCACCGAGAAGATCATCTTCATCGGCGCCAGTACGGGAGGCACCGAGGCCACGCGCGAATTGCTGGTGAACCTGCCCGCCGACTGCCCAGCGGTGATGATCACGCAGCACATGCCGCCGGGCTTCACCAAAAGTTATGCCGCGCGCCTGAACAGCCTGTGCCGCATTCGCGTGGCCGAGGCCAGCGACGGTGAGCGTGTGCTGCCGGGCCACGCCTACATAGCGCCGGGCGGCTTTCACCTGTCGGTGGAGCGCTCGGGCGCGAACTACATCGCACGCGTTCAGGACGGTGAGCCCGTCAACCGCCACAAGCCCAGCGTGGAAGTGCTGTTCGACAGCGCCGCGCGTGTGGTCGGCCGCAACGCCTTGGCCGTGATGCTGACCGGCATGGGTGCCGACGGCGCCAAGGCCATGCGCGGCATGCGCGACGCCGGCAGCTACAACCTGGTGCAGGACGAAAACAGCTGCGTCGTCTTCGGCATGCCGCGCGAAGCCATCGCGCACGGCGCTGCGAACGAGGTGCTGCCGCTGACGCAGATTGCGCCCAAGCTGATCGAATGGCTGCGCGCCAACGCGGGCCTGGCGACTTCGCGCGTCTGACCTCGCGCGTCTGAACCCGACTCAGCCGCTTGCCGCGGGCAGGGACACTGGCAAAAACAGCGCCTGCAGGTCCGACAAGAAATCGAAACCGCGCGCTGTGGGCCGCACCTGGCCAGCAGCTTCGTCATGCTCCAGCAAGCCGCGCTGCTGCCCCAGGGCCAGGCCCTCGCGCACCGCCGACAGCGGCAGACCCGTGCGTTCGGTGAAGCGCGCGATCGCAAAACCCTCGCGCAGCCGCAGCGTGTTGAGCATGAACTCGAAGGGCAGGTCGCGCCTTTTCACCTCGTGCTCGTTGCTCACCGCGCGCCCGGCCAGCGCGTGCTGCATGTAGAGCTGCGGTTCACGCCAGCGCACCTGGCGCAGCACGCGGTGCGGAAAACTCAGTTTGCCGTGTGCGCCTGCGCCTATGCCCAGGTAATCGCCGAATTCCCAGTAGTTGAGGTTGTGCGCACAACGGTGGCCGGGTTGCGCGAAGGCGCTGACCTCGTAGCGCTGCAGGCCGGTGGACGCGGTGCGCTCGGTGATGAGGTCGAGCATGTCGCTGGCCAGGTCGTCGTCGGGCAGCACCGGCGGACGGTTCGCGAATACCGTGTTGGGCTCCACGGTCAGGTGGTAGATGCTCAAGTGCGGCGGCGCGTAGGCCAGCGCCGTCTCCAGCTCCTGCGCCAGTTGCGGCAAGCCCTGCCCGGGCAACGCATACATCAGGTCGAGGTTGAAGGTGTCGAAGGAAGCCCGAGCTTCCTCCACCGCAGCCCGCGCCTGTGCGGCGTCGTGGACGCGGCCGATGCGCGCGAGCATCGTGTCGTCGAAGCTCTGCACGCCGATGGACAGGCGCGTGACGCCCGCGCCGCGAAAGGCCTTGAAGCGTTCACGTTCGAAGGTGCCCGGGTTGGCTTCCATCGTGATCTCGAGCGCGGGCTCGAGCGGCAGGCGCGCACGGATGCCGCCGATCAGGCGGTCGATGCTCTCCGGTGCAAACAGGCTGGGCGTGCCACCCCCGATGAAGATGCTGTGCACACGCCGGCCCCACACCAAAGGCAGCGCCTGTTCCAGGTCGGCCATCAAGGCGTCGATGTAGCGCACCTCGGGCGCTGCGCCCTGCCCGGCACTCGCTTCGTGCGAATTGAAATCGCAGTAAGGGCACTTCTTCAGGCACCAGGGAATGTGCACGTACAGCGACAGCGGCGGCAAGGCGCTCAGCTGCAGCGTGCCGGGGCGCAGGTAATGCTGGGCCGACTGCTGCACGGCGGCCGTGGTTTCGTCTGCAGCAGTGCGCACGATCGGGATCACAGCCGCCAGACCTCGTGCAAGAGCCCGCGCAGCTGCGCGGTGGCGATGGCGCGATGGCTGATGCGGTTCTTCATCTCGGCATCCATCTCGGCCACGGTGCGGCCTTGCGCGGGAATGAACATCAGCGGGTCGTAGCCGAAGCCCGCATCGCCGCGCGGCGCCGTCAGGATCTCACCCGGCCAACGGCCCACGGCCACCAGCGGCTGCGGGTCGTCGGCATGCTTCACCGCCACCAGCGTGCAGATGAAGCAGGCACGGCGGTCGGCCACGCCGTGCAGGCTGGCCAGCAGGCGCGTGTTGTTGGCGGCGTCCTGCACGCGGCGCCTGGCTTCGCGCTCGCCAGTGGCGGGCACTTCCCCGGCGTAGTGCGCCGAGATCACACCCGGTGCGCCGCCCAGCGCATCCACGCACACGCCCGAATCGTCCGCAATGGCGGCACCGCCCGTCGCCGCGGCGGCATGGCGCGCCTTGGCCAAGGCGTTCTCGATGAAGGTGATGTGCGGCTCTTCGGCCTCGCCCACGCCCAGGCTGCCCTGGGTCACCAGCTCGACCGCCACGCCAGCCAGCAAGGCCTGCAGCTCGGACAGCTTCTTGGCGTTGTTGGAAGCCAGCACCAGGCGCATGTCAGGCCACTCCGAGGGCCTGCTTCTGCAGCGCCACCAGTTCCCGGATGCCCTTGTCGGCCAGCGCCAGCAGCTGGTCCATCTCGGTGCGCGAAAACGGCGCGCCTTCGGCCGTGCCTTGCACTTCGACGAAACCGCCGCCGCCCGTCATCACCACGTTCATGTCGGTGTCGCAGGCCGAGTCTTCGGTGTATTCGAGGTCCAGCAGAGGCACGCCCTGCACCACGCCCACGGAGATGGCGGCGACGAAATCGCGCATCGGGCTGGCTGCCAGCTTGCCCTGGGCGAGCAGCACGCCGATCGCGTCGTGCGCCGCGACAAAGGCGCCGGTGATGGCCGCGGTGCGCGTGCCGCCGTCGGCCTGCAATACGTCGCAGTCCAGGCTGATGGTGCGTTCGCCCATCGCCTTCAGATCGAACACGCTGCGCAGGCTGCGGCCGATGAGCCGCTGGATCTCCTGCGTCCTCCCGCTCTGCTTGCCCTTGGCGGCTTCGCGGTCGCTGCGCGTGTGGGTGGCGCGCGGCAGCATGCCGTACTCGGCCGTCAACCAGCCTTCGCCGCTGCCGCGCTTGAAAGGCGGCACCTTCTCTTCGACGGACGCGGTGCACAGCACCTGGGTGTCGCCGAAACACACCAGCACAGAGCCTTCGGCGTGTTTGGTGAAATGGCGCTGGATGCGCACGGGGCGCATGGCGTCGGCGCGGCGGCCGGCAGATCGTTCGTAGCTCATGAGGTGTCCTTGGGAAAATGAAAAGGCCGCGGCACATGCGGCGCGGCCTGCGGGTGTCACGGGGGTTCAGCGGTGCGTCATTCGCGCTTCACTTGCGCTTCTGCGAGCTGCGCTGTATGGCCTCGTTGATCTCGCGGATGCTGCGCTCGATCTCGGCTTCGTCGAGCTCATCGACCCCGCCGTCGGTGGCCAGGCTGGCCTGGATCGTGGAGGCGAACACCTCGTCGCCCAACGACAAGGTGCTGATCGCAGCCTTGCTGTCGATGTCTTCAGCCGATTCCCATTCCACCGCCAGCACCGTGACGTTGTCGCTCTTCTCGCCGGCCTCGCGCAGCGCGCGCTCAACGAGCTCGGGCACGGCGTCTGAGATCTGGCGCTTGGTCAGCACCTCGGTGATGACGCTGTCGGGCAGCGCGCCCCAGAGGCCGTCGCTGCACAGCATGACGCGGTCGCCGGGGTGCACCACCAGCGGGCCCGCGGTGTCCACCACCGGCTTGCCCGGGCTGCCCAGGCAGGTGAAGAGCACGTTGCGGTTGACGCGGTCGCCCATGGGCACCACGTGGGACAGCGTCTCCTGCAGCTCGGAGTAGGAATGGTCGCGCGTGCGCGCCACGAGCTTGTCGCCGCGCACGAGGTAAAGGCGTGAATCGCCGCAGTGTGCCCAGTAGGCCTGCTTGCCCTGGATGAGGCAGGCCACCAGCGTGGTGCGCGGCGTGTCCATCAGCGCGCGCTCGGTGGCGTAGCGCAGCAGCTGGTGGTGGCCGGCGATGATGGCTTCCTGCAGGAAGCGCAGCGGGTCGGCGAGCTTGGGCTTGGCTTCGCGCTGGAACATCGCTGAGAGTGTCTGCAGCGCCAGCTGGCTGGCCACCTCGCCCTCGGGGTGGCCGCCCATGCCATCGGCCAGCGCGAACAAGCCCGCATCCCGCGTGTAGCAGTAGCCCATGCGGTCTTCGTTCTTTTCGCGGCCGCCCTTGCGGCTGACCTGGTAGACCGAGAACTGCATGGTGGGTGCGGCCTTAAGCCTTCTGGCCCGTCTTGAGGGTTTCGATCTGCAGCTTCAGCCGCTCACCAAAACTCAGCTTGGTGTAGCGGCGCTCGGTCTCGCGCGCGAGTTCCTTCTGCAGCGCAAACACGCTTTGCGGCCGGCTCAGCGGGTCGAGGCTCATGCACCATTCCGTCACCTCGATGAGGTTGTCGGAATAGATGTTGCGCAGGCGGCTCAGGCTCAAGGCCAGACGGTCTTTCTCGATGCGCTGCGGCGCATCGTTCGGCGGGTAGCCCTGCATGCAGGCATAGATGCAGGCGCCGATGGCGTAGATGTCGGTCCACGGCCCCAGCGTGCCGTCCCTTCGGTACATCTCGGGCGCTGCGAAGCCCGGCGTGTACATGGGGCGGATGAAGTTGCCTTCCTTGCTCAGCACCTCGCGCGCGGCGCCGAAGTCCAGCATCACCGCCTTGTTGTCGTTGGTGACGAAGATGTTGGCCGGCTTGATGTCCAGGTGCAGCATCTTGTGCTGGTGCACGATGCGCAGGCCGCGCAGGATCTCGTCGAACAGGCTGCGAATGGTGGACTCGCGAAAGACCTTGTCGCGTTTCAAATCTCGCGCGGTGACGATGAAGTCCTGCAGGGTGTCGCCCTGCAGGTAGTTCATCACCATGTAGACGGTTTCGTTCTCGCGGAAGAAATTCAGCACGCTCACCACGCTGGGGTGGCTGATCTGCGCCAGCGAGCGGCCCTCTTCGAAAAAGCTCTTCAGGCCCAGGCGGTACAAGGGCTGCTTGTCAGGCTTGACCCGCGGGGTCAGCTCGCCGGCGGAGCGCTCGGCCAGGCTGGCCGGCAGGTATTCCTTGATGGCGACGAGCTGCTGCTTTTCGCCTTCAGCCAGATAAACGACACCGAAGCCGCCCGCGGCCAGCTTCTTGACGATCGAATAGCCCCCGACCACGGTGCCCGAAGGCAACGGCGCTGGTTTGGGCTTGGACATAATCGGCGGTGACTTTTGGGGCGAAAAGAGTGGCTGTTTATAGCATGACGGGTTACGCCAACGCGGCGGCAGGCGGTGGCGAAACCAGCGAGGGCAACAGTGGCGGTGCGGCTGCTGCTACGGGCACCGAAACGGCCGCTGTGACGGTGGAAGCGCGCTCGGTCAACGGCCGTTTTCTCGACCTCGCGCTGCGCCTGCCCGACGAGCTGCGCGGCCTGGAGCCCGCACTGCGCGAGCTGCTGACCGCGGCCTTCCGCCGCGGCAAGATCGAACTGCGCGTGGCCACCAGCCGCGAGACCGACGGCGCCCTGCCCCTGCCCAGCAGCGAACAGCTCAACCGCCTGGCCTACCACCAGGGCGCCGTGCAGGGCTGGCTGCCGACGGCACGCGCGCTCAGCGTCAACGAGGTGTTGCACTGGTGCAAGGGCGGCAGCACCACGGTGAAGCTGGACGAACCGGCGCTGGATGCCGCGCGCCGCTGCATTGCCGGCCTGCGTGAGGCGCGGGCCCGCGAAGGCGCGCGCCTGGCCGCCATCCTGCTGGAGCGCGTGGCGCGGCTGCGCGAACTGGCAGCGCTGTGCGCGCCACTGCTGCCGCAGGTGGTGCAACGCCAGCAGGCGCGCTTTCTCGAACGCTGGGCCGAGGCCCTGGCCACGGTGCAGGCCGGCGCGGCCATTCCCGCGCAGAGCCTGCACGAACGCGCCATGGCCGAGGCCGCGTCCTTCGCCATCCGCATCGACGTGGCCGAAGAACTCGGCCGTCTGGGCTCGCACCTGGACGAGATCGAACGGCTGTTGCGCGCCGGTGGCGAGCTCGGCAAGCGCCTGGAATTCCTCATCCAGGAACTGCAGCGCGAAGCCAACACCCTGGGCAGCAAGAGCGCGGCGCTGGAGCTGACGAACCTGTCAGTGGAGATGAAAGTCGCGATCGAGCAGATGCGCGAGCAGGTGCAAAATTTGGAGTAGTCCCAAGGCGTCTCTTGACGTCCCGTGGCGACGCGGAGCTTTCCGGTCAGTCACAGAGAGAGGGTCGGACGAAATTGCTTACCTGGATGGAATGTAAGGAATCCTTCGATCCAGAAGGGACGCATTCATGTTCGCTACGCTGACCAGCAAGGGACAACTGACCTTGCCCAAGGAGATTCGAGACCGCCTGAACCTGGATGCCGGTTCGATCCTCGACTTCCAGATCCAGGCGGACAACACGATCACCGCCCGACAAGTCCAGCCCGACGCTCGGCGCATACGGGGCTTGCTCAAGTCCCCGCATGCTGCGCCACTGACCGACGCGCAAATGGACGAGGCCATGTCGAAGCATCTGCGCCACAAGCATGCGGCCAGCCAGGCGGGCCGCCGGTCGGCTGGCCGATGATCGGCATCGACACCAACATCCTGCTGCGCCTTTGGCTCAACGATGACCCGGCGCAGAACAAGCGCATCGACTCGCTGCTGGCTGCGCATGGGAGCATGCCCGGCTCATTGCTCGTGCCGGATGTCGTCTTGGTGGAAGCGGTCTGGACGCTGAAGTCGGCCTTCGAACAGGACAAGCACGCCCAATCGCTCGCGGTGCGCAGCCTGTTGGAGGAGACCGCGTTCGGCTTTGAAGATCGCGAGGCCGTCTTCGCTGCACTCAGCCTGTTCGAAGCAGGCTCGTGCGGGTTCGCCGACTGCCTGGTCGTCGCCAAGTGTGCCCGTCAGGGTTGCGACTTCACGGCAAGCTTCGATCGAGGCATGCGAAAGTCGCCGGGAGTGAAGGTACTCTGACCTTGCCAAGCGTGTGACACTGAATTCGCGCCGCGGGCCCTCGCACGCGGCGTCGCCGCAGACCTGCTCTTTGTTGCATCAGTACCGTCGTCGCTCATGCGACGAGTGATGGCTCTGGCGCGACCCGGCGGCATATCTGAGTGGCAAGAATCGACGCACACCCTGAAGAGACATTGGCTGCCCTGGTCTCGGCGTCTCGAAGTAGCCGGTCGTGGCTGCGCCGCAACCCCCCCATACTGATGTGCGGCGGGAGCGAATCAATGACGTGCCCCGGCTTGACGCCAGGCAGCGCCAGGCGAGATGGCGATCCCGGCGTTGGAAGTCGTGCAGCCCGCCGCGCGAAAAGCAGACGCTGCAGCGCTGCCACCTCAGGGCGTGTAGCCCCGCAGAGTCCAGACCTGCAGGCTGCAGTACCCGCTGTTGGCGGGCAGCGCCGCCGCCAGCACCCGTCCGTCACCCATCGGCGTCAGCACCACACCGTCCAGGCCCAGTGAAAACTCGCGGATGCCCACCTCGGGGCAGCCATTGCTGACCTGCGTGATGAGCGGCCGGTAGCTGCCCAGAAAGGCTCCCGTCGCATGCTCGAAGTGCGCGAGGTAGGGTGGTGAGTAGCCGACGGCGCCGCGGATGACGCACAACGCAGAGGGCGTGTCCAGGCGCTGACAGCCTTGCAGACGGAAGGGCGTCAGATCGAGCGCACGTACGGTTGCGAAGCTGCGCGCGTCTATGACCTCGCCCTGCCATGTCAGCATCTGGCCGCCCACGTCCTGCAGGCTGGCGAAATCCAGAAAGCTCCGCGTTGAGACATCGAGCGCTGCGCCCGAGCCAGTCCGGAATCGGTAGATCGGCACTTCCCCGCCGACCGGGCCGCCGAAGAACTCGTCGCGCGTGGTCGCCCAGGCGATGCTGCTGGGACTGTAGTAGCCCCAGCCATAGTTGTCGGCGTTGTAGCGCGGCGCGTCGCGCTGCACCAGCAAGCCATCGCGAAACAGCAGCACCGCACCTGAGCCACTGAGCACGCTGCTGCGGCCCGCCAGCAGCAGCAGGCGTGTGGCGTCGAAGGGGTCCACCGTCATGTCGTAGCTGCGGTCGTAAGGCTGGCCATAGGGGTCGGGCGGCGGCGAGAACTGGCGTGTCACGGTGAGCGCAGGCAGGCTCAGTTCCAGCACCTGTCCGCCGTCGAGCCCGGCGTACAGGCGGCTGCCATCCGCGGCCACGGCTAGGCGGCCGGGCACGCCAGGCAGGCCCGCGCTGCGCAGGGTGGACAGGTTGCCCGGGTCGAGTTCGAGGATCTGCCCACCGGCGGTCGCCACCGCGGCATAGATGCGCTGGCGGGCCGCCGAATACACAGCATGGCGGTAGCGCAGGTCCAGCGACTGCACGGCGGCCACGCCGGCGTAGGGCGGGACCGGCGCCGCGAAGAAGCTGCCGCTGGTACTGTCGGCGACGAGCGAGAAGGCGTCCCTCACCAACACCGTCCCGTTGCGCAGCACCGCGCTGAACTGGGCACGCACGCGGCCGCCGGCGGGGCTGAGCCAGCGCTCCTCGCGTGCCAGCAGTTCGAACTGTTGCCGCGTCACAGTGTTGAGCACGGCCACCTCGTAGTCGAGCACCACGCGCACGGCGGCCACGGTGCCGCCCAGCGCCTGCACGGGGGATGTGGGGTAGGTGCGCCGCGTAATCCTGGCTGCGCCGCGCCAGCTGGTGTCGGTTTGCAGCACGATGCTTGCGTTGTCGTAGAGCACCCGGGTACCGACGGCATGGGGAAACTCGAGAACGGCCACTTCGCCGATCTGGTTCAGCAGGCGGCTGACGGGGTCGCTGGCCAGACTGTCGGGCGGCAGGCTCATGCCGGTGCTACGCACGATGTAGCGCTCGAAGAGGTCTTGCTGTGTGCTCGAGGAAATGTCGCAGCTGCGCAGGAAGTCTGCCGTGCCGTTGGCGCAGGTGGTTTGGAAGGTGGCCTGCACGCCTGCCGAGCCCGTGGTGCCGGCCACCACGGTGGCCGATGTGGTGGCTCCGCCCACGGGCATCATCCCGGCTACGTCGCCGGCACCCAGTGCGGGGCTGGCCCCGGCCAGGCGTTCGAGCAGGTCGTTCCACGGTGCATGAAAGCGCAGATAGGCTACCAATGCCGGGACATCGGCGCTGGTGGGCTGCGTGAGGCCGCGGCCCTGCCACAGCAGGCTCAGCGACTCCTGGGCCGCGGCCAGTTCCGCCGTGCCCAGCGCGCGGGCCGAGAAGGCACCTGCCTTGCGCAGGCGGCTGAATTCGCTCACTGCCACCTCGGTGCCGGGCGTGAGCTCGGTCCAGCCGGTGGCGAAGGCGCGCAGGGTGCTGCCATCGGCCAGCGTCGCGCGCAGCCACAGTTCGGCCGCAGCCACACCGGGGGACGCGGCGCTCAGCGAGAAGCTGCCGTCGGCGGCGGTCAGGCCACTGGCGAGCACACGCGGGGCGTTGGGCGTGCTGGCATCGAGCAACTCCACACGCAAGCCCGCCGCAGCGGTACCGCCAGGGGTGGCGAGCACTTGGCCCGCCTGGGTGCCAGCCGCTGCAGCCCTCTGCGGCGGCGGAGTGATCGTGGGCAGATTGAAGTCGGCCGACTGCTGCAGCACCGGAAAGGCCGGCAGGGCGGTACTAGGGCCTGGGGGTGATCCGGCACCGCCTCCGCCACCACCACCGCTGGCTTCGCCGCCGCCGCTTCCCCCGCCCCCGCATGCCACTAAGACAGTAGCAAACCCCCACGAAGCCAGAATCACCCAAGCGCGCATCGCGCCACCTCCCCGCTGCATGGCGGTATGTTGAAGACCCTTCACAGTAGCTTTGAACTTGGCTGGACGGGGGCGCTGCCGACCGCCACTGTTGCCTTCAGCCCGACTGCACCTTCAGCCGTCCGCCCTGAACCGCCAACGTGCGCTGCAACTCGCTGCTGACCGGGACTAGCCAGTCACCAAGGTCAGCTTTACAGCCGCTTGAACACGACCTGGCAGTGGCCGTAACGCCGGCCTCGGAGTCCGGCACCTGATCGTTTTCCTGACGCGATTACACAGAAACTACACAAAAACGAAACGGCTTGCAGTGCGCGAACACATGCAAGCCGTTGATTTGTATGTCGGGCTAACTGGTGGGGAACTACGGGGCTCCCTTCATCGCGTGCAAGCTGAAAACCGCGTCAGCGTCCGTTGGGCTCGTCATCGGCATGCCGGCCTAGTCCGCGACCTTGCCTGGCCGCTTTGTGAACTTGAACTCTTGATAGTTGCTGTCCGTGTAGCGAACATAGACCGTGTGGTACTCGGCGAATTCGGGATAGAACGCGTATTGCCGCTGACTCGGCCGGTCGAGTCCGGCACCGGAAATCGCACAGCTGGCAAGGAGGCTTGCGCCGGCCTCCTTGAGTTCGGCATGTGTTTCAAAGCGGTCGGTGATCTCGCACCTGTAGTTCTCGGTGAGGTCGACCACTCGCCTGAACGGTGGGATATTCGTCTCGAGCTTCAAGGTCGTCTTGAAATCGAACTTCATACCCGACTTCGGCTTGCACAGATCAGGCGAACTGGTTTCCAGAGCGGTCGTGATCTGCCTTATCGACGTTGGGGCTGTTGCACCCAGCGGGAAGACCGCCCCGGCCTTGCCAGTGAACACCAGGGTCCCCATGCTTCCGGATGAGCCACTCTCCATGACGAGCGGTACCAACCCGCAAAGCGTCACCCAGCGCGCAAATCCCTCGACTGGACCCGATCCCGTCCGGACGATGCTGCGTACAACCGTCTCTTTCAGGCGATTCGGGAGGACTTTGGTGGTCTGGATGTCGGTGGAGCGAACCTTGATGCCCAGGTTGTAGGGGATCGTGAGCGTGGTCTCCGCCTCCGAGCCAGTGGTCACACTGTTGGACGTCGCTGGCGCCAGCAATGCAGCCGTATTGATGGCATCTTGCGACAACGCCGCCGAGTCACCCAAAGGCGTGGCACAGCCCGCCGCCAACAGGGCGACCGCCATGATCGATGTCAGTAGAGTCCTTGTAGACATGCTGTACGGTTCAATCAATGACGAGGGCACTTTGGCAGAGCAAAACGCCTAGATATCTAAACGCCACCATAAGTCAGCCGAGCACGCCTGCAGCTTAGGAATGGCGCGAGGAATTTACCGCGATCACGGGGCACGGCCATGGCAAACTGTTGCTGTTGGGCGACGCAACCTGACAGCGCCGGAAGTCCACGTCTTTGTCGGTTCCCGCAAACTCGCTGCGTCGCCAATGAGCCTCTCTTTTCCACATCCAATCATGCTCGTACGTTCGAAGCTTCTTGCAGCCGCACTCCCCCTCGCGCTTGCACTCGGGGGCTGCGCTGCCCCCGATCTGCGCGCCATCGAATCAGCCGCTTATGCCGGTGCGAAGCCGTGCTGCACTTCGAAGCAGAGCCGCCCCCCGGCAAGCGCCCTCAAGCCGGAGAACGAATTGGCTCTCACCGCCGGGTCTCCGCACTTTGACTTCGGCTTTGGGCTGGCGCCGTTCGCTTCGTTCAAGCTTGACGGTTCGGTAAAGTTTCTCGGCCTGCTTTCCAAGCCGCAAGGGCCTCAGCCATTCGAGTTCGCCGACCTGCGGCCGATCTTCTTCGACGCCCAGGACAACCAGATGCCGATCGCGCAGTCGACGCCGCCAATCGTCCGCACGTTTGGCGCGATGGGCTGGTATGCGCTGACGCGCTACGTGGCTGTGCCAACGGGCGCCGCCGCGGTCGTCATCACGACGGGTTCGGTGAACGCTGGCAAGAGTGCAGTGACTTCGGGTTCTGTGCCGGGCGGCGGCGTCATGCTCGGCAGTACGTTCATCCCGCTGGCGGGCGGGAATTTGCAGTTCCCCTACGTGCACTCCATCTATGGCGGTGGCTGGTTACTGTCTACGGAGAAAGCGCCGCAATGAGGATTGCTGGCTGCGCTGTGCGCCGCCTGTGCGCAGGAACGTCATAAAGCGGCCTGCCATCATCGTCCGCTTATGTCCGGCGACGTGATTCGGCGATGGGCCGATCTACGGTTTCTCGGCCCGGAACCCAGGGGGGACGGGGGGGGCTTAAAACCATCCATGCACGCTACAGTTAAGCGGCTGCAAGTTCTATAGACAACCGGCCTCACCGCGGCACAGGATCTTCGACATTTAGGGTTCGTTGTCGGATTTTCCGGCCGAGACAAACAAGATTCGAAGGCTCGACAACCACTCAGCTTCGCACTCGAAGTTAGGTGCAGAACATCGAGCAAGAACCCCGACCGCCTCACAAGCGCCTCCGGGGCATGAACCGACAGCCACGACCCACCACTGAACGCGAGCTCAAGGCCTGACTTGCCGCCGGCCCGGTGGACTCCGCGGCTGCTGAAGGAGACCACGGTGCAGCAGGAGGGCGAGGTCTGGTTCGCGAAGCACAGCTCACCGCGCTGCGAACCTCCTGAATTCGTTGCTCGCGTGCTGACGCGGGCCGGCTGCGAAGCCCCACGCAGGAAGCCACGGGGTTTCGCGCCCGGCGCGCGCTCGGTGGGGCAGCGCTGTGACACAACGCGCCACTGGCGGATAGCCAAGCCCCGAGGTACAGCAAGCCGGAAGGCTCTTCGTTAAACTCTTTTGGAACATGCGTCGCGCAACCATCCTCCTCGTCATGCTGTTTGCCATGCTCTGGCAATCGGTGGCCATGGCACGCATCGGGTCGACGGTGAACGCGCTGGCGGACCTGCAGCACGCCAGCTTGCACTGGCAGGGAGAAGCCCATCACCACCACGAGGATGGGTCCTACCATCAGGACGACTCGAAAGAGTCGATGCAGCACGTGGTGACAGACCACGTGAACGCGTCGCTGGCACTGACGGCAGGGTCCTTGCACGACTTCACGCCCTTGGGCTCGGTCGCTCCCGAAGCCCTGCGCGAACGCCTCGTGCCCAACCCCGCTGTCGACGGCCTGCTCAGGCCACCTCGGCTCAGCGCCTGACCCGCATTCACTGCGGGAGTCAGCGGCGGGCGTCTATCTCTGGACGCCCGGACCGCCGCCCCGGCACCCCACGCAAGCGATCGTCCGCCCCGGGCGTGACCTGAACTCGCGTCCGGCCGGCCCCGGCTGTTCGAACCTCAGGACCATCGTGAAACCTCTTCCCTGGCTGTCTGCCTGCGTCATCGCAGGCAGCCTGGCCGGCGGGCCCGTCCGGGCCCAGCCTGCCGCATCGCCGGAAGGCCCTCAGGCCGACCCCTCAAGCCTGTCCGGCGCGTCCGCTACCGCCGCAGTCAGCGTCACCCTGCGCGCGGCGCTGGACGCGGCATGGCAACGCGCTGTCGCGGCTCGCGAGAGCGCAGGCCAGCGTCGCCGCGCGGATGCCGATCGCACGGCCGCAAGCAGCTTATGGGCTGCACCACCAACGCTGGAACTGAGCCATCGCAACGACCGCCTGCATCGCAATGCCGGCAGCCGCGAGACCGAGGTCGGCGTCGCCGTTCCTCTCTGGCTGCCCGGCCAAAGAGCAGCTCGCGCAAGCACCGCAGACGCCGCCGCGGCCCAGGCCCTGGCGGCCGAACAGGTGGCACGCCTGCGCCTGGCCGGGGAGCTGCGCGAAGCGGCGTGGCAGATCGCAGCGGCCCAGGCCGAGCGGGCCCAGGCCGATGCCCAGGCCCAGGGGCTGAAGCAACTCGCCGACGATGTCGAGCGTCGTGTGCGCGCCGGTGACCTGGCACGTGCCGACGCCCTGGCCGCACAGGCCGAGCAGATGGCCGCGGCCGCGCTGCAGCTCGAGGTGCATCAACGCCTGCAGGCTGCACGCACGCGCTGGACCCTGCTGACCGGCCTGGCAGCCACGCCCGATCTGACGGCGGCTAGCGGCGAGCTGGTGCCGGGCTCGCCCGCGCAGCACCCGGAACTGCAGCTGGCCAGCCAGTCCACCGAGCTCGCGCGCCAGCGCGTGGAACTGATGCGCCGCTCGCGCCGCGACGCGCCCGAGCTGACCGTGGGCGTGCGGCAAGACAGCCCGGGCCGGGCCGAAGCCGCTCAAGGCAGCCTGGTCGTCGGACTGCGCCTGCCCTTCGGCACCGACGACCGCAACCGCCCGCTGGAAGCGGCGGCGCTGGGCGAGCTGGACGTGGCCCAGACCCACGAGCAGCGCCTGCGCGAACGCGTGGACAGCGACACCGCGGCCGCACGCGATGCGCTGCGCTCGGCGCAGGGGCAGCTCGACGCCGAGGCCGCGCGGGCGCGCCTGCTGCGTGAACGCGCCGCGTTGATCGACAAGTCCTTCCGTGCCGGCGAGACGCCGCTGCCCGACCTGCTGCGCGCGCTCGCCGCCGCGGCCCAGGCCGACAGCGCCGTCGCCCGCCAGACCGCCGCACTGGGCCTGGCCCGCGCGCGCCTTCAACAAACCCTGGGGCTCTTGCCATGAACCTGCTTCACACCCGTTGCGCGCCGCAGCACCTGATGGCCGCTGCCTTGGGCGCGCTGCTGATGATGGCCACCACATCCACCCTGGCCGGCCCCGGTGCCCATGGTCCCAACGGCGAACACCTGGACGGCCCGGCCACGGTGCGTGCGGGCTCGGCGCTGCCCCGCGTCGAAGCCAAGTCGGAAGCCTTCGAGCTGGTTGCGGAACTGCGCCCCGGCGAGCTGGTCATCGTCGTCGACCGCTACGAGACCAACGAGCCCGTGCTGGGCGCCCAGCTCGCGGTCGAGAGCGGCTCTCTCAAGGCCGTGGCGGCTTTTCGCGCCGAGCAGGGCGACTACGCCGTCACCGACGCAGCGATGCTGCAGGCGCTGGCGGCCCCCGGCGAACATGGCCTCGTGTTCACGCTGGTTGCCGGCAAGGACAGCGACCTGCTCGACGGCACGCTGGTCGGCAGCGCCGCTGGCTCGGCCACCGCCACCGCGAAAGACGGCCACGGGCACGCCCACGGAAGCGATGACCACGGGCACGGCCACGAACTGGAGCGCGCGGCCTGGATCGGCGCCGGTGTCGCGGCCCTGGGCCTGATCGGCGGCGTCGCCTGGTGGCGCCAGCGCCGCCGCGAGGCCGGCAAGCTGCAAGGAGCGCTGTGATGATTCGGCACCTGCCCCACCCCAGCTGCCGGCACAACGTGCTCGCCGCGATGGCGCTGGCCGCCAGCTTGGTCTGGTGCTGGTCGCCTGCCCATGCGGGCCCCGGCGCGCATGGCCCCAACGGCGAACACCTCGACGCACCGGTTGCCGCGGTCAACGCCTCTGGCCTGGCGCGCCTGCCCGACGGCAGCGTCAATGTGCCCAAGCTGGCCCAGCGCCGCATGGCCATCCGCACCGTGCTGGCGCCGGAATCCGAGGCCGCCGCCACGTTTGAGATGCCCGGTCGCGTGGTGATGGACCCGAACGCCAGCGGCCGCGTGCAGGCGGTCTACGGCGGGCGCGTCGAGCCGGGCCCCAAAGGGCTGCCGGTGGCGGGCCAGGCCGTGAAGCGCGGCGAGGTGCTGGCCTACGTGCGCTACCAGGCCGAGCCTTTTGCCCTCAGCGCACAGCGCACCCAACTGACCGAGCTGCGCGCACAGCGGCAGCTGGCCGAGCAACGCGTGCAGCGCCTCGAAGGGCTGGAGGGCACGGTGCCCCGCAAGGACATCGACGCCGCGCGCAGCGAAGCCGCCAGCCTGGCCGAGCGCGAGCGCAGCATCGGCGGCAGCCTCGTGGCGCGCGAGGCACTGACCGCACCCGTCAGCGGCGTCATCGCGCGTGCCGACCTCGTCGTCGGCCAGGTCGTCGAACCGCGCGACGTGCTGTTTGAAGTGGTGGACCCGGCGCGCATGCTGGTGGAGGCCACCACCGCCGACGCCAGCCTGGCCGCCCAAGTGGCCGGCGCAGCGCTGCAGGGCGTGCCCGAGGTGACACTGCGCCTGCTGGGCGTGTCGCGCTCGCTGCGCGACGGCGTGCTGCCGATCACCTTCGCCGTCAGTGCAACCAAGCCCGGCACGGCCCTGCCCTCTTTGCCACTGGCGATCGGCCAACCGGTCACGGTCGTCGCGCAATCGAAGCAGCGCGTCAAGGGCGTGGTGCTGCCGGCGCAGGCGGTGGTGCGCAATCCGTCCAACGAGTCCATCGTCTGGATCAAATCGGGCGCCGAGCGCTTCGTCCCGCAGCCGGTGCAGTTCCGACCGCTGGATGCGAACACGGTCGTGATCACCCAGGGCCTCAGCGCGGACAACCGCGTTGTCGTCCAGGGCGCAGCGCTGATCGCGCAGATCCGCTGAACGGGGACACACACCATGTTCAACTGGATCGTTCGCACCAGCCTGCACAACCGCCTGTTCGTGCTGGCGGTGGCGGCGCTGCTGATGGCCTACGGCGCGCTGACGGCCTGGCGCACGCCGGTCGACGTCTTCCCCGACCTCAACAAGCCGCTGATCACCGTGCTCACGGAGGCCGGGGGCATGGCGCCGGAAGAGGTGGAGCAACTCGTCACCTTCCCGCTGGAGACGGCGCTGAACGGCATGCCGGGCGTGACCCGTGTGCGCAGCACGTCCGGCGTGGGCCTGTCGCTCGTCTATGCCGAGTTCGACTGGGGCACCGACGTCTACCGCAACCGCCAGCTCGTGGCCGAGCGGCTGGCCCTGGTGCGCGCGCAGATGCCCGGCGACATCACGCCCGTGATGGGCCCGGTGTCGTCGATCATGGGCGAGATCATGCTGGTGGCACTGCCCTTGGTTTCGGCTGACGTGCCAGGCGACGGCAAGTCGCCTGTCGCCACGCCCATGCAGGCCCGCGAGTACGCCGACTTCGTGCTGCGCCCGCGGCTGCTGTCGATCCCCGGTGTCTCCCAGGTCATCCCCATCGGCGGCGAGGT
>JANMMD010000075.1:0-4222 GCA_031372905.1 Betaproteobacteria bacterium
CCCGCCGGGGCCGTGGCCGTCACGCCAATGACGCACACGCCGGGCTGCGCCTCGTTGCAGTTCACGACGGTGACGGTGTCACCCGGCTGCAGGCCGCCCTTCAGGCTGGGCGGGGCCTGGGCCGCCACCGGTGCCGCCGCGGGCTCAGGCCGCTTCTGGCAAGCCGACAGCAACGCCAGCGCAGCCAGGGCCGCGGCGCACGAGGCGCGGCTGGCAAAGCGACGGAATGGGGCAAGGGGATGGGTGTTCATGCGGGCCTCCCGGGCGCTGGTGGAACGAATGCGGCGGATTCTGCGGCGGCGTCGGTGCACCCGGCCGCAGGCCGTCGCCTGCCTGGTGGATGCGCCGCGCCTCAGCCCAGCGCCGCCAGCTCGGGCCAGCGCGCCAGGCGGTCGTACAGCGCCGCGCGCGACATGCCCAGCTGGCGCGCCGCCCGCACGCGGTTGCCGCCGCACTGGCGCAGCGCGGCGGCGATCGCGTCGCGCTCCACCGCGGCCACTTGCGTGGCCAGCGGGGTTGGCGCCGAGGCCTCGGCCACGCCGATGCCGGGCGCGGCCGCGCCGTCCGGCGTTGCGGCAACCGCTGCCGGGCGCGCTGCCGGCGCATCCCCGCTGAGGCCGGCCGGCAGCACGAAGTGGCGCGCCTCCAGCACCAGGTCGTCGGTCATCAGCGCGGCTTGTTCCAGCGTGTTGCGCAGCTCGCGGATGTTGCCCGGCCAGGCTTGCTGCGCCAGCAGCGCCAGCGCCTCGGGCGCCAGGCTGCGCGCGGGCAGGCCGCTGCGCCGTGCGATGTCTTCGCTCAGGTTCTCCACCAGCGCTTCCAGGTCGGCCAGGCGCTCACGCAAAGGCGGCAGGCGGATGGGCAGCACATTCAAGCGGTAGTAGAGGTCGGCGCGGAAACTGCCGTCGGCCACCATCGCGGCCAGGTCGCGGCTGGTGGCGGCGACGATGCGCACGTCCACGCGCTGCACGGTGTTGCTGCCCAGCGGCTCGATCTCCTGCTCTTGCAGCGCGCGCAGCAGCTTGCTCTGCAGCGCCAGCGGCATGTCGCCGATCTCGTCGAGGAAGAGCGTGCCGCCGTCGGCGACCTTGAACTTGCCGTCGCGGCCCTTGCGTTCCGCCCCGGTGTAGGCGCCGGGCGCGACGCCGAAGAACTCGGCCTCCAGCAGCGTGTCGGGCACGGCGGCGATGTTCAGGCCGACGAAGGGCCGCGCGGCGCGCCGGCTGGCGGCGTGGATGCCATGCGCCAGCAGCTCCTTGCCGGTGCCAGTTTCGCCCAGCAGCAGCACCGTGCTGTCGGTCATCGCCACGCGCCGCGCCTGGCGCTTGAGCTCCATCGCCACGGGGCTGGTGCCGATGAAGCTGGCCACCGTGTACTTGGGCCGGCGCGGTAGCGAGATCTCGGCAATCTGCCGCCGCGCCGCGTTGAGCTCGGCCTGCAGGCCGCTGAACTTGGCCACCAGCGGCTGCATCGTGGTCTCGGGGTGGTCCAGCAGCACGAAGCCCACCGCGCCGATGACGACACCCTGGTCGTTCTTCAGCGGCAGCCGGCTGACGAGAAACGTGCCGGCGTGGTTGCTGAGCAGGTCCACCAGGATGGGCTGGCCGCTGTCGACCACCTCGCCCATCAGCGTGTTGGGCACCACCTCTTCGACACGGCGGCCGACGAAATCGCTCTCGGCATGGCCCAGGGCGGGCAGGAAGCGGCGGTAGCCGTCGTCGATCCAGACGATGCGGTGCTCGCGGTCCACCACCACGGTGCCCATCGCGGTGCTCGTGAAGACCTCGAACATGCTTTGCGCGGCCAGCGCCAGCACGCGCTGGGCGTCCAGCGGCGGTGCGTGCGCAGGGGTCGGCGATGGGCTGGGCGGCTTGTGCATGGAGGTGGAGGCAGGCGCGGGCAATGTAGCGCCACGGCGCCGCCTTGCGTGGCACCGCGCGGAACGCGGCTGGCCGGGCAAACCCGCGCTTGCAATCCCGCCCTTGTAAACCCGTACTTGTGATTGCGTAATTACAGTCTTATGCTGCAGCGCATGGCTGAACCCATCCCCTTGCGCGGCACTTCCCTGCACGACGGCGTGGCGGCTCGGCTGCGCGGCATGGTCTTCGACGGCGAGTTGCTGCCCGGCGCCTTCATCGACGAAAAGGCGCTGGCTGCCGCCTGGCAGGTGAGCCGCACACCGCTGCGCGAGGCGCTGAAGGTGCTGGCCGCCGAAGGCCTGGTCGAGCTTGTGCCGCACCGCGGCTGCCGCGTCATCGAACTCACCGACGAAGACGCCGACGCGCTCTTCCCGGTGATGGCACTGCTGGAAGGCCGCTGCGCCTTCGAGGCCGCCAGCAAAGCCAGCGACGACGAACTGCGCACGCTGCAGCACCTGCACGACGACCTGGAGCGCCACGCCGCGGCGCACGACATCGACGGCTACTACCAGGCCAACCACAGCTTCCACAGCTTCGTGCAGGGCCTGGCCAGCAACCGCTGGCTCGACCGCGTCACCAGCGACCTGCGCCGCTTCATGCGCCTGATGCGCGGGCGCCAGCTGGCGCTGCCGGGGCGCATCGACGCATCGATCAACGAACACCGCGTGCTCATCGACGCCTTCCTGCAGCGCGACGCCGCACGCGCCGAACGCGCGATGCACGACCACCTGATGGCGCAGCTGGTGGCGCTGAAGAAACTGCGCCGCAGCACGCAAGCCGCCCAGCGCCGCAGGCGCGGCGCTTCGGCCCAGCCGGCCTGAGCACCGCAAGAGCGCACCGCCACAGCCCACTGCAACAGCGCACCACACCCGCCCCCGAATCAGGACACGCCATGCTCGACGACATCCGCCACGCCGCCGCGCGCCAGCGCAAGGCCCGCGCCCTGCGCCGCATGAAGCTGGACTGCAAGCGCCTGCTGGGCGAGAAGGGCGAGCTCGGCGGCATGGCGCTGGCGGTGGACTTGATCGACCGGCTGGAGACGCTGGAGGACGAAGACCTGGGCGAGTTCTTCGATTTCCTGGCACACGAGCTCAGCCCCGACCCGCAGGCCGTGCTGCGCGCTGCGCAGGCCTACGCCGAAACGCCGGGCGTGGACACACTCAGCGTGCTGGGACAGGCCGCCGAGCCGCCGCGGCAGGAACTCTTCCGCCGCTTGAACCGCATGCCCGGCGGCACCTCGGCCGTGCTGCGCCTGCGCCGCGCGCTGATGCGCGTGCTGCGCGAGCGGCCCGAGCTCGCCGCCATCGAGGCCGACCTGCTGCACCTGCTGACGAGCTGGTTCAACCCCGGCTTCCTGCGCATGAAGCGTGTGGACTGGAACTCACCCGCGCAGCTGCTCGAGAAGATCATCCTGCATGAGGCCGTGCATGCCATCGACGGCTGGGACGACCTGCGCCGCCGCCTGCAGCCCGACCGCCGCTGCTTCGCGTTCTTCCACCCGCAGCTGCCCGACGAGCCGCTGATCTTTGTCGAAGTCGCGCTCTTGCCCGAGATGCCGGGTGCCATCGCCCCGCTCATCGACAAGGCCAGCACACCGCTTGCGCCCGAGCGTTTTCGCGTCGCGGCCTTCTACAGCATCAGCAACTGCGAACCCGGCCTGCGCGGCGTGAGCCTGGGCAACTTCCTCATCAAGACCGTGGCCACGCAGCTGCAGCGTGAACTGCCGCGGCTGAAGACCTTCTGCACGCTCTCGCCCATCCCGGGCTTCGCGGCTTGGCTGCTGTCCGGCCCCGAATTTGCGCAGCTGCCCGGCCTGAAGAAAGGCGCCGCCGCCGAGCTGGAAGCCGCGCGCACGCTGCTGCGCACGCTGTGCAAGGGCGACCTCTCCAAGCTGCAGGGCGCAGCGATGCACGAGCACCTCGGCGCGGAGGGCGCAGCGGCCTTGCAGCTGCTCTGCGGCGCCTTCCTCGCCTACCTGTCGCCCTTGCCGGGTGGTGACGCCGTGGCGCGTTTCCACCTCGACAACGGCGCGCGCCTGGAGCGCCTGAACCCGCGCGGCGACGTGTCGGCCAAGGGCCTGCGCCAGAGTTTCGGCATGATGGTGAACTACCTCTACGACCTCAGCAAGGTGGAGGCCAGCCACGCCAAGTTTCGACAGGGAGAAGTGGCTCGCTCACGCGCCATCACGACACCGGGCTGAGGCGACAACGATCGCCTGCCGCAAAATTGACAGATTCATGACGGAGACAAACACCATGACGAACCCGACCCGCCAGATGCACGTGAACCGACGCACGGCCCTC
>JANMMD010000116.1:0-2393 GCA_031372905.1 Betaproteobacteria bacterium
GTCGCCGTGCACGAGGCTGATGCACTTCCCGTGCATCAACAGGTGATGGCGATCCTGCTTGGCCAGTCTGGAAATCAGTTGATTCGGATAGGTCACGGCCGTTCTTCCCTGAGTTGCAAGGCATCTTTTGCTGATGAGTTCACGCCCGCTGGCTCCATCAGCGAAACGCCAGACATGCGCCGAAGGTTTTCGCGAGCTCCTGGCCACCAGGGTGCGGTGAATGCGGCCCACCACTGCGGCATCGGTGGAGCGCGCTGGAGTCGAACCGCCTCGTCCAGGGTGGACCTGAAGGAAGCCTCGCGCCATCCCAGCGGCTCGAAGAACTGGGCGCTGTCGCGCGGCGCGAATTGAAACGGTGCGCTTACGGCCGCTTCGTTGCTGGGCCATTTGGCGCCGACCATGCCCAGAAGCATGGGGCTGACCAAGTCCGTCAGCCACCAGCGCGCAGCGGTCACGGCAATCAGCGAAGTCGCCAACGCGGTGACTTGGCCGGGATCGAGGTAGATCAACAGGCCCTCAGTCACCACCAGCATCGGGCCTGCGCCCAGGCTTATCTTGTCCAGCGTTCTTCGCAGCGCGGTGGCGTCGGTGACGTCCGCAGCGATGTGGACGTGACGGCAATGGGGCTTCAGGCCTTTCAGGCACGCTCGACGGTGCGTGACCATGCGAGGCAAGTCGACGTCGAACCACGACAACGATGAGGGCAGAGCCAGGCGGAAGGCACGGGTGTCGAGCCCGGCGCCCAGATTCAAGACCTGCGTGACGCCCTGTGCGACCTGATCCAGGATGATTTCGTCCATCACAGCCGTGCGCACGACCACGGCCCAGGCCATCGATTCACCGTGCGGTATCTCGCGGACGATAGAGCTGCCAAGGTCGCCTGCCATCCTGCGCGCGTAAGGGTCGTCGAACAGCGCGTCGGCCCGTTCGGATTCCAGTGCGCGATACATCGCCATCCAGTGGGCGGTATCGGAAACGTGTGCGATAGGCATGGGCGCTGAAAGGGTCTGGCAAGACACAGCGCGGGGACGCTGCCGAAGGCAGGCTGAGGCTCAAACCCATGGGACGGTTTGAGAGAGAAGTGCCGAACGAGTCTGGGTGGATGCGCGCAGGCACGTCCGTACGGCGCCGTACTGCCAGCTGAACAATGAGGTCAGGTTGGTGGATTCCGGTGAGGACGGCTAGCAAAGACAGGTATGTCGCGGCTGCAGCAGTCCCCGCCGGGCAGCGATACAGCCGCAAGTTGAGGCCGCGGCCTCGCCTTTTGGCGCGCCAATCTGCTGGCCCTACAGCGTCGTCACGACCTTGGCGAAGCGCAACAGGTCAACCATCGAAAAGCGCTCGTTGATGGCCAGGTCAGGGGTCCAGTCTGGCTCCTGATTCAGGTACGAGGACGGGTCGCCTTGAAGCATGCCGATCATGACCTCGGCGACGATGCGCCCGCCCACCGGGCCCAACCGCTTGCCCGCTTCGAGCCGTTCTGCCTCGCGCAAGCAGTAGAACCACAGCGGTGTGCGTTCGTGCAGGTTGAAGGGCCGCAGGATGTCCAGATCGCCAGCTGACAGCACCGGGATGCCCATGGCGCCAGCCACGCGTTGCCCCGAAGGCAGCTTGAACGTCAGATGGCGCAACAGGTTACGTGCTGCCAGAGACTGCGGCTCGCTGCTGGGCATGCCCGGAAGATCGAACAACACCGTCGACAGCTTGGTGTCGATGCTCTTGTTGTTGCGAACGCGCCCGTCGCCGAAGTCGAAGAAGGTTTGCCAGTCAACGAAGCGCTGCGGGGCGCGCGACCCGCCGCGCATGTCGTCCGCAATCGGGCTGACCGCCATGCCGTCGTTGAAGATCAGCGCGAAGAGCTGGTGGGCGTCGTCGGGCCCGAAGTTCACGCGGTAGCTCGGTCGCACCTGCGAATGGCCGAAGCGGTAGGCCGCCACCGAATACTCCACGGGGATGTACGGGGCGTTGCGCCACTTGTAGAACTTGCGGCCCTTGTCGAGGATGTTGTCCACCAGCGCCTGGCCCACGGTCTTGGGCAGGAACTCATGCAGGATGATCCACTGGTAGTGCCAGCGCACTAGGCGCTGGGCTTCGTTGAACACCTCCGCCGGATGGCTCAGGCCGGCTTCGGTCTTGACGTGCGTGACGCACGCGTTGTGGAAGCGAAGGAAGGCCACTTGCAACTGCGACAGCACGAGATTTTCGTCGTTGCGCGGGTCGCCGATCAATGGCGTTCCCTGGCTGTTGCGCGGCAGGTCGAACTTGTCGAGGCCACCGCGCGTGAAGGCCGCCGACCCTGTGTTCACCTCCAGCAGCATCTTGGTGCGCCCGTCGTCCACGGTCTGGTCGTACAGATGCGGTGAGCCCGCCGGGCCCTGGCCGTAAACGCTGTC
>JANMMD010000170.1:0-6986 GCA_031372905.1 Betaproteobacteria bacterium
CGCAAGGTGCGCCACATCTACGTGGCCAACTGGTTCTTCGGCGCCTTCATTCTTGCCGTGGCCGTGCTGCACATCGTCAACAGCGCGGCCATCCCGGCGGGCCCGTTCAAGAGCTACAGCGCCTACGCCGGCGTGCAAGACGCCATGGTGCAGTGGTGGTACGGCCACAACGCGGTGGGCTTCCTGCTCACGGCCGGCTTCCTGGGCATGATGTATTACTTCATCCCGAAGCAGGCCGAGCGCCCGGTGTACAGCTACCGCCTGAGCATCGTGCACTTCTGGGCCTTGATCTTCACCTACATGTGGGCGGGGCCTCACCACCTGCACTACACCGCGCTGCCGGACTGGGTACAAAGCGTGGGTATGGTCTTCAGTCTGGTGCTGCTGGCGCCCAGCTGGGGCGGCATGATCAACGGCATCATGACGCTCAGCGGTGCCTGGCACAAACTGCGTGACGACCCCATCCTGAAGTTCCTCATCGTGAGCCTGTCGTTCTACGGCATGAGCACCTTCGAGGGCCCGATGATGTCGATCAAGACCGTCAACGCGCTCAGCCACTACACCGACTGGACCGTGGGCCATGTACACAGCGGCGCTTTGGGTTGGGTCGGCCTCATCAGCATGGGCAGCCTGTACTACCTCATTCCGCGCCTCTTCGGCCAGAAGCAGATGTACAGCGTGAAGGCCATCGAGGTGCACTTCTGGGTGGCCACCGTGGGCATCGTGCTCTACATCGCTGCGATGTGGATCGCGGGTGTGATGCAGGGCTTGATGTGGCGTGCGGTGAACCCCGACGGCACGCTGGTCTACAGCTTCGTCGAGGGGGTGAAGGCGTCCTTCCCGTACTACGTCGTCCGCCTGGGCGGCGGCTTGCTTTACCTGAGCGGCATGTGCCTGATGGCCTGGAACACGGTGATGACGATGCGCAACGGCCGCGTGGTCGAGGCGCGCATCCCTGCCATCCGCCCCACACCGGCGCACGCCTGAACGCCGCGGAGACAGACACATGGAACACATACAAAAACCCGGCGGTCACGAGAAGATCGAGACCAACAACTTCCTGATGATCGTGCTGATCCTGATGGCGATTGCCGTCGGTGGTTTGGTCGAGATCGTGCCTCTCTTTTTCCAGCGTTCCACCACGCAGCCGCTGGAAGGCGTGAAGCCTTACACCGCGCTGCAGCTGGCGGGCCGCGACATCTACACCCGCGAGGGCTGCTACAACTGCCACTCGCAGATGGTGCGTCCCTTCCGCGCCGAGGCACTTCGCTACGGGCCGCATTCAACAGCCGGCGAATTCGTCTACGACCACCCCTTCCAGTGGGGCAGCAAACGCACCGGCCCCGACCTTCACCGTGTGGGTGGCAAGTACAGCGATGAGTGGCACATCACCCACCTCTACAACCCGCGCGACCTGGTGCCTGAATCGAACATGCCGGCCTACCCCTGGCTGCTGAAGGCCACGGTGGACGGCGAGGGCATGGCACCGCGCATGAAGGCGCTGCGCATGGTGGGGGTGCCCTACACCGACGAAGAGATCAGCAAGGCCGCTGACGAGGTGAAGGGCCGCACCGAGATGGATGCGCTCGTTGCCTACCTGCAGGTGCTGGGCACCGCGCGCAAATAGCGACCGAGAAGAGGGCAATGGACATGGACATCAATGACCTCAGAGTGGCCGTCACGCTGACGGGCTTTGTGCTCTTCCTCGCGCTGGTGGTGCACACCTACAGCCGGCGCCGGCGCACCGAGCACGAAGCCGCGGCGATGCTGCCTTTCGTCGAAGACGGTATTGCCGATGACAACAGCGCCGTACCGCGGCAGGAAGAGAGCCGCCGTGAGTGACTTCGTCCATTCAGGCTGGGGCTGGTTCGTGGCTATCGCCACGGTGCTGAGCCTGCTCTTCTGCCTCTTCCTGCTGATGGTCGCGGCGCGCCGCCGCGTCATGGCCAGCGACAACACCACCGGTCACGTCTGGGACGAAGACCTGGTCGAGCTGAACAACCCGCTGCCCCGCTGGTGGATGTGGTTGTTCGTCATCACGGTGGTCTTCGCGGGCATCTACCTGGCCTTCTATCCCGGCCTGGGCAGCAACACCGGCACGCTGAAGTGGAGCAGCGTGGGGCAGTACGAGACCGAGCAGAAGAAGGCCGTGACGGCCATGGCGCCGGTGTACGCCAGGTTCACCCCGATGAAGGCCGAAGAACTGGCGCGCGACGAACTTGCGATGGGCATCGGCCAGCGCCTTTACCTGAACAACTGCGCGCAGTGCCATGGCAGCGACGCGCGGGGCAGCAAGGGCTTCCCGAACCTGAGCGACAGCGACTGGCTGGGCGCAGGCACGCACGACTACATCAAGAAGGTGATCAGCGAGGGCCGCATCGGCGTGATGCCGCCCATGGCCGAGGCGGTGGGCGGGCCGGTGGACGTGCGCAACGTCGCGCACTACGTGCTCAGCCTCTCGGGCAGCGCGCACAACAACATCGCAGCGCAGCTGGGCAAGGCCAAGTTCGTCACCTGCGCGGCCTGCCATGGCAGCGACGGCAAGGGCAATGCAGCGCTCGGGGCGCCCAATCTCACCGACAAGATCTGGCTGCACGGCTGGGGCGAGCAGGCCATCGTCAACATCGTCACCAATGGCAAGAACAACGTGATGCCGGCGCAGGGCAAGCTGCTCACGCCCGAACAGGTGCATGTGCTGGGCGCCTATGTGTGGAGCCTGTCGCAAGGCACGCGGGTGGCCACGAAGTGAAGCCCCCGGCCACGGCCGTGGCCGCTGGCACGGGTGGTGCCGAGGCGGGTGAGCGCGTCATCTGGCTCTATGAGAAGCAGGAGAAGATCTACGCCCGTGCCGTCACGGGGTGGTTCGCCACTTGGCGCTGGGCGCTGGTGTGGGCCACGCAGCTGGTGTTCTACGGCATGCCCTGGCTGCCCTGGAGCGGCCGCCAGGCGGTGCTGTTCGATCTCGGCGCGCGGCGCTTCTACATCTTCGACCTCGTGCTGTACCCGCAGGATTTCATCTACCTGACGGGCCTGCTCATCGTCAGTGCTTACGCGCTGTTTCTCTTCACCACGGTGGCCGGGCGTTTGTGGTGCGGTTACGCCTGTCCGCAGACGGTTTACACCGAGATCTTCATGTGGGTGGAGCGCCGCATCGAAGGCGACCGCATGCGCCGCATGAAACTGGACAAGGCGCCATGGGGTCCCGAGAAGCTGCTGCGCAAGGGCGGCAAGCAACTCGTGTGGATCGCCATCGGCTTGTGGACGGGTTTCAGCTTCGTCGGCTACTTCACGCCCATCCGCGAACTCGGGGCTTCGGCGCTGGGCTTGGCCCTGGGGCCGTGGGAAACGTTCTGGGTGCTGTTCTACGGCTTCGCCACCTATGGCAATGCCGGCTGGATGCGCGAGCAGGTGTGCAAGTACATGTGCCCCTACGCGCGCTTCCAGAGCGTGATGTTCGACAAGGACACGCTCGTCGTCACCTATGACCAGCAGCGCGGTGAGCCGCGGGGCGGCGTGCGCACCAAGCGTTCGCAGGACGTACGCAGCGCTGCCGCGAGCGTCGACGTCGGCGCCACGAAACAAGGCGACTGCATCGATTGCGGACTGTGTGTGCAGGTCTGCCCCACCGGCATCGACATCCGCCAAGGCCTGCAGTACGAATGCATAGGCTGCACGGCCTGCATCGACGTCTGCAACGGCGTGATGGACAAGATGCAGTACCCGCGCGGCCTCATCCGCTACGACACCCAGAACGGCCTGCAGCAGCATCTCTCGCGCAGCGAGGTGCTCAAGCGCGTGCTGCGCCCGCGCGTGCTCGGCTACACGGCGGTGCTGCTGCTGGTGAGCGCCGGCCTGATGTTCAGCTTGCTGACGCGCGCGCCCTTCAGGGTGGACGTGGTGCGTGACCGTGGCACCCTGGGGCGCGTGGTCGAGGATGGCTGGGTCGAGAACGTCTACCGGCTGCAGATCATGAACGCCACCGAGGCCGTGCAGCGCTACCGCATCAGCGCCGTCGGCCTGGCCGCCATCACCCCCGACCTGACGGCCGAAGTGAGCGTGCAACCCGCCCAGGCGCGCTGGGTGCCGGTGGCGCTGCGCGTGCCGCCCGACGTGGCCCAAGCCGCTGGCCCCGGCGCGCATGCGGTGCGCTTCCAGGTCGAGCGTCTGGCCGAGACAGGTGGCGATGCCGCGCGCACGCTGTTCGAGAAAACCACTTTCGTGGTGCCGCGTTGACGGCGCCTTCTGGAGAAACGCGCATGTCTTCCAAGGCACCCGGGCTCGCGCCCAGCGCCGAGCCCACGCCCACCGTGGCGTGGTGGCGCCTGCCCATCGTCTGGCTGGTGATAGGCGGGCCAGCACTCGTGGTGGTGGCCAGCTTCATCACCCTGGCCCTGGCCATCGGCAACCCCGACCCCGTGCTGGTGACGCCGGCGGCCAAGAGCAAGGCCGAGCAGCCGGCGGTGCAGGGCCGCAACCACGCCGCCACGCCGGGGCGCTGACAAGGCCAGCCCGCGATGAACCCCCTGGGCCGTCACCTTGCAGCCGTGGCCTGGCCGGCCTTTCTGGTGGCCGGTGTGCTGGAGATCGCCGTCTTTGCCTTCGTCGACCCCGACACGCTGCAGACGCTGGGTGGTGCGGCCCTGGGCTGGTCGGCCACGGCCGTTTACTCGGCCGCGTTCTTCGTTTTCTGGGCGGCCACTGCGGCGGGCTGCGCGCTGACGCTGCTGCTGCAGCGCGGAGCCGTCGCGCTCAACACCGGCGACAGCTCGACGCCGGCCACCGAGCGCGGCGCGGGCTGAAGCTTGCACGGGCGCTGCCGCCAGCCTTCGCCTGCAGCGCCTCGACCTTCAGCACCTGCAAGGGTTGCAGTCGCGCGGGCAGCGGCGGCGACCTCCTGAGCTGACCTCACCCAGGCATATGGCCATTCCTGCCCGCGCAGCTTTTGCGCGCATCATCGGCGGGTGGAGCTTCCTCTGATCGTCAGTGCCACGTTGTTGGGTCTGGCCGGTGCCCCGCATTGCGCGGCCATGTGCAGTGCGCCCTGCGCCGCGGCCACCGGTGGCGCGCTGCGCAACAGCGCCGCTTTCCATCTCGCACGGGTGGCGGGGTATGCCGCGGGCGGCGCCGTGGCGGCTGCCAGCGTGGCCGTGCTGGCAGGCTGGTCGCAGCTGAGTCCGGCCTTGCGGCCGCTGTGGGTGCTGGTGCACGTGGCGGCGCTGGCGCTGGGTCTTTGGCTCGTCGTGCGCGCGCGGCAGCCGGCCTGGATGTCGCGTCTGGGCACGGTGCCCAACATGGCCCCGGCCACCGGCTGGCAGCGCGTGCAGGGGCCCGGCCGCGCCGCGCTCGCCGGCAGCCTGTGGGTGGCCTGGCCTTGCGGGCTGCTGCAGTCGGCGCTGCTGGTGGCGGCCCTGGGCAGCAGCGCGGCCACCGGTGCGCTGGCCATGGCTGGTTTTGCGTTGGCCTCTGCGCCTGGCTTGATGCTGGGCCCCTGGGCCTGGAAGAAACTGCTCCAGGGTGGCCAGGCCGCTGCGCGTGAGCGCGTGGCGGTGCGAGCGGCAGGCGTGCTGCTCGTAGGCGCTGCGGCCTGGGCACTGGGGCACGGCATGTGGCAGCAGATCGCAGCGTTCTGCGGCTTTGCCTGAGGCTTCGCGCCCCGGGCGGTGCCTTAGAATTTGAGCCTCGATACACCTATGCCGGCCGCACCGCGCCGGCCCTGCGGAGACACAACACCCATGTACCAGCACATCAAGGTGCCCGAAGCAGGCCAGAAGATCACCGTCAACGCGGACTTCTCGCTCAACGTGCCTGATCAACCCATCATTCCCTACATCGAAGGCGACGGCACGGGCTTGGACATCACCCCGGTGATGCTGAAGGTGGTGGATGCAGCGGTGGCCAAGGCCTACGGCGGCAAGCGCCAGATCCACTGGATGGAAGTCTTCGCCGGCGAGAAGAGCACCAAGATCTACGGCCCCGACGTCTGGCTGCCCGAAGAAACGCTGCACGCCGTGCGTGACTACGTCGTCAGCATCAAGGGCCCGCTCACCACGCCCGTGGGCGGCGGCATCCGCAGCCTGAACGTGGCGCTTCGGCAAGAGCTCGACCTTTACGTCTGCCTGCGCCCCATCCAGTACTTCAAGGGCGTGCCCAGCCCGGTGAAGGAGCCCGAAAAGACCCACATGGTGATCTTCCGCGAGAACTCGGAAGACATCTACGCCGGCATCGAGTTCGAGGCCGAAAGCGAGAAGGCGAAGAAGATCATCAAGTTCCTGCAGGACGAGATGGGCGTGAAGAAGATCCGCTTCCCGAACACCTCGGGCATCGGCATCAAGCCGGTCAGCCGCGAAGGCACCGAGCGCCTGGTGCGCAAGGCCATCCAGTACGCCATCGACAACGACAAGCCCAGCGTGACCATCGTGCACAAGGGCAACATCATGAAGTTCACCGAAGGTGGCTTCCGCGACTGGGCCTACAACCTCGCGCAGAAAGAGTTCGGTGCCGAGCTCATCGATGGTGGCCCGTGGTGCAAGTTCAAGAACCCGCGCACCGGCAAGGACATCATCGTCAAGGACAGCATCGCCGATGCCTTCCTGCAGCAGATCCTGCTGCGCCCGGCCGAGTACAGCGTCATCGCCACGTTGAACCTGAACGGCGACTACGTCTCTGACGCACTCGCCGCGCAGGTCGGTGGCATCGGCATTGCACCGGGCGCGAACCTGAGCGACAGCGTGGCGATGTTCGAAGCCACCCACGGCACCGCCCCCAAGTACGCGGGCAAGGACTACGTGAACCCGGGCTCCGAGATCCTCAGCGCCGAGATGATGCTGCGCCACATGGGCTGGATCGAGGCCGCCGACCTCATCATCAGCAGCATGGAGAAATCCATCCTCAGCAAGAAAGTCACCTACGACTTCGCACGCCTGATGGAAGGTGCCACGCAGGTCAGCTGCTCGGGTTTCGGGCAGGTGATGATCGACCACATGTGA
>JANMMD010000178.1:0-1859 GCA_031372905.1 Betaproteobacteria bacterium
CCAGAAGGTCGCCGCTGCAATCAGCGAGATGGCCGACAGGCCGGTGCTCGCGCCATACAACCAGGGCTCGACGACGTTGTTGCTGATGACTTCGAGCAGCACGATGAGGCCCACGGTCAGCAGCACCATGTTCCAGCCCGGGTCGACGGCGAAAGCCAGCGCGATCGGCGCCACCGCGCTGATCATCGGCCCGACATAGGGCACGAAGCGCAGGATCGATGCCACGGCCCCCCACAGCAGCGCGCCCGGAACGCCGATGAACCACAGGCCGGCGGCCATCGGGATGCCGTAGGTCAGGTTCACGACCAGCTGCATCGTCAGGTACTTGCTGATGCGACGGCCGGCTTCGTCCATCGCGTCAGTGGAGCGGTGCAGGCTGCCGCCGAGCAGGCGCAACAGCCGGTCGCGCAGGTCGTCGCGGTCGAGCAGCACGAGAAACAGGAACACGAGCACGATGCTGGCCGTGGCCAGCGGCCCGATGGCGGCCTCGGCCCAGGCCAGTGCGTTCTCGAACGGCGTCGGCGGCGTGGCGTCGAGACGCACGCGCTGCACGGCCGGCGGCTGCGCGCGCCGCTTGGCGCCGGCCTCTGGGGTGTCTTCGGCGGTGGCTTTCTCCACCTCCTGCTTGACGACATTCAGTGTTTCCACGGCGCCGTCGAACATCCCCGGCCCGAGCGCGGCAGCACGAAGATCACGCAACTTCTTGCGGATGTTGGACTGGTAGGTGGGCAGCTGCTGGCTCAGCGAAGAGACCTGGTGGCCCAGCGCGACGCCGGCCAGCACCACGCCCCCGAGCGACAGCGTGACCACCAGCGTCACTGCTGCGAGCAAGGGCAGCCCAAGCCGCTTGAGCCAGGCCACCAGCGGGTGCAGCACGAAGCCCAGCAACAGGGCCAGGGCCAGCGGTATCAGGATCTCGCGGCCGAAATACAGCGCCGCGATGATCACCGCCGCGGTCGTCAGGCCCACCAGGAGCCTGATCTCCGGAATCAGCGTGGCGAAGGCTTCGCTGGGCGGCTCGACGCGGGATGCAGCGGGTGAATCGCCCGAAGGCAACCCGGCTTTGCCGCGGCGATCGGCGTCCGCATCGGGCTCATGGCGGGCGCTGCCGGCAGTCACGGGCTAGAGCGTCGTCAACACCGGGGTCGTGACCGGGGCGTTCGCGGCTGAAGATCAGAGCGGGCTGGCGCTGGCCAACAGCGGGGCGTTCTTGGTGATCGGAGCACGAGCGGGGCGCAACAAGCTGTCTTTGCTGACCACATAGAGACCGGCGCGCTGCGCTTCGCGGAAGGTTTCGCCACGCTTGACCTGTGATTGCACCAGGTAGCCGTAGAACGACAGCATGCCGAAACAGAGCACCACCCCGGCGACGATCAGCGCCGTGTGCAGCCTCTGTGGCGTCTGCAAAGACGTGCGGCTGTTCAGTTGGCGCGTGAAGGTGTGGGCTGATGTCATGTCGGTCTCTGCGTAGGCGTTGGGGCTCTGTTGCAGTGAATGTGACAGCAGGCACGCGTGCGCGGCATCGGCCGCCGGCGCGCGGCCGTGTAGGACACGTCCCGCGCGCGCTGGCCGTCCGGCTGAAGGGCCAGCCGGCAATAATGTGAATCGGCAGCGACGTCGCGGCCGATTCATTTGCCAACCCGGAGAATTACATGCAAAGCGACAAGGGGCTGGCGACCGTTTTGGGCCAGCATGAAGGCAAGGTGCTGCAAGAGTGGACCAGCGCCATGCAGGAAGTACGGCGCCACGGCGGCCCTGGCGGTGACCGCGACGGGCAAGCCCAGGCACGCGGTTTTCTCGCCGCCTTCGCCAAAGCCATCCTGCGGTCCAGCGACCCCGAATTGATCGGCGACAGCTGG
>JANMMD010000180.1:0-4893 GCA_031372905.1 Betaproteobacteria bacterium
TGGTGCTGCCCATCGGCATCAGCAACCCGGTGGCGCGCACCTACGCCGTGCACCAGCGCATGAACGAGTTGAAGGGCAGCTATCAGCCGCTGCTGGCCTTTGCCGTGCTGGCGATGTCGGGCCTGTTCATCAAGCCGGTGCAAGATGCCGTGCTGGGCATGTTCTCGAAGAAGGCCACTGCGGTGATGACCAACGTGCCGGGGCCGGTGGTGCCGCTGAAGTTCTGTGGCAGCACGCTGCGCCAGAACATGTTTTGGGTGCCCTCGTCGGGTGACATCGGCGTCGGCGTGTCCATCCTCAGCTACGGCGGTGGCGTGCAGTTCGGTCTGATCACCGACGCCGCGCTGTGCCCCGAACCGCAACAGATCATCGATGGCTTCGAGCCCGAGTTCCAGAAGCTGCTGCTGCTGACCCTGATGCTGCCCTGGCCTGGCCAGAGCCTCGACTGAACAACGAACAAGGAGACATCCCCATGGCCATCACCGTTGCCATCGATCTCGGCTACGAGTTCACCGTCAAGGCGTCGCTGGACGACGTATATGCCGTGCTTTCCGACGTGCCCACCTCGGCCAGCTTCTTCCCGAAGGTCGACAAGCTCACCGAGATCGCCAAGGACACCTACCGCTGGGAGATGGCGAAGGTGGGCACCGCGCAGGTGAACATCCAGACCGTGTATGCCAGCAAGTACGTGAGCGACCGCAAGAAGGGCACGGTGGTGTGGACGCCGGTGAAGGGCGAGGGCAACGCACTGGTCGGTGGCCACTGGAAGCTCAAGGCCGGCAAGGTGGGCACTGACATCGAGTTCAAGGTGGGCGGCACTGTCGACGTGCCGCTGCCTGGCTTGATGAAGGCCATCGTCGCGCCCGTCGTCAGCAGCGAGTTCGAGAAACTCGCCGACAAATACATCGCCAACCTGATCAAGAAATTTGGTGGAGAAATCGAGTGAACCTCGCCGCCCTTGACCGCTTCTGAGACCTCATGGACCTTTCACGTTTTCCGCGCCGTCGCTACACGCCATTTGCCACCCCCATCGAGCCGATGCCGCGCTTCAGCGCCGCCTTGGCTGCCAGTTGCCCGGGCGGGCGCGGGCCTGAGGTCTGGGTCAAGCGCGACGACATGCTGGGGCTCTTTCCCGGCGGCAACAAAACCCGCAAGCTCGAATTCCTCGTCGCCGATGCGCTGGCGCAGGGCGCCGACACGCTGATCACCTGTGGCGCACCGCAGAGCAACCACTGCCGCATCACGCTGTCGGCTGCGGTGAAGGAAGGGCTGCAGTGCCGCTTCGTCCTCGAAGAACGGGTGCCCGGCAGCTTCCATGAAGACGCCAGCGGCAACCATTTCATGTTCCGGCTGATGGGCGTGGAAGCACTCACCGTGGTGCCGGCGGGCACGGCCATGGCGCCGGCCATGCAGGCCGTGGCCGATGAGCTGGCAGCGGCCGGCCGCAAGGGCTACATCATTCCTGGTGGCGGCAGCAACGCTTTGGGCGGCCTGGGTTATGTGGCCTGCGCTCAAGAGCTGGAGCAGCAGATGTTCGACACCGGCATCGGCTTCGACAGTGTCGTCGTCGGCTCGGGGAGTTCGGGCACGCACGGCGGCCTGCTGGCGGGTTTTCTCGGCAACCGGATCCACATCCCCATCACTGGCATCGGCGTCAGCCGCGACCCGGCCGACCAGGAGCCCTTGGTGCACAAGGAAGCGCAGGCGGTGTGCGACCTGCTGAAGCTGGGCATGACCGTGCCGCGCGAAAGCGTCGTCAGCGTGGGCGGCTACTGGCAGCCCAAGTACTCGGTGCCCAATGTGCGCATGGTGGAGGCCGTGCAGATGGCCGCGCGCACCGAAGGCCTGCTGCTCGACCCCGTGTACACCGGGAAGATCATGGCCGGCCTCATGGGCCTGGCGCGCGAAGGGCGCCTGGCCGCGGGCGAGCGGGTGCTGTTCTTGCATACGGGCGGCCTGCCTTCGCTGCACGAATACGAAAGCGTGGTGCTGGGCACCACCGCGGTGACCGCGCCCTGAGTTTTCTGGAGAGAGTCTTGCCTGATCTGACATTGACGCGCCGTGCGCTGGCCGTGGCCGGGGTCGCTGCCGCCGCGTTCGGCATCGCCGCACCGCCGCTGCACGCTGCCACGCCGAAAGACACCGTCGTGCTGGCCATGGCCTTCGACGACCTCATCAGCCTGGACCCCGCCGAGGCCTTCGAGATCAGTGCGGGCGAGATGCTGGGCAACAGCTACGACCGCCTGCTGCGCAGCGATGTCAAAGATCCCAGCCGCCTGCTGCCCGACCTGGCCGTGAAGTGGGCCGTCAGCGCCGACGGCAAGACCTACAGCTTCGAGCTGCGCCCGAACGTGAAATTCGCCAGCGGCAACGCGCTCACGGCCGAAGACGTGGTCTTCAGCCTGCAGCGTGCGGTGCTGCTGGACAAGACGCCGGCATTCATCTTGACGCAGTTCGGCTTGACGAAGGCCAACGTGAAAGACCGCGTCAAACAAACCGGCCCGCTGGCGTTGACGCTGGAAACCGACAAGGCCTACGCGCCGACGCTGGTCTACAACGCACTCACGGCCACCGTCGCGGCGGTGGTCGACAAGAAACTCGTGATGAGCAAGGAACAGGCGGGCGACCTCGGGGCAGCCTGGCTGAAGACCAACTACGCCGGCGGCGGCCCGCTGAAGCTGCGCGAATGGCGCGCCAACCAGCTGGTAGCGCTGGAACGCAACGAGCAGTACTGGGGCACCAAGGCCCTGACGGCGCGTGTGATCTACCGCCACGTGAAGGAAAGCGCCACGCAGCGCCTGCTGCTGGAAAAGGGCGACATCGACATCGCGCGCAACCTCACGCCGCAAGACCTGCAGGCGCTGGCCACGAACAAGGACGTGGCCATCACGAGCACGCCCAACGGCACGGTGTACTACCTCGGCCTGAACCAGAAGAACCCCATCCTGGCCAAGCCCGAGGTGCGCGAGGCCTTCAAGTGGCTGGTGGATTACGACGCGATAGGTTCTACGCTGATCAAGAACGTCGGCGTTATCCACCAGAACTTCCTGCCGCAGGGCCTGTTGGGTGCGTCTACCGAGAAGCCCTACAAGCTGGACGTGGCCAAGGCCAGGGCGCTGCTGGCCAAGGCGGGTTACCCGAACGGCTTCAAGGTGACGATCGACATGCGCACCGTGCTACCGGTGCAGGGCATCACCGAGGCCATCCAGCAGACGATGAAGCGCGCCGGCATCGAGATGGAAATATTGCCCGGCGACGGCAAGCAGGTGTTGACCAAGTACCGCGCCCGCGCCCACGACATCCACATCGGCAACTGGGGCGCCGACTATTGGGACCCGCACACCAACGCCGACACCTTCGCGCGCAACCCCGACAACGGCGACAACGCGGCCACCAAGCCGCTGGCCTGGCGCAATTCGTGGAGCATCCCCGAGCTGACGAAGAAGAGCGATGCCGCCGCGCTGGAGCGAGACGCCGGCAAACGCGCCAAGCTCTACCAGGAGATCCAGGCCGAGTTCCGCAAGACCAGCCCCTTCGTGATGCTCTTCCAGCAGACCGAAGTGGCGGCCTACCGCAACAACCTGAGCGGTGTGAAGCTGGGTGCAACGTCTGACCTGACCCACCTGTTCAGCGTCGGCAAGCGCTGATGTCGCAGGCCTGGAGGGGGGGTGTGACGCTGGGGCACTCGTTGGCGAAGTTCGCTGTCGTCATCGCGCTCACCTACCTGGGTCTGCTGGCCGTCACCTTCTTCATCGGCCGCGTGATCCCGGTCGACCCCGTGCTGGCCATCGTCGGCGACCGCGCGCCCGAACACGTGGTGCAGCGGGTGCGCGAAGAGCTGGGCCTGAACCTGCCCCTGTACGAGCAGTTCTTCCGCTATGTCAGCCAGGCGATGCGCGGTGAATTCGGCAATTCGGTGTTGACCTCCAACCCGGTGTGGGAAGACGTCAAGCAGACCTTCCCGGCAACGCTGGAACTGGCGACCTGCGGCATCCTCATCGGCGCAGGATTTGGTGTGCCGCTGGGCGTGTGGGCTGCGGTACGGCGCGGCGGCTTTGCCGACCACGCGGTGCGCGTGATGGGCCTGGTGGGCTACTCCGTCCCGATCTTCTGGCTGGGCTTGATGGCGCTGGTGCTGTTCTACGCCAAGCTCGGCTGGGTGGCGGGGCCGGGGCGCATCGACGTGGCCTACGAGTTCAGCGTACCGCGCGTGAGTGGCCTGCTGCTGCTGGATGCCGCCATCGCGGGCGAGTGGGAGGCCTTTCGCAATGCGCTGAGCCACCTCGTGCTGCCGGCGAGTCTCCTGGGTTACTTCTCGCTGGCCTACATCAGCCGCATGACGCGCAGTTTCATGCTCAACGAGTTGGCGCAGGAATACATCGTCGCGGCACGTGCCAAGGGCCTGAGCGAGACCCGCATCATCTGGCGGCACGCGCTGCGCAACGCGATGGTGCCGCTGGTCACCGTGATATCGCTGAGCTACGCCGGCCTGCTGGAAGGCAGCGTGCTGACCGAGACCGTGTTCGCATGGCCCGGCCTGGGCCTGTACATCACCAACTCCTTGCAGAACGCCGACATGAACGCCGTGCTGGGCGGCACGCTGGTGGTGGGCACGGTGTTCATTGCGCTGAACCTGCTGAGCGATTTGCTGTACCGCGTGCTTGATCCTCGGACGAGGGATACGCGGTGAGGCCGCGGGTGCGTGGGGTGTCTGACTCGCCCGCTGTGTGGCAAGCCGCGGCCATGGGGTGGCCCCTTGCCCGCCGCAACCTCCAGCTCTGGTGTTCGACCAAGGCGCGCCACGCTTGGTGGAGGATGGGGGGGCGGGGGTTTGCTGCGGAGCTAAATCATGGTGGTGGCGCGGGCCGCTGGCGGGCGCCGGGGGACATTCGC
>JANMMD010000187.1:0-5138 GCA_031372905.1 Betaproteobacteria bacterium
GCCACCGGCCACCCGCTGGGTGTGGCCGGCATCAACGCCGAAGGCCTGCGCCGCCGCGGTTTCTCGCGCGAGCGCATTGCGCTCGTCAAGCAGATGCACAAGCTGCTCTACCGCGAGGGCCTGACGCTGGAGAAGGCGCGCGAGGCCATTGCGGCGCTGCAGGGCACGGCGGAGGGTGCCGACGGCGACATCGAACTGCTGCTGAACTTTCTCGCTGCTGCCACGCGCGGCATCGTCCGCTGAGCCTGCGCATGCAACTGGCCATGGTCGCCGGCGAGGCCTCGGGCGACCTGCTCGCCGGGCTGCTGCTCAGCGGTTTGAAACAACGCTGGCCCGCGCTGCAGGCCAGCGGCATCGGCGGGCCGCGCATGGCCGAACAAGGCTTCGATGCCTGGTGGCCGCATCAGAAGCTGGCCGTGCGGGGCTATGTCGAGGTCCTGCGCCACTACCGCGAGATCTCGGGCATCCGCGGCGCGCTGGCCGAGCGATTGCTGCGCGAAAAGCCTGCGGCCTTCATCGGTGTCGATGCACCGGACTTCAATCTCGGCCTGGAAAGGCGGCTGAAGGCCGCTGGCATCAAGACGGTTCACTTCGTTTGCCCGTCGATCTGGGCCTGGCGCGGCGGCCGCGCGAAAAGGATGGCGGCGAGTTGCGACCACGTCCTGTGCCTCTTTCCCTTCGAGCCCGAGCTGCTGCGTGCCCACGGTGTGGCGGCCACCTTCGTCGGGCACCCGCTGGCCGACGCCATTCCGCTGCAGCCGCCACGGGCGGAAAGCCGCACCGCGCTGGGCCTGGCCGAAGCCGATCAAGTGGTCGCCGTGCTGCCCGGCAGCCGGCGCAGCGAGATCCAGTACATCGCGCCGGCCTTCCTGCAGGCCGCGGCACTGATGCACCAGCAGCGCCCGGGCCTGCGCTTCGTGCTGCCCATCTCGCCGGGCCTGCGTGAACTGGTCGAGCCACTGGTGCAGGCGCACGCGCCGCAGGTGCCGCTGCAGCTGCTGAACGGCCAGTCGCATGCCGCGCTGGCGGCCTGTGACGTGACTTTGATCGCCAGCGGCACGGCCACGCTGGAGGCCGCGCTCTTCAAGGTGCCCATGGTCATCGGGTACCGGATGAACGGCCTCAGCTGGCAGCTGATGAAGCGCATGCGCTACCAACCCTGGGTGGGCTTGCCCAACATCCTGAGCCAGGATTTCGTCGTGCCCGAGCTGATCCAGGAAGACTGCCAGCCTGCAGCGCTGGCGGCCGCCACGCTGCGCTGGCTGGACGACCGCGCCGCCGCCGCTGCGCTGGCGCGCCGTTTCGACGACCTGCACCACCACCTGCGCCGCGACACCGCGCGCTGTGCCGCCGATGCCCTCGCGCAAGTCCTTCAGGCTTGAGCAGCTCGGCCTCGGCTGGGACGCGCCGGGCTTGGTGGCGGGCGTTGACGAAGCCGGCCGCGGGCCGCTGGCCGGGCCGGTGGTGGCAGCGGCGGTCATCCTGGACGAGCTCCAGCCCATCCGCGGCCTGGGCGATTCGAAAGTCATCAGCTCCCGGCGGCGCGAGCTGCTTTACGACGAGATCCGTGCCAAGGCCCTGTGCTGCGCGATCGCCGAGGCCAGCGCCGAGGAGATCGACCGCCTGAACATCCTGCAGGCCACGATGCTGGCCATGCGCCGCGCGGTGGAGGCGCTGCGTCTGCTGCCGCACCGCGTGGTGGTGGACGGCAACCGCGTGCCGGTGTTGAAGGTGCCGGTGGCTGCGGTGGTCAAAGGCGATGCGCTGGTGCCGGCGATCTCGGCGGCGTCCATCCTGGCCAAGGTGCACCGCGACAGGCTGTGCCTGGAACTGCATGCGCGGCATCCGCAATACGGCTTCGACGGGCACAAGGGCTACCCCACGCCCGAGCACCTGGCGGCGCTGCAGCAGCACGGCGCCTGCCCCGAACACCGCCGCAGCTTTGCGCCCGTGCGCGCGACCCTGGACCGCGCTTGACCGAGCCCCTGCACATCACCTCCAAGGACAACCCGCTGCTCGTCCAGCTGCGCCGGTTGGCACAGGACGGCGCGGCCTACCGCCGCGGCGGTCTGGTGTGGATCGAGGGTGAACATCTGTGCACCGCGCTGCGCGCGCGCGGCGGTGCGGCGCTGCAGGCGGTGGTGAACGAAGACGCCTGGGTGCGGCCCGAGCTGCGTGACCTCGCCGCGTGGGCGTCGCGCGTCACGCTGGTGCCGGCGGCGCTGTTCAAGGCTTTCAGCGGCCTCGAGTCGCCTGCGCCCATTGGCTTTCTGGTCGAGACCCCGGCAGGCGTCTTGCCGCGCGCCGGCGTGGCCACGGTGGTGCTGGACCGGGTGCAAGACCCCGGCAACGTCGGCAGCATCCTGCGAAGCGCTGCGGCCTTCGGCGTGCTTCAGGTGCTGGCACTGAAGGGCACGGTGGCGCTGTGGTCGCCCAAGGTCTTGCGGGCCGGCATGGGCGCGCACTTCGGGCTGCATCTGGTCGAAGGGTTGGAGCCTGGTGTGCTGGCCGACCTCGGCGTGCCGCTGGTGGCCACGAGCTCGCATGCCGGGCACTTGCTGCCGCATGCGCCGCTGCCGCAACCTTGTGCCTGGGTGCTGGGCCACGAAGGGCAGGGCGTGCATGAAGCGCTGCTGGCGCGCTGTGCGCTGCAGGTGCGGATTCCACAACCGGGGGGCGAAGAGTCGCTAAACGTCGCGGCCGCCGCCGCCGTGTGCCTGTACGAATCAGCCCGGCGTCAGTAGATCAGGCGGTCAGGCCGCAGATCCCGCAGGATGGTGGTGGCGATTTCCTCGATCGACTTGTGCGTGCTGCTGAGCCAGCCTATGCCTTCGCGCCGCATCATCGCCTCGGCCTCGTTCACCTCGTAGCGGCAGTTCTGCAGCGCGGCGTACTTGCTGTCGGGCCGGCGCTCGTTGCGGATTTGCGCCAGGCGCACCGGGTCGATGGTCAGGCCGAAGCACTTGCGCTTGTAGGGCGCCAGGGGCGTGGGCAGGCGGCCGCGGTCGAAATCCTCCGGAATCAGCGGGTAGTTGGCGGCCTTGATCCCGTGCTGCATCGCCAGGTACAGGCTGGTCGGCGTCTTGCCGCTGCGGCTGACGCCGAGCAGGATGACGTCGGCCACATCCAGGTTGCGCGCGCTCTGGCCATCGTCATGCGCGAGGCTGAAGTTGATGGCCTCGATGCGGTCGTTGTACTCCTGGCTCGCGCTGGCGTCGCTGAAGCGGCCCACGCGGTGGTTGCTCTTGACGCCGAACTCGACCTCCAGCGGCTCGACGAAGGTGCGGAACATGTCCATCACCAAGCCCTTGCACAGCGCGCTGTGGATGATGCTGCGCACATCTTCGTTGATGAGCGTGATGAAGACGATAGGCCGCTGGCCTTCGCGCTCGGCGGTCTCGTTGATCTCGGCAAGCACCGCGCCGGCCTTCTCCGGCGTGTCGATGAAGGGCCGGCGCACATGGCGTGGCTTGGCCGGAAACTGGTTCAGGATGGAGTTGCCGAAGGTCTCGGCGGTGATGCCGGTGCCGTCGGAGACGAAGAACACGGTGCGTTCGGTCATCGTGGTGAATTTGCGGTCTGCGCCGGGCTGGCACACCGGCCATCATAGGGAAGAAGTCCTTAGAATCCGGTCAACTTTCCGCTGAACTTTGGCCCCGGCCGCCCTCTCTTGAACCCCACGCCACCGCCCGAAGAAGAACAACATGCCGTCGCGTGGGCATGGGCCGCTCGGCTGCTTGCGGAAGCACCGGTTCTTTCACACTTCGGAGCTTTCCCATGTCATCAGCCCTCCTGGCGACCGCCCTGGTCGCCCCGTTTGAACACCTGAGAATGACCGACGTCGAGGTGGTTGGCGGCAAGAACGCCAGCCTCGGCGAAATGATCAGCCAGCTCGCCGCCACGGGCGTGCGCGTGCCCGGGGGCTTTGCCACCACGGCGCATGCCTTTCGTGTGTTCCTGCAGCACGGCGGCCTGGCGCAGCGCATCCAGGACAAGCTGGACACGCTGAACGTCGAGGACGTCAACGCGCTCGCCGCTGCCGGTACGCAGATCCGCCAGTGGATCGTCGACACCCCCTTTCCGGCCGACCTGGAAACGGCCATCCGCGAGCAGTTCGCGCAGTTGACTGCAGGCAACCCGGCCGCCAGTTTCGCGGTGCGCTCGTCGGCCACCGCCGAAGACATGCCCGATGCCTCTTTCGCCGGCCAGCAGGAGACCTTCCTGAACGTGACCGGCATCGAAGACGTGCTGCACCGCATGAAGGAGGTGTTCGCGTCGCTCTACAACGACCGCGCCATCAGCTACCGCGTGCACAAGGGCTACGCCCATCACGACGTGGCCTTGTCGGCCGGCGTGCAGCGCATGGTGCGTTCCGATCTGGGATCGGCCGGCGTGATGTTCACCATCGACACCGAGAGCGGCTTCCCCGATGTCGTCTTCATCACCAGCAGCTACGGCCTGGGTGAACTGGTGGTGCAGGGCGCGGTGAACCCCGACGAGTTCTATGTGCACAAGCAGACGCTGAACGCCGGCAAGTTCGCCGTCATCCGCCGCGGCCTGGGCAGCAAGCTGCAGCGCATGGAGTTCGCCAGCGCCGCCGACAAAGCCGCCACGGGGAAGCTGGTGCAAACCCTGGACACGCCGCCGGAACAGCGCAACCGCTACTCACTCACCGATGCCGAAGTGACCGAACTGGCGAAGTACGCGGTGATCATCGAGAAGCATTACGGCCGCGCGATGGACATCGAGTGGGGCAAGGACGGCATCGACGGCCAGCTCTACATCCTGCAGGCCCGACCCGAGACGGTGAAGAGCCAGTCTGCCGGCAAGGTGGAGCAGCGCTTTCGCATCAAGGGCGATCGCACGAAGAACACGGTGCTGGCCGAAGGCCGCGCCATCGGCCAGAAGGTGGGCACGGGCCCGGTGCGCCTGGTGCGCAGCACCGCCGAGATGGACCGCGTGCAGCCCGGCGACGTGCTCGTCACCGACATGACCGACCCGAACTGGGAGCCGGTGATGAAGCGCGCGAGCGCCATCGTCACCAACCGCGGTGGCCGCACCTGTCACGCGGCCATCATCGCGCGGGAGCTCGGCATCCCGGCCGTGGTGGGCTGCGGCAATGCCACCGAGACGCTGCA
>JANMMD010000269.1:0-1718 GCA_031372905.1 Betaproteobacteria bacterium
TCGCGCTGAACCTGCCCAACATCCCCGCGCAGCTGTACTGGACCGAAGGCGCCAAGCGGCTGGGCATCGTCTACACGCCGGTGTTCGGCGGCTTTTCCGACAAGACGCTGTCCGACCGCATCCACGACGCCGGCGCGCGCATCGTCATCACGGCCGACGGCGGCTACCGCAACGCGCAGATCGTGCCCTTCAAGACGGCCTACACCGACCCGGCGCTGGACGATTACGTGCCGGTGGCCACGGTGCGCGCCAGCATCGCGCAGCGCCTGGCCACGCTGGGCCTGCCCGACCCGGATGCGCAACAGGTGCTGGCGACGGTAGACGACACGCTGGCCGGCGAGGTGACGGTGCAGCGCAGCGACGCGATGCGCGGCGTCGGCCGCGCACTGCGCGACCTGGGCCGCACCGGCCGGCTGAGTGCGGCTGAGGCCTCGCGCGTGCGCACCGCTGTGGCCGAGGCGCTGGTGGCCACGCCGCCGCGCGTGGACGCCGTGGTGGTGGTGCGCCACACGGCCCAGGCCGACCTGGTGTGGCGGCCCGAGCGCGACCGCTGGAGCCACGAGCTCACCACCGCGGCGAGTGCCACGCTGCTGGCTGCCGCGCGCGCTGCGGGCTTCGCCGTGGCCGATGAAGCCGCGCTGCTGGCGCTGCCCGACGCCGACTTCGTGCGCGCCATCTGGGCGGCGGCGCCGCCGGTGCCGCTGGACGCCGAATTTCCGCTTTTCTTCATCTACACCAGCGGCAGCACCGGCAAGCCCAAGGGCGTGGTGCATGTGCACGGCGGCTACACGGCCGGCGTGGCCCACACCATGAAGGTGGCCTTCGACGCGCGGCCGGGCGATGTGGTGTACGTGGTGGCCGACCCCGGCTGGATCACCGGCCAGAGCTACATGCTCAGCGCGACCATGACCACGCGCTGCACCGGCATCCTGGGCGAGGGCGCGCCGACCTTTCCGCATGCCGGGCGCTACGCCTCGATGATCGAGCGCTACCGCGTGCGCATCTTCAAGGCCGGTGTCACCTTCCTGAAAACCATCATGGCCGACGCGCAGAACGTGCGCGACGTGCAGCAGTACGACCTGAGCTCCCTGCGCGTGGCCACCTTCTGCGCCGAACCCACCAGCCCCACGGTGCAGCAGTTCGGCATGCAGCTGATGACGCCGCAATACATCAACAGCTACTGGGCCACCGAACACGGCGGCATGGTGTGGACGCATTTCTACGGCAATGGCGACTTTCCGCTGCACGCCGACGCGCACACCTACCCGCTGCCGTGGATTGCGGGCGAGGTGTGGGTCGAGGACGCCATGGCTGAGGCCATCACCGCCGCGCCGCGGCCGCGAGATGCGACAGCCCCTGGCGTGGCCCCCGGTGTGCCATGGCGTCCTGCGGCGCTGGAAGAGAAGGGCGAGATCGTCATCGCGGCACCCTATCCCTACCTGGCGCGCACGGTGTGGGGCGACCCGGCGGGCTTCCGCGTCGAGGCCGGCCCGCGTGGCTTGCGCGTGCACGCAGCGTGGACAGGCGACGGCAAGCGCTGGGTCTCGACCTACTGGACGCGCTGGCGCGGCGCCTGGGCCTACACCCAGGGCGACTTCGCGGTGCGCTATGCCGACGGCAGCTTCAGCCTGCATGGCCGCAGCGACGACGTCATCAACGTCAGCGGCCACCGCATGGGCACCGAGGAGATCGAAGGCGCGATCCTGCGCCACAAGTCG
>JANMMD010000311.1:0-2765 GCA_031372905.1 Betaproteobacteria bacterium
GGGGCCCTGCTGCGGGCAGGGGCCCCGTTGGCCCGGGCTGCGCCTTTGGCGCTGATCAGCGAAGAAGAAGCGCAGCGCGCGGCGGCCGCGGCGGCGCTGGCACCGCCCGCGCCGCCACGCCCACGCAGCCTGCCCCTGCCGCCGCGCCAGGCACCGGCCATCGACGTGCTGGCGCCCGTGCCTGAGGGTGCGACCGTGAATTCGCCGCTGCGCCTGGAGATGGCCTTCAAGCCCCCGGCCGATGCGCGCATCGTGCCCGCCAGCTTCCGCCTGCTCTACGGCCTGCTGAAGATCGACCTCACCGAGCGCCTGCAGCGCCACGCGCGCCTGACGGAGAGCGGTGTGCTCATCGAAGAAGCCGCGGTGCCGCCGGGCACCCACCGCGTCATCGTGCGTGTGGCCGACGACAAGGGCCGCATGACGGAGCGGGAACTGGTGCTTCGCGTGGTGGCGCGCTGAACACTCGCTAGAAGTCCACCACCGCCACGCGCATGCCGCGCGAGGCCAGCAGGGCGCGGCCCTTCTCGGCATCGGCGCGCTGCGGGAAAGGCAGTGCCACGACCCGCCAGTCATCGCCCTGCGGCAGCACGTCCACCTGCATCCGGGCGTGGCCCAGGCTCTGCAACAGCGACTGCATGGCCACGCGCACCTGGTCCGCCTCGGCGCGGGTGCGAAGGGCGCGGGTGGAAATGGCAAATACAGGGCCACTGGGTGGCGCGGCCATCACCGGCGGTGCAACGGGGGCGGGAGCTGGCGTGATGGCCGGCGACGGTGCTGGTTTCGGCAAGCCGGCCACCGCGGGGGCCGACGCTGCGCGGGCGCTGTCGGCCGCCGTTGTTGGCACCGGCACAGCTGCGGCCGCGGCCTCCAGCAACGCCTGGCGCTGTTCACGGGCCAGTGCCTTCTGCTCTTCGCTGAGCAGGGGCACGATGGACACGCCACGGCGCCGCGTTTCGGGCGGCTCTCGTGCTGGCATGGATGCTGGCTCGAGCGCTGGCATGGGTGCTGGCGTGACCTCTGGCGGTGGCGCAGCCTGCGCCGGGTGAGCGCTGTCGGCCGATGGCAGCGTCGCGCTCGCGGGGTGGCTGGCGGGCCTGGCATCCCCTGCAGGTGCCTGCGCAACAGCCTCTGAAGCCGCAGCAGGCGGCGCATGGGCCTCAGCGGCCGGGATAGCCCCAGACCCGGCCGCCGTCTCCGGCAAAACCGTCCTGGGCTGCATCCACCACACCGCCGTGCCCACCAGACCCGCGCCGAAAGCACCCAGTGCAGCCATGCGCGGGCCGCTGTGGATGCGCCGCCCCAACACCAGCGGGCCCTGGCCCAGCAGCACCCGGCTCTTGCGCGTGTCGGTCTCGATCACGGCCGTGAGCAGATAGACCTGCGCCGGCACGCGGTGGCGACGATCGGGCCTGCCAGGCTCGGCGGGCACTTGCCGCACCGGCCCGTCCAGCGGCGCACGCGCCAGCACGCGGCCGTGTTTCAGCGCAAAACGCGCCACCTGGCGCGCGTTGAGCGTGTCGATGAAGTTCTCGTTGAAGCTGCGCTTCAGCGTCGCCGGCGCCAGTGTGGCCAGCACCGCGGCTGCGGTTTCGGCAGCCTGGGCGGCGTGAAAGGCATCGGGGTCGGCGGCCTGCTCCCGCGCGCGGGCGAGCGCACGCTCGCGCAGGCGGCTGCCTTCCGAGGGGTTCGGGCTTGCGTTGGCAGCCGCCTGCGCCACTTCGGTCAGCACCGGCAACGGCGATGCGGTGGTGGCTGCAGTTGCGGCCGCAGCCGCAATCGCCTGCGCCGCGGCCTGGGCTGCCGTGGGCGCTGCTGGCGGCGCGGCTTCGCCCGTGAAGGGCAACGCCACATAGCCGATGGCATGCACCTGCGCCGCTGAAATGCGGCGCGCCAGCGGGTGGCGGTTGTGCCAGGCCACCACGCGCTCGACCACGTCCGAGAGCTTCAGCGGTTGCAGGCGCAGGTTGTCCATGTTGAGCCTGCATTGTCAGGAGCCCTGCGCCAGCGCAAGCCGCGCATAAGCGGCACCACGGCGGCGCATTTCAGCGCCGCCGCCGCTTCAGGCCGCTTTTCAGGCCGCTTTTCAGGCCGGCAGCACGGTGCCGCTGAGCTGGCCCAGGCCGATGCGCACCGCGCCCGGCGCTTCGCAATAGGCGCGCAGGATGACGGTGTCGCCGTCCTGCAGGTAGGTGCGCTGCTCGCCGCCGGGCAGCCGCAGCGCCTCCTTGCCGCCTTGGCTCAGCTCCATCAGGCTGCCGCCCTGCCCCGCGCCAGGGCCGGACAGCGTGCCGGTGCCGAAGAGGTCGCCAGTGGCGAGGTTGCAGCCGTTGCTGCTGTGGTGGGCCAACAGTTGCGCGGGGGTCCAGTAGGCCGCCTGGGCAGCGTTGGCCTGCGACAGGCGCACCGGCGCCTGGGCTGCTGTGCGCATCGCGGCCGTCTGCAGCCAGACTTCCAGCACCATCGAGATGGCGCCCTGGCTGCGGTTGCCTGCCGTGTCCAGATACGGCAGCGGTTGCGGGTCGCCCTCGGGCCTGGTGAAGGGTCGGCGAAAGGGCGCCAGGGCCTCGAAGCTGACAATCCACGGCGACACCGAGGTGGCAAAACTCTTGGCCAGGAAGGGCCCCAGCGGCTGGTACTCCCAGGCCTGCAGGTCGCGCGCCGACCAGTCGTTGAGCAGCGAAACGCCGAAGAGGTGTTCTTCGGCCTTGGCCATGGGCACGGGCTGGCCGAGTTCGTTGCCCACGCCCACCCACAGCGCCAGCTCC
>JANMMD010000313.1:0-3592 GCA_031372905.1 Betaproteobacteria bacterium
TGCAGGACGCCATGCTGGCCATGCGTTATGCGCAGGTGCCGGTGGTGGCCGCGATGCGCGGCATTGCCCTGGGCGGGGGCTGCGAGATCGCGCTGTACTGCGCACGCCGCGTGGCGGCGATGGAAACCTACGTGGGCCTCGTGGAAGTGGGCGTGGGCCTGATCCCGGCCGGCGGCGGCCTGGCCTATGCCGCGCGCCGCGCGGCCGAGATGGCCACGTCATCGGGTGCCACCAACCTGGCCAACGTCGACATCCTGAAGTTCGCGACAGACGCCTTCACCAACGCCGCGATGGCCAAGGTGGGCACCAGCGCGCTGGAATCGAAGAAGCTGGGTTATCTGATCGAAGGCGACATCGTCGTGCCGCACAAGGACGAACTGCTGTTCGTCGCGATCACGCAGGCGAAGGCCATGTTCGACAGCGGCTACCGCGCACCGCCGCGGGCCATGTTCCCGGTGGCGGGGCGTTCGGCCATCGCCACCGTCAAGGGCCAGCTGGCCAACATGCGCGATGGCGGCTTCATCAGCGCGCACGATTTCCACGTCAGCACGCTGATCGCGGAGGTGATCTGCGGCGGTGATGTCGACGCCGGCAGCCTGGTGAACGAGGAGTACCTGATGACGCTGGAGCGCGAGCGCTTCTGCAGCCTGCTGGACCATCCGAAATCGCAGGAACGCATCATGGGCATGCTGCAGACCGGCAAGCCCGTGCGCAACTGAGCGAAGGAAACCACATCATGAGCAGCAAACAAGTTCAAGACGCCTACATCGTCGCCGCCACGCGCACGCCCATCGGCAAAAGCGGGCGCGGCTACTTCCGCAACACGCGCCCCGACGACCTGCTGGTGGCCGCCGTGCGCAGCGCGCTGGCGCAGGTGCCGAACCTCGACCCCAAGGCGATTGAAGACGCCATCATCGGCTGCAGCTTCCCCGAAGGCGAGCAGGGCATGAACATGGCGCGTGCCGCGATGGTGCTGGCCGGACTGCCACACAGCGTGGGTGGCGTCACCGTCAACCGCTTCTGCGCCAGCGGCCTGACCGCTTTGCAGATGGCGGCTGACCGCATCCGCGTCGGCGAGGCCGACGTGATGATCGCCGGCGGCGCCGAGAGCATGAGCATGGTGCCGATGGGCGGCAACAAGCCATCGTTCAACCCGGAGGTGTTTGCCCGCGACGAAAACGTCGGCATCGCTTACGGCATGGGCCTGACCGCCGAGAAGGTGGCGGCGCAGTGGAAGGTGAGCCGCGAAGACCAGGACGCGTTTGCGCTGGCCTCGCACCAGAAGGCGCTGAAGGCCATGGCGGCCGGCGAGTTCGGCGACGAGATGACGCCGTTCGATGTGATCGACCGTTTCCCGAATCTCGCCACCGGCGAAGTCAGCACCAAGACGCGCACCGTGAACCTCGATGAAGGTGCGCGGCCCGACACCAGCCTCGAAGGCCTGGCCAAGCTGCGCCCGGTGTTTGCCGCCAAGGGCAGCGTGACCGCCGGCAACAGCAGCCAGACCAGCGATGGCGCCGGTGCGCTCATCCTCGCCAGCGAAGCCGCCCTCAAGCGCTACGACCTCAAGCCGCTGGCGCGCTTTGTCAGCTACGCCGCGCGCGGCGTGCCGCCCGAGATCATGGGCATCGGCCCCATCGAGGCCATTCCCGCGGCGCTGAAGTACGCGGGCCTGAGCCTGGCCGACATCGGCTGGATCGAACTCAACGAAGCCTTTGCCGCGCAGGCCCTGGCCGTCATCAACACCGTGGGGCTGGACGCCAGCAAGGTCAACCCCATGGGCGGCGCGATTGCACTCGGCCATCCGCTGGGCGCCACCGGCGCCATCCGCGCCGCCACCGTGGTGCACGCCCTGCGCCGCCACAAGCTGAAGTACGGCATGGTGACGATGTGCGTGGGCATGGGGCAGGGCGCCGCAGGCATCATCGAAGCACTTTGAACGGGAGCTGAAGTCATGAGCATCAAGACCGCCACGCTGAATGGCGTCGCCACCATCGAGATCGCACGCCCGGAGAAGAAGAACGCCCTCACCGTGGCCATGTACCAGGCCATGACCGATGCGCTGACCGCCGCCAAGGCCGACCCCGCGGTGCGCGCGGTGCTGATCACCGGCCAGCCGGGCATCTTCACCAGCGGCAACGACATCGAGGATTTCATGTCGCGCGGCACCGGCGGTGCGGGCGCCGGCAGTGAGGACAACGAGTCGCCCGTCTTCAAGTTCATGCGTGCGCTGCTGGATTGCGACAAGCCGGTGGTGGCTGCCGTCACCGGCGCCGCGGTGGGCATCGGCACGACGCTGCTGCTGCACTGCGACTTCGTGTACGTCAGCGACGAGGCGCGTCTGGCGATGCCTTTCGTCGCTTTAGGCTTGGTGCCCGAGTTCGCCAGCAGCCTGGTGGTGCCGCAGTTGATGGGCCACCGCCGCGCTGCGGAAAAGCTGCTGCTCGGCGACCCCTTCACGCCCGAGCAGGCGGTGGAATGTGGCATTGCCAACGCCGTGCTGCCTGCGGCCGAGGTGGTGAACCACGCGCGCCGCATCGCCGAGCGTTTCAACGGCCTGCCGCCGGGCGCGGTGCGCGAAGCCAAGCAATTGATGCGCGGGCCGCAGCACCAGCAGACGTTGCAGACCATCCGCACCGAAGGCGAGATCTTCGCGCGCCGGCTGCGCAGCCCCGAGGCGATGGAAGCCTTCCAGGCGTTTTTCCAGAAGCGCAAGCCCGACTTCTCGAAGTTCTGAGCCGGGCCGCATGCCGTGTCGCTGACCGTCAAGCTCGCACTCAGCCCCCTGCTGGTGGCGCAGGCGGTGTTGACGCGGCGGCGGCTGCCGCGCCTGCCCGAGCCCGGGGGCGCGCGCCAGGGCACGGTGGGTGCTGCCCGCGCCACGCCGCTGCGGCTGCTCATCACCGGTGATTCATCGGCTGCCGGTGTTGGGGTCGTCACGCAGCGCGATGCGCTGGCCTCGCAGCTGGCGCAGCGCACGGCCGAGGCTTGCGGTGCGCGCGTGCAGTGGCAGCTGCTGGCGCGTTCGGGCCTGACCACGGCGCAGACGCTGCGGCTGGTGCAGGAGGCGCTGGCCACCGGCGGTGCCGAGCACCCCGACGTGGCCGTGGTGGTGACGGGTGTCAACGATGTCGTCGACCAGGTGCCGTCGCGACTGGCCATCTCGGCGCGGGAAAGCCTGGCCAACTGGTTGCGCAATGCGCACGGCGTGCAGCACGTGGTGTTTGCGCCGCTGCCGCCCATCCACGATTTCCCGGGGCTGCCGCAGCCCTTGCGCTGGGTTGCTGGCGCGGATGCGCTGCGCCACAACGCCGCGCTGACGCAATGGACTTCCAGCCGCCGCGATGTGAGCTGCGTGGAGATGGAAACGCCGCTGAACAAGGGCGTGATGGCGGCTGACGGTTTCCACCCCGGCGAGCCGGTGTACCGCTATTGCGCGGTAGCCATCGCGCAGCACCTGGCGGCGCATGTCTGGCCGCAGTTGCACCTCAGGGGCGCCTGAGGAGCGTTTGGACGCGGCGCTGAACCGCGCTCAGACCGGCAGCGGCCGCGGCTGGCCCTGCGCGTCGATGGCCACGTAGGTGAGATTCGC
>JANMMD010000350.1:0-3821 GCA_031372905.1 Betaproteobacteria bacterium
CCGCCTGGCCGAGCCCGCGAGCGGCCCCGACCTGGTGCCGCTGCGCGTGGCCACCGCGGTGCTGGGCGACGGTTTCACGAGCCGCATCAACCTGAACCTGCGCGAAGAAAAGGGCTACACCTACGGCGCCAGCCTGCGCGCTCGCAGCTGGCGCGACGGCGGCGCGCTGGTGGGTGGTGCCGATGTGCGCAACGAGGTGACGGGCGCGTCACTCACCGAATTCCAGAGCGAGTTCAAGCGCATGGCGAGCGAGCCGGTGCCGAAGCAGGAACTTCAGGAAACGCAGCGCTATCTGGCCGGCAGCTACCTGGTGGGCCTGCAGACGCAGGACGCCGTGGCCGGTGCGCTGGCGCGCAACTGGCTGGTGGGCCTGCCGGCCACGCACCTGGTGAGCTACCCGGCCCAGGTGCGTGCCGTCACCGCGCCGAAGGTGCAGGCCATCGCGAAGAAGTACTTCGCACCCGAGGCCTACAGCATCGTCGTGGTGGGCGACCCCGCCGTGGCGCCGCAGCTGGCGCCGTTCGGCAAGTTCGAGGTGCGCAAGCCCTGATCGATCGGTGGACGTCCTGGCAGGCGCTGCCCGGCGTCGCCGGCCACGCGTGCCGGCAGCGCGTCGGCCCTGAAGAAGCGCAGTTCCAGGCTCAGGCGCGGCTGCGTCATCGCGGGATTCAGGTGCGTGCGGTGCACGCACAGGCCGCCGAAGAGCAGGGCGTCGCCGGGCTGCAGCACGGCGTGGGGCATCGCCGCGGCGCCGTAGCGTTGCACCAGAGCGTCGTGCTGCAGGTCTTCGGGGCTGAGCAAACCGGCGGCTTCTGCAGCCACCCACTGCAGCGAAGGCGCGTGCTCGCCGCAAGGGGTGAGGGCGATCCACAGCGTCCAGATCACCAGCGCGGCATCGGGCGGCGCGGGCTCGCCGGCATGGGCCAGGAAGTCGTGGCGCAAGGCGCCGTCCTGGTGCCAGCTGTGCGGTGGGCGGCCGTGGCGCAACCAGCTTTGCGCGAGGTTGCACCAGGGTTGCGGGCCCAGGGCCGCGACCAGCGGTGCCGCCGCCGCGCTGCGGGCCACGGCCTGCAGCACTTCGCCCGCATCCAGCGGCAGTTGCGTCAGCGGCAAGGAGATCGTCATGCCCTCGGTACGCCGCCGCCAGTCATCGCACAGCGCTGCCGGCAGCAAGCGGGGCAGCAGCTTCATGCCGGCTCGAGCAGTGCCCGCTCGATGCGCCGCTTGGCGATGCGCGACTTCGGCACGTTGAAATCGAACCACACGCGCACGTCGTCTTCCAGGCCGATGCCGTGCATGTAGTTGTAGAGCGCCTTCTTCAGGCCCACGCCCAAGGCGTCGTGGTCGGTGCCGGTGGGGTCGAAGAAGCCGATGTCGTTCTTGCCGAAGGTGATCTCGGGCAGCTCTTGCAAAGTCACGCCGTAAGCCGCCGGGTCCAGCCCCACCGGTGAATGCACGGTGCAGGTGAAGCGGTGCCAGAAGCCGCTCTGGATGCAGCCGTTCACGAACAGCTGGCGCACCAGTTCCAGCGCGTCCACGGTGTCCTGCACGGTCTGCGTCGGGAAGCCGTACATCAGGTAGGCATGCACCAGCACCCCGGCATCGGCAAAGCCCTTGGTGACGCGCGCCACCTGGTCGACGCTGACACCTTTTTTCATCAGCGCCAGCAGGCGGTCGGAAGCCACTTCCAGGCCGCCACTGATGGCGATGCAACCGCTGTCGGCGAGTTGCTGGCACAAGGCCGGCGTGAAGGTCTTCTCGAAGCGGATGTTGCCCCACCAGGTGATGGCCAGCTGCCGGCGTTCGATCTCGGCGGCGAGGGCCTTCAGCGACTTCGGCGGCGCCGCTTCGTCGACGAAATGAAAGCCTGTCTGGCCGGTTTCCTCGACGATGGCCTCGATGCGGTCGCAGAGGGTCTCGGCCGTGGCTGCGTCATAGCGGCCGATGTAGTCGAGGCTGACATCGCAGAAGCTGCACTTCTTCCAGTAGCAGCCATGCGCCACGGTCAGCTTGTTCCAGCGCCCGTCGCTCCACAGGCGGTGCATGGGGTTCAGCATGTCCAGCAGCGAGAGGTATTTGTCCAGCGGCAGGCCGTCCCAGGTGGGCGTGCCGACGTCGGCAAAGGGCACGTCGGGCTCGGCGAAGTTCACGTAGCGCACGGTGCTGGCCTCGCGCAGAAAGGTGCGCACCAGACGGCTCTTGCCGCGTTGGCCCTGCACATGCTCCAGCAGCGCCAGCAGCGGGCGCTCGCCGGCGTCCAGCGTGGCGAAATCGAAGAAGTCGAAGACGCGCGGTTCCTTCAGCTCGCGCAGCTCGGTGTTGACGTAACCACCGCCCAGCACCGTGACGATGGCCGGGTCGTGCGCCTTGATGCTCTGCGCGATGCGAAAGGCGGCATACACCGCACCGGGGAAGGGCACCGACAGCAGCACCACACTCGGCTGGTGCGTGGCCAGGGCTTCCAGCGTCAGCGCGTGCAGCGTGCGGTCGATGAGGTTCGGCGGCGCCGCCAGGGCCTCGGCCAGCGGCTCGAAGCTCGGCTGGCTCATCGCCAGACGTTCGGCATAACGCACGAAGGCGAAGCGCGGGTCGATGGCTTCGGCCAGCACATCGGCCAGGTCGTTGAGGTAGAGCGTGGCCAGGTGGCGGGCGCGGTCCTGCACGCCCAGGCTGCCGAAGGCCCAGGCCAGCGCATCGCTGTCGGCGTCGGTGTCGGCATCGGTCGGGTCGACGTAGTGTTCCAGCGCCGCGAAGCGCGGCCCCTCGGGCAGGAAACCGCGGCCGGCGATGCGGTGCGCCAGCGTGGCGTCGCGCCCCTGCAGAAAGGCCAGCGTGGGCGGCAGCGTGCGCGCGTAGTCGTCGAAGTGAGCGACGAAGCCCTGCAGCAGCGGGCTGGGTGTGCGCAGCGCCGCGATGGCCTCGCGCAGCGCCAGCAGGCCCGCGCGCGACAGCAGCTTCAAGACCAGGCCCAGCGCCAGGTCGGCTTGCGTGGCGTGCACGCCGCGCCCGCGCAGGAAGCCCGTCAGGTAAGCGGTGGAAGGGTAGGGCGTGTTCAGCTGCGTCATCGGCGGGATGAGGCTGAGCACGCGCAGGGGCCGCGGCGGGGTGGGCGTCGAGAGCAAGGTCATGGGCTGCTCGGGATTGTCGTGCCGGCATGGTGCTTGCTGTCTGTGGGCGCAGAATCGCCCCGCACATTTCCAGATGAGAACCCGATGGCCCACCCTGTGTTGAACTGTTTGCCGCGCTTGTCTGCCGCGGTGTTGGCCGGCGTGCTGGCCACGGCCGCGTGCAGCGCCGCGCTGGCCGCCACCCCCGGCCCGAACGACCCGCACCGCGGCGGCAAGCTGCGCCTGCTGTCAGCCGCAGGCGCCGGCACCATCGACCCGCAGGTGAACTACACGCTGCAGTACGCGCAGGTCTCACAGGCGGTGTACGACGGCCTGCTGGCCTTCCGCAAGGCATCCGGCGCGCAGGCCTTCGTCATCGTCCCCGACCTCGCCGAGGCCCTGCCTGCGCCTGAGAACGGCGGCAAGCGCTATGTCTTCAAGCTGCGTCAGGGCATCAAGTTCAGCGACGGCCGCACGCTGACGGTGGACGACGTGGCAGCCTCGTTCCGCCGCATCTTCAAGGTCAACTCGCCGACCTCGGGCACCTTCTACAACCTCATCGTCGGTGCCGACGCCTGCCTGAAGACGCCCGCCACCTGCACGCTGGCCGGCGGCGTGGTGCCCGACGCCAAGGCCGGCACGGTGACCATCAACCTCACCGCGCCCGACGCCGAGTTCTTCCAGAAGCTGGCTTTCCCGCACGCCGTGGTGCTG
>JANMMD010000357.1:0-9269 GCA_031372905.1 Betaproteobacteria bacterium
CGGAGGCCGAAGCGACGGCCGGAGGGTGGGCGGGCGATGGAACTGCTGATGGGGCCACGGGCGCCGATGCTGCGTTGCTTGCGTGCAGATGGCAAGCGCCTGGCGCGTCCAGCCGGCAAATATCCCACAGTGGGCCGGAGGGACCGTCTGGCGGAAGCGGTGAGATTCGAACTCACGGGCCCTTGCGAGCCGCCGGTTTTCAAGACCGGTGCAATCGACCACTCTGCCACGCTTCCGAGGGCCTGCTGAACGCCACGATTCTAGGCACAGCGCCGATCAGCCCGGCCGCTGCGCTTGCTCGCAGCCTACCTGCACAAGCTCGCGGCGCCCGCCATCCACCCGCACGGCCGTGAGTGCACCGCCCCAGACGCAGCCGGTGTCGATGCCCAGCAGGTCGGCTTGGTTCAAGAGACCCAGCGTGCTCCAGTGGCCGAAGGCGATGGCTTGGCCGGCGCTGCGCCGGCCTGGCACCTCGAACCATGGCAACAGCCCCTCCGGGGCGGCGCCAGCGCCTTCCTTGGTCTTGAAGTCCAGCGTGCCATCGGCGCTGCAAAAGCGGAGGCGCGTGAGTGTGTTGATGACGAAGCGTGCTCGTTCATCGCCTGCCAGGTCGTCGTGCCATTGGCGCGGTTCGTTGCCGTACATCACCTGCAAAAAGGCCGGCAAGTCGGGGCCGCGCAGCAGGGCCTGCACCTCGTCGGCGAGGGCCAGTGTCTGCGCGCAGCTCCATTGCGGCACCACGCCGGCATGCACACACAACCAGCCGGCCTCCAGATGGGCCAGCGGCTGTTGGCGCACCCACTGCACCCAGGCGTCACGTTCGGGCGCGTCCAGCACGTCGGTGAAGGTGTCGCCCTTGTGCAGCTTGCGCACACCGTGCGCCACCGCCAGCAGGTGCAGGTCGTGGTTGCCCAGCAGGCAGGTGGCCGCACCTTCGAAGCTGGCCAGCAGCTTCAACACACCCAGTGAATCAGGGCCGCGGTTGACGAGGTCGCCCAGCATCACCAGCCGGTCGCGCGAGGGCGAAAAATCGATCTCTGCCAGCAAGCGCTGCAGGGCCGGTGCACAGCCTTGCACGTCGCCGATGAGATGGAGCATGGGGTGATTCTGCTACGCTCGCGCCCGTCTCAACGGCCACCGCAGTGCGTGCTGCGGCGCGCATGGACCTCACCCTCCTCGTTTTCCTGATCCTCCTCAACGGCGTATTCGCCATGTCCGAGATGGCCCTCACGGCGGCGCGCAAGGCGCGGCTGCAGGTGATGGTGGAAAGCGCCGAGCCCGGCGCGCAGGCCGCGATGGACCTGCACGAGAACCCGACCAAGTTTCTGTCGACGGTGCAGATCGGCATCACCTCGATCGGCGTGCTCAACGGCATCGTCGGCGAAGCGGCCTTTGCCGCGCCGCTGGCGAGTTGGCTGGTGGAAGACTTCCGCGTGGCCGCTGGCACCGCCAGCGTGGGCTCGACCGCGCTCGTGGTCGTGATCATCACCATCCTCACGATCATCTTTGGCGAGCTCGTGCCCAAGCGCCTGGGCCAGATGTTCCCGGAGACCATCGCGCGCCTGGTGGCGCGGCCGATGAACTTCCTGAGCATGGCCACGCGCCCGCTGGTGGCTTTGCTCAGCATCTGCACCCACGCCGTGCTGCGCTTGATGGGCATCAGTGGCGGGCCGACGCGCAGCGTGACGGAAGAAGAGATCGCAGCCAGCCTGGAAGAGGGCGTGGAGTCGGGTGTCATCGAGGCGCAAGAGCACCAGATGGTGCGCAACGTGTTTCGCCTGGACGAGCGCCAGATCGGCTCGATGATGATTCCGCGTGCGGAAATCGTGTGGTTGGATGCGGCCGATGACGTGCAGGTGCAGCTCACCACCATCGCCGCCAGCGGCCACAGCCGCTTCCCGGTGTGCCGCGGTTCGCTGGACGATGTGCAGGGCGTGCTGAACGCGGCCAAGCTGCTGCAGCCACTGGCAGGCGGGCAGCCGCTGGACATCGCGCAGCACATGGCGCCGCCGGTGTTCGTGCCGGAAACGCTCTCGGGCATGGAACTGCTCGAGCACTTCCGGGTTTCGCGCACCGACCTCGTGTTCGTCGTCGATGAATACGGCGCAGTGCAGGGCGTGATCACCGAGCGTGACCTGCTGGAAGCCATCACCGGCGAGTTCGGCGCGCCCAGCGACGAAGACGCCTGGGCCGTGCAGCGCGAAGACGGCAGCTGGCTGCTCGACGGCCTGATCCCGGTGCCCGAATTCAAGGACCGCCTGGACCTCAAGGAACTCCCTGAGGAAGACCGCGGCCGCTACAACACGCTGGCTGGCATGATCATGCTCTTGCTCGGCCGCCTGCCGCGCACCGCCGACGCGGTGGAGTGGGAAGGCTGGCGCTTCGAGGTCGTGGACCTCGACGGCAAACGTGTCGACAAGGTGCTGGTCAGCCGCACCGAAACCCCCGGAGAAGAAACTTGATCAATCCCAACCTGCACCGCCAGCCCACCGCGCTGGACAGCGTCACCCATCGCCAGCTGAAGCTGCAGATGCCGGTGACCGACTGGCGTGTGGCCGACAAACTCAACGCGATGTTCGTCGCAGCGGCCGAATTCGGCGATGTCTGCCGTGAGTTCCCCATCGTGTTCGTGAAGGCGGGCAAGGAAGAAGACGGCACCGATGCCATCGCGCCGATTGCCGTTTTCGGCCTGGTGCAGAACCAGAACCTCTACGTCACCGGCGAACGCTGGCGCGCGCAGTACATCCCCGCGGTGCTGCGGGCCTACCCCTTCTGCATCGCGCGCATCGACGCCGACCGGTTTGCCATCTGCGTCGACATGGCCTGGACCGGCGCATTGGGCGCCGACGGCCAGCCGCTGTTCACCGAGACCGGCGAACAGGCGCAGTTGCTCAAGGAGATGACGCCTTACCTCGAACAGCTGGAGGCCGAGATCCAGCGCACGCGTCTGGTGGGCAAGAAGCTGCTCGAACTGGGCGTGCTGACCGAGATGCGCTTCGACGCCACCATGCCCGATGGCCGCCAGCACACGGTGGACGGCTTCCTGACCGTCGACGACAAGAAGATGACCGAACTCTCCGACGCCGTGGTGGGCGAGTTGCACCGCAGCGGCGTGCTGGGCCTCGTGCACCTGCACTGGGTGTCGATGGGCAACATGCGCCGCCTCGTCGACTGGCATGTCGAGCGTTCGGCCGCGACAGACGCGCCGGCGGTCAGCGCGCCGGCTGCCTGAACGACCGCTGGCCCGGCCAAGCCCGTCGGCTCAAGCCGCCGGCGGGGCCACGGGCGGGGCGGGCGCACGCAAGGCCTGCAGCACCTGGGCCGTCTTCGGTTGGGTCGCAGCCACCCAATCGTCGAAGCGCTGGCGCGCCTGTGCGCCGTAGCGTTGGTAGATCTTCCAGCCGACGAAGGCCACCACGGCCAGCAGCAGCAGGGTCTTCGCGGCGCGCGCCCAGGCCACCAACACGGCGATGCCCATGCCGAAGGCCACCCACTTGAACCACCACTGCCCGCTGTACGTGAAGTAGTTGATGAAGCCCGTGAGGCCGACGACGAAGAGCGCGCGGAAGGGCATCACGATGGCATCGGTGACGTCTTTCACCGGGCGGGTGATGAAGCTGAAGGGGTTCATGCGGAGCCTCTTTCGTTGAGGTGCTGGAATGCACGCATGCTGAGCCTGCGACCGCTGCCGAACCACAGCGCTGCGACGGACGGCAAGCGGCGGGCGTGAAGCGACTCCGGCAGCCGCCAGACGGCAGCGAGACAATGGCGGCTTCTCGTTATCCAAAGCCGCCATGACCGTTCATCTCGCCAAGCCCGCAGCCAAATCCGTGAAGGGCAGCGTGCCCGTGCACGCCGTCGACCGCGCGCAGTTCGCCGCCCTGACGCAACAACTCGACCCGGCCGCCCGGCGCTGGCTGCAGACCGTGGGCTTCAACGGCGCGCCCGACACCCATGCCCTGCTGCCCGGCGCCGATGGCGCGCTGCAGGCGGTGTGGGCCGGCGTGCGCAGCGCCAGCCACCCCTGGGCGCTGGCGGCGCTGCCCAAGGCCCTGCCGGCCGGGCACTATCACCTGGGTGAGCAGGGCCTGGCAGTGGACCCGGCCGCCGCCGCCTTCTCGTGGGAACTTGGCAGCTACACCTTCGACACCTACAAGACGCCGAAGCGCGAGCCCGCGCAGCTGACCTTGCCTTCCACCGAAGCCACGCAGCGCGCGCTGATCGTGGCGGGTGCTGCCATCAGCACCCGCGACCTCGTCAACACCCCGGCCGAGCACATGGGCCCTGCGCACCTGGCCGAGGCCGTGCGCCTGGTGGCCAAGCAGCACGGCGCCAAGTTCAGGCAGGTGGTGGGCGACAAGCTGCTGGCGGCCAACTTCCCGGCCATCCATGCGGTGGGCCGTGCGGCAGCCGATGACCGTGCGCCGCGCCTCATCGAGCTGAACTGGGGTTCGGCGAAACACCCCAAGCTGTGCATCGTCGGCAAGGGCGTGTGCTTCGACACCGGCGGCGTGAACATCAAGGGCGCCGACGGCATGCGCCAGATGAAGAAGGACCTGGGCGGCGCCGCCAACGCGCTGGGCCTGGCGCAGCTGGTGATGGCGCTCCAGCTGCCGGTGCAACTGCAGCTGCTGATCCCCGCGGTGGAAAACTCGATCTCGGGCAACGCCTACCGACCGGGCGACGTGTTCAAGACGCGCGCCGGCCTGCACATCGAGATCGGCAACACCGACGCCGAAGGCCGCGTGATCCTGTGCGATGCGTTGGCCTATGGCGCTGAGGGCAAGCCCGAGCTGATGATCGACCTGGCCACGCTGACCGGTGCCGCGCGCGTGGCCCTGGGCCCGCAGCTGCCGGCGCTGTTCACGCGGCGCATGGAGCTGGCGCGTGAGCTGGTCGACCGTGGCCTGGCGCTGCACGACCCGGTCTGGCACATGCCGCTGTGGCGTGACTATCACGGCAGCATCGAGAGCGACATCGCCGACATCGTCAACACCGGCAAGGGCCCGATGGCCGGCGCCGTGACGGCGGCGCTGTTCCTCGACGACTTCGTGCCCGAGAGCATCGATTGGGTGCACATCGACCTCTTCGCGTGGAACAGCGAAAGTCGGCCGGGCCGGCCTGCGGGCGGTGAGGCGCAGACGCTGCGCACGCTGCTCGCGCACCTGGAAGCGCGCTTCACGGCGGCCTGAGGCCGGCGCCGTCAATTGGGCGTGTTTCAGGCCGCTCTTCGTCACGACAAGGTCACACAGGCGTGAGACAGTACAGGCACTGCAGGCGAGAACCGACCGCACCACTGGGCGGAACCAAGGAACCCGTGACCGTCGCCTGAAGTACCCTTTCCCAAAGCCCTCGGCCTGCGCCGAGGGCTTTTTTCATGGGCTTTCCGTCACGGTGCTTCCATCAGCGCCAGCCGGGCGTCGATGGCCGCGGCGTCGTTGAGCTCACGCACCGCTTCGTAGGCCGCCTGGGCGCCCGCATGCCGGCGGCGCAGCATGTTGAGCCACTGTTTCAGCCGCCCGCCCCGGTGGCGCGGTGCGACGCGCGGCGTGATCAGCCGGCCGTAGAGCCGCAACAGCGGCAGCAGGGCCGGCCAGGCGGGCTGCGCGTGGCCGCGCAGCGCCAGCGCCAGGCCCGGGTCACCCACCAGCCCGCGGCCGAGCATCAGCGCGTCGCAGCCACTTTCCTGCAGGCAGCGCTGCGCATCGGCCACCGTCCACACCTCGCCATTGGCCACCACGGGCATGGCCACCGCCTGCCTGATGTGCGCGATGCGGTCCCAGTACGCCGGCGGCTTGTAGCCGTGCAGCTTGGTGCGCGCGTGCACCACCACTTCGCTGGCGCCCGCAGCTTCGATGGCGCGCGCGTTGTCGAGCATCAGCGCGTCGTCGCGGTGACCCAGGCGCATCTTGGCCGAGACCGGGATGTGCGCCGGCACCGCGCGCCGCACCGCCGCGACGATGCGGTGCACCAGCTCGGGCTCGTCCAGCAGCACTGCGCCGCCGCGGTGCCGGTTGACGATCTTCGCCGGGCAGCCGAAGTTCAGATCGATGCCTTCGGGCGCCAGCTCGGCCAGGCGCGCCGCGTTCTCGGCCAGGCAGCCGGGGTCGCTGCCCAGCAGCTGCGCACGCACGGGTGTGCCGGCCGGCGTGCGGCTGCCGTGGTGCAGCTCCGGCATCAGGCGCGTGAAGACGCGCTGGGGCAGCAGCTGGTCCGTGATGCGGATGAATTCCGAGACGCAGCGGTCGATGCCGCCGACGCGCGTCAGCACGTCGCGCAGGTCGTGATCCAGCACGCCTTCCATCGGTGCGAGCAGGATCAGGCGCGGTTGAAGCGGTGGCAAGAGAGGTGGCGAGGGCAGCGCGGGCATGCCCCGGGATTGTCCCAGGTGCAGCCGCACTCGCCGCCGGCACTAGAATTCTTCGACCAAGCGGTCGGTTAATTCCGAATCGGCCGCGTTGCCGGAGCCGCGCATGCCCGAGCCCACCGTTCTCGTCGCCCACGAAGGCGCCGTCCGCACGATCACGCTGAACCGCCCGGCGGCGCTGAACAGCTTCACCGCCGAGATGCACGGCTTGCTGCTGGCCGCGCTGAATGCCGCGGCCGAAGACGCCGCCGTGCGCGCCGTGCTCATCACCGGCAGCGGCCGCGGTTTCTGCGCTGGGCAGGACCTCAACGACCCGGCGATGGTGGGCGGCGATGTCGACGTCGGCGCTGTCATCGAACGTTTCTACCGCCCGCTGGCGACGCGCGTGCGCAGCATGCCAGTGCCGGTGGTGGCAGCGGTCAATGGCGTCGCGGCCGGCGCTGGGGCGAACTTCGCGCTGTGCTGCGACCTCGTGGTGGCCGCGCACAGCGCCAGCTTCATCCAGGCCTTCAGCAAGATCGGTCTCGTGCCCGATTGCGGCGGCACCTGGCTGCTGCCGCGCCTGGTGGGCCGCGCCCGCGCGCTGGGCCTGACGATGCTGGGCGACAAGCTGCCCGCCGAAGAGGCCCAGCGCATAGGCTTGATCTGGCACGTGGTGGACGACGCCTCGCTGCGTGACAGCGCCCTGGCCCTGGCCCATCGCCTGGCCGCGATGCCCGCGAAGGCGCTGGCTGAAACACGCCGCGCGCTGGACGCCGCCATGCCGATGGACTTTGGCGACGCAGTGGCGCTGGAAGCCAAGGTCCAGCGCGAGTTGGGCCGCGGCCACGACTTCTCCGAAGGCGTGGCCGCGTTCTTTGCGAAGCGCGCGCCGGTCTTCAAGGACCGCTGAGATGCCAGCCACGCCGCAGCAGGTGGCCGAGGCCTCGCGCGATGCGATGTGGAAGGACGACCGCGCCTCACGCTCGCTCGGCATCGCGCTGCTGGCCGTCGGCCCGGGCACGGCCACGCTGGCGATGACGGTGCGTGAAGACATGCTCAACGGCCACGACATCTGCCACGGCGGCTTTGTCACCACCTTGGCCGACAGTGCCTTCGCCTTTGCCTGCAATGCCTACAACGAGGTCACGGTGGCGTCGGGCTTCGATGTCAATCTGCTGGCTTCAGCGCGCCTGGGCGACGTGCTCACGGCCACTGCCCGTGAAGTCAACAAGGCCGGCCGCACGGGCGTCTACGACGTCACCGTGAACAACCAGCTGGGCGTGGCGGTGGCGGCCTTCCGCGGACGTTCTTACACGCTCAAGGGCAGGGCGCTGGTGCAGGGCCTGCCGGTGGGCCGGCAGGAGACGCCTCGATGACGACGCTGTTGCCCGCCCCCGGCGACCTGGAGAGCATCGAGACCGCCAGCCGCGACGAACTGCAGGCCCTGCAGCTGCAACGCCTGCAGCACACGCTGCACCGCGCCTACAACCAGGTGCCGCACTACCGGAGTGCGTTCGATGCGGCTGGCGTGCACCCGGCCGATTGCCGCAGCCTCGCTGACCTCGCGAAATTCCCCTTCACGACCAAGGCCGACTTGCGCGCGAACTACCCCTTCGGCATGTTTGCAGTGCCGCGTGAACAGGTCGCGCGCGTGCATGCGTCATCGGGCACGACGGGCAAGCCCACAGTGGTGGGCTACACGCAGGGCGACATCGACCGCTGGGCCGATCTCGTGGCACGCAGCATCCGCGCCGCTGGCGGAAGGCGCGGTGACATCGTGCACATCGCCTATGGCTACGGCCTTTTCACCGGTGGCCTGGGCGCGCATTACGGGGCCGAAAAGCTCGGCTGCACGGTGGTGCCCGTCAGTGGCGGGCAGACCGAGAAGCAGGTGCAGCTGATCGAAGACTTCCGCCCCGACATCATCATGGTCACGCCCAGTTACATGCAGGTGATCGTCGAGGAGTTCCGGCGGCAGGGCAAAGACCCGCGCTCGATGTCGCTCAGCATCGGCATCTTCGGCGCCGAGCCCTGGACGGAAGCAATGCGCCGCGACATCGAGACCAGTGCCGACCTGAAAGCCGTGGACATCTACGGTCTGAGCGAAGTGATGGGCCCGGGCGTGGCCAGCGAATGCGTGGAAACGCAGGATGGCCCGGTGGTCTGGGAAGACCACTTCTTCCCCGAGATCATCGACCCGCACACCGGCGCGGTGTTGCCGTATGACGACGTCGCGGGCGGCCAGGAAGGTGAACTCGTCTTCACCACGCTGACGAAAGAAGCGCTGCCCCTCATCCGCTACCGCACGCGCGACCTCACGCGCCTCTTGCCGCCCACGGCGCGCAGCATGCGGCGCATGGGCAAGATCGTCGGCCGCAGCGACGACATGCTGATCATCCGGGGCATCAACCTCTTCCCCACCCAGGTGGAAGAACTGGTGCTGAAACACGGGCAGCTCTCGGGCCAGTACCAGCTGGTGGTGACGCGCGAAAACCGGCTCGACGAACTGCGTGTGCGCTGCGAGATGAAGCCCGAACACCGGCACGCCGACCGCGATGCGCTGGCGCGTGAACTGCAGCAGCAGATCAAGGGCCTGATCGGCGTCAGTGCCACGGTCGACGTGGGCCTGCCCGACAGCATCGAGCGCACGCTGGTGGGCAAGGCCCGCCGTGTCGTCGACCAACGACCGAAATAAGGAGCAATCGGCCATGTACACCCAGGCGATGGACACCGCGCCCCAGGAAGAGCGCCATCCCTTGCGCAGCGCCGAGCAGTCGCAAGAGCAGGCGTTGCTGGAAGAACGCTTCGAAGCGCGCATCGGTGAAGGCGGTTTCATCGAGGCCAAGGACTGGATGCCCGAGCACTACCGCAAGACACTGGTGCGGCAGATCAGCCAGCACGCGCACTCAGAGATCGTCGG
>JANMMD010000359.1:0-7448 GCA_031372905.1 Betaproteobacteria bacterium
CGGAGGCCGAAGCGACGGCCGGAGGGTGGGCGGGCGATGGAACTGCTGATGGGGCCACGGGCGCCGATGCTGCGTTGCTTGCGTGCAGATGGCAAGCGCCTGGCGCGTCCAGCCGGCAAATATCCCACAGTGGGCCGGAGGCACCGTCTGGTGGCCGACGGGGCTCGCGCCCGATGGACTGCAAGCGAGGCCCGGGGCACGGTGATCCCACACGGGCTCGAGCCGCAAGCGGTCGCCCAAAGGGATCTGGAGTAGCAGGCACAGCTGTTCGGCATGCGACGTGATTCCGGGCCTGCATCCGGGCACTGAAGACTGGCCGGTGCACAGAACCGCAGCGAAAAAGCCCAGCGCGTGCTGTGCAGTGCCGCGTCAGCGGCGCCTACGTCATGCGGGTGACGGCGCGACGTCGCAGGCTTTGCACGGCAGGAACCGACGGTCGGTCAATACAGTCGCCGCACTCGCGGCGACTGCGAAACACCCTCGATGTCTATGAAGTAGCCGCCAAAAGCACCCTGCTGCACACGGACCTGCGGGTCGTTGCGGGTCGGGTAACCGCTGCTGCTGCCGTCCGCGATGGCCCAGACCTGACCGTTGGCCAGTTTCCAGCGCGTGCTGGCCTGCCAGCCATCGAACGGCCCAACGATACGGCTGACCAGGCTTGTCGCCTGCGCTGGCGCACGGGTGACCAGGGGCAGGCCGAAGGCGGCCTCTCCGGCTGCGGTTGGCGGCGCACCCGATGGGCCGGACACCTGTCCGGCAGCTGGTGCCACAGCCGGCACTGGCTGCACCTCGCGCGACATTGCACGGTCATAGCACGCCAGCCTTGCCACGGGATCGTTGATGGAGGTGCAAGCCCTGGCCGGGCCGTCCTGTCCCTGGGCATCGCCGGAGGCTGCCAACTGGCAGATGACGATCAGCAGACCGAAGCGAGACGGTGTCATGCGCAGACTCCTCAACTCTTGACGTACCAGAAAAGGCGAAGGCGCCCGAAGGCGCCCTCGCCGGCCCTTGCAGCAGCGTGATGCTTAGAAGGACATGCGCACGCCGGCGTAGTAGCGCCTGCCGATCGCGTCGTACACGTCAGCCGCGGTCTCCGAACCGGTCACGTTGCCGGGCAGGCCGGAGATGACGGGCGGCGGCTTGGTGCCAAACGCGTTGTCGATGCCGAAGTAGAACTGCGCCTTCTTCCAGTCGTAGGTGAACTGCAGGTCGTTGTAGACCTTCGCGGCGACCTTCACGCTGTCGCGCGGCAGGTCGAAGTTAGAGCTCAGGAACTGGTCGTCGAGCGAAGACTTGCCGATGTAGGTGGTCTGCGACGAAATGCCGAAGCCCATCCACTTGTAGCCCAGCGTCAGCGCCATGCGGTCACGTGCTGCACCGACTTCGCCAGCGAAGTAGTCCTTGTCCGAGCCCGGCAGCGGAATCGTGTAGCCATCCAGCAGGCGCGTGTAGGCCAGTTTGCTGGAGAAGGCGCCGGGGCCCATCTTCGCGTTGTAGCTGGCCGTCAGGTCCAGGCCTCGGGTGGCAAGCTCACCGCTGTTGGTCACCGTGGAATCGATGAACGACAGCGAACCTGCGCTGTTGGCGCCCGCCGCCGTGGCGCGGCGCGTGATGAACTGGCAGAACAGCGCGTTGCCGGTGTAGCACTGCTGCAGGATGAACTGCCTCGGCGTCGAGACAATAGCGTCAGCGATCTTGATGTTGAAGTAGTCAGCAGTCAGCGTCAGGCCCCGCACAGCACTGGGCGTGAACACAACGCCGACGGTGTAGGACTTGCCCACCTCCTGCTTGACTGTCGGGTTGCCGCGGTTGAAACCGCTGATGCCTTGCAGATCAGGTTGCGTCAGCGTGAACACGCCGCCGTTGGCCGCGATGTTGGCATTGACGCCGGGTGCTGCGCGGCAAGCGACGGAGGCCGCCGTGGTCGAGGTCGGCGTGACGCCAAGGCAGGGGTCGCTCAGGCCGGTCGGGAAGGTCTGCTGCGGCGGGTCGTACAGCTCGCTGATGTTCGGCGCGCGGGTGGATTGTGCGGACGTGGCGCGCACCCGCACGTCAGCCACGGGCTCCCACTCCAGGCCGGTGTTCCAGCTCGTGACGCGGCCCGAGGTGGTGTAGTCCGAGCCACGCACCGCTGCGGTGGCATTCAGGGACTTGACCCCCGGCAGATCCTTCAGCAGCGGCAGGCGGGCTTCGACGTAGACCTCATTGACGCTGAACTGGCCCTTGGTGGCCGGCTGCGCGTTGCCGGCGTTCAGGCCGGCTTGCGTGAGCGCGTCGAATTCGCTGCGCGACGTTTCCTTGCGATATTCGAAACCGGCAGCGACTGCCAGAGGACCAGCCGGCAACTTGGCGATCTCGCCGCTGATGTTGCCGCCGAACAAACGCTGCGTCACGGCCGTCGACAGGCTGGACGGCGCGGTCACGTAGGCCAGCGCCGCCGGCGAGATGCTGTTGAAGCCGAATACGTTGATCGGCACGCAGCCCTGGGTGCGGGCGATCGCGTCACGGCACTGAGCTTGCCCGTTGGCGCCGGGCACGGCCTCCAGCGCGTTGCGGAAGCTGGCGACGTTGACCTGGCCATTACCGGTCTGCGCTTCGCTCGTGGAGCCATAGCCGAAGTACAGGTCGTAGTCCCAGCCGGTGAACAGTTCGCCCTTCAGACCCGTGACGAAACGGTAGGTGCTGCGGTCGGCGACGCTGGCGCGGTTGCCCACCTCAGCCAGACGCCGCGTGAAGCTGTACATGCGTGCACCGTCGGCGTTTCGCACCGACCCGAGCAGGTTGTAGATGGCATCGGGCACCAACGGGTTGCGCACCAGCGTGCCGTTGACCAGGAACTCGGCCGGCACCTGCCCACTGGTCGGGAAAATCTGGTTGGAATCGAGCGGGAACGGCTCCAGCCGCGTGACCGTCTTGGTCAGCGCATACGTGCCTTCCATGTAGGCGGTGTGCGATTCGCTCAGGTTGTAGTCGCCTTTTGTCGCGAGCAGGAAGCGCTCGGTCGGGATGGCGATGGTGCGGAAAGCAGAGCGGTTGAACCCGGTGGCGCCGACGCCGTCACCGGCCGGTCCGTTGGTCGAAAAGGGGATGACGTTGCCGCTGGCGTCGAAGGTCCGCGACTGCGTATTCACGCCCGGGTTGATGAAGACGCGGCCCTGCGGCGCAAAGCTGGAAAGGAATGGCCGGGTCACCGTGAAGATGTCGTCCGGGTCACCCGTGACGAATGCGCCGCGCGAAGCCTGGTCAATGGCCGAGATGTCGCGCTTGGACGAGAACACCGCGCCTTGCTTGGAGTAGCCCAGGTGCGCCATCAGGTTGCCGCGGCCGTTGGGTGCGTTCACGCCCCAGGTCAGCGCGGCGGTGGTCGTCTTGTTGTCGCTCTTCTCGCTCTGGCCGGTGCTGAGGTTGACCGACAGGCCCTCGAAGTTGCGCTTGTAGATGATGTTCACGACACCGGCCACAGCGTCGGAGCCGTAGGCCGATGAGGCCCCGCCCGTCAGCAGATCGACGCGCTCGATGAACTCGGTGGGGATGGCATTCAGGTCGACTGCCGAGCTGCCAGGGACACCGGAGACGAAGCGGCGGCCGTTCACCAGTACCAGCGTGCGTGCGCTGCCCAGGTTGCGCAGGTCGATCGTGGCGACGCCGGCACTGGCGGTGGAAAAGTTCGAATTCGTGCGGCTGATACCGGGGGTACCCAGCGTGGGGTTCTTCAGCAGCAGGTCCTGGATGTTCACGGCACCCGAGGACTGGATTTCGATGGCACTCAAGGTCTGCAGCGGCGACGGCGAATCGGCGGCCAGGCTCTTGATGCGCGAGCCTGTGATCTCGATACGCTCGACCGTCTGCGCCATCGCTGGCAACGACGCCATCACTGCGGCACCGCCCAACGCAAGCAGAGCGCTGAGGGAGACCCTCGTTCTTTTGAAAACCATGAAGATCACTCCTGGTGAGGAAAGGTTGAGTCAATACGGGAAGGGTTGACGTTCCCGAAGCGCAACGGCCATGCGCAGCGCGGCCGCGAGCAATGCAAACCTTTATTTTTATCTCACCGTTTTGGACAGCGTTTCCCTGGCAAACCCGCGACCTTTCGGGCGTGTGTTGACCGCAGGCCTGGTCAGAGACGTCACCTCTGCCCACAAGCCGTTGTTTCAATTGCGTTTTTACGCGCTCGCTGCTGCGTCAGATTGACTGACCGGTGGCGACACCACGTGCCTCGGCGTATCGCGACCTTCACGTGTTTGTTGGATCTGCGCAACATAGGAGCCCGCGAGACCCGCGGCTAGCGATTGCAAGCGCCAGCACTCGCGCGTCGGTTCTGATGACGGCACATCGTGGGCTCAGCGTTCGATCTGGCGGAAGCGGTGTCCTTCTCCGCCATATCCGATGCTGTCTCACCCCATCGCAAAACAGCACTGGGAAGCGACCTATTCATAGGTACATCATCCCAAGCATTGATTTAACCCGTCGCACGGCATAGCATCCAAGCGCAATTCCTATGTGGGGTTGTTTGAGGGGTGAAAAATGCCGCGTATCGCCAAGGAACTCGGGCCGCTTGCCGTCAAGGGCTTGACCGCCGCTGGACTGCACCCTGTGGGCGGCGTGGCGGGCCTGATGTTGCAGGTTTCACCGACCGGCACCCGCTCCTGGCTGCTGCGCGTCAAGGTGGGCGAGAAGAGGCGCGAGATCGGCCTGGGAGCGTTTCCTGGCGTGCCGCTGGCGCTGGCGCGAGAGAAGGCTCAGGCCACCCGCGACAACATTACCAACGGCATCGACCCGGTGGCGCAGCGTGCAGCGGCGCGGCAAACCATCGTCGAGCAGCAGCAGGAAGAAAAGGCGCTGGCCTGGACGTTCAAGCGCTGCGCTGAGGCCTACATCAAGGCCAAGAAGGACGGCTGGCGCAACGCCAAGCACGCTACGCAGTGGACGAACACGCTCACGACTTACGCCTACCCTGTCATCGGGGAGGTGCTGGTGCGCCACGTCAACATCACGCACATCACCAGCATCATCGAGCCGCACTGGGCGACGAAGAACGAGACCATCAACCGCGTGCGCAACCGCATCGAGCTGGTGCTCGACTGGGCCACGGTGCGCAAATACCGCAGCGGCGACAACCCGGCGCGCTGGAAAGGGAATCTGGACAAGCTGCTGGCCGACCGAAAGATCGTCGGCGCTGTCACCGGGCACCGGGCTTTGCCCGCTGGCGACCTGTACGCGTTCATGCAGGCGCTGAAGGATGTTCCCGGCACGTCGGCACGCTGCCTGGAATTTGTCGTGCTGACGGCGTGCCGCTCAGGCGAGGCGCGGCTGGCGACTTGGGCGGAGATCGACACCAAGACGAAGACCTGGGCGATACCCGGCATGCGCATGAAGTCAGGCAGGCCGCACAGCGTGCCGCTGTCCGAAGAAGTTGTGGCGCTGCTGGAATCGCTGCCCCGGCTGGAAGGCACCAACCTTATCTTCCCCGGCGCCAAGGAAGGCAAACCGCTGTCCGACATGAGCCTGTCCGCCGTCATGCGCCGCATGGCCGTGGATGCCGTGCCGCACGGGTTCCGCGCCAGTTTCTCAAGCTGGTGCGCGTCATCGACGGCATACCCGTCCGAAGTCCGCGAGATGGCGCTGGCGCACGCCATCGGCGACGGCACCGTGGCGGCGTATCAGCGCAGTGACCTGTTCGAGAAGCGGCGCAACCTGATGGCCGACTGGGCGAAGTTTCTCGGCACTGCGCCTGCCGTGGGCGACAACGTCGTGCCAATGCACAAGGCGGCCGCATGAGCGCCAAGCGAAAGCCGAACCCCTACGCGCTGGACGTAACCCGATTCATCGACTCCCCATCCTATGAACTGGCTTTGTTAGTTCATCAGGAGACCGAAGCGCAGCGTGCAATTGATGCACTGGCTTTCAGAGCGCAGCATGGAAACATTCCGCCGCCGTCGAATGCGTTGATGCTGGGCGTGGGACTGTATGACCTTAGCGCTTTCAAGCCCTGGGGTGAATACGCCAAAAGCTTCGACGTTTTGGAGCGCTGCGGTACGGCGCTCGGATTACCGCTCGGAGACGTTGCAAAGCGGATATCCGTGGAACTTCAGCCGGATAACTGGGAAGTCATCTTCTGGATGGGAACCTGGCTCCAGGCGTTGGACCAAGCCACCAACATCAAGGCGCAGATGCGGGAGCAGACGCAGGCGATTGAGCGCGAGAAGGAGAAGCGGCGGCAGGACCGAAGAAGCGGCGGGCTTGCCAAGAACAAGGAGAAGGCCAAGGCCAAGGAGTTTGTTCGTGCAGAGTGGGCACTGCATCAGCATGCCTACGACAGAAACAAGCGCGCGTTTGCCCGCCACTATGTCGGCCGAATCCTGCATGAGCTAGGCGTCGAAGTTACGCACGACTTTGTATCTGTGAAGTGTCTTCGCGGGCTTTGACATGCGCGCTGCTCAGCATGGCATTGTCTCTGCTGAGCAAAGCACTATCTCTGCTCAGCAGCGGCTAACGACAAGCCGCGAGATCGTTTCTATCGTGCCTCATCGCATCCAAGATTGACGCGCACCAAGGGGCAGCAAGTCGCAACCCCGGCGCGTCGAGAGGACTGCGGAAGGGGTTTCGATGACACAGAGCATTGGAAGCGCGCAACGTAAGGCGCAGCGCGTAATCCGCATTGCCGACCTGGCGACCACGAAGGACAGAGCAGGCCGCCTGCCGGTAAGCCCGGCCACGGTGTGGCGCTGGGTGAAGGAAGGCAAATTTCCGGCGCCGTTCAAGCTGGGGCCGAACACCACCGTGTTCGATCTCGACCAGGTCGAAGCTTTCCTGGCCCAGCAGGCCGAGGTGCAATCTTGAAGGCCGCTGTTATCGCGCTGGCGCTGCGCATGTGGTGCGCCACCCCGAGCCGCTGGCTTCGGAGGGCTGCCAAATGATCCGCCCCAATGACGAAGGGGCTGGCGATTGCAGCGCCAAGCCCCCGAAGACATACCAAAACCAACACCTGCATTTTGCCAACGACGACGGCGACGGTAAAGCGCTGGCGACGATGAAGGCACGCGCCGCGCTCTGCGGCTGCACGCTCATCGAGATGGCCGATGGCGAATTCTTGGTGGCCCGTTGGAACTACAGCAAGGCCGTGCCGTGCCTGAGGGCCGTGGGCGACCTGTTGCGCCAGATCGGAGGCCGCTGATGAGCGCCGCAACCATCACGCGCCGTGGGCGCGGCAAGGCGCAAGCGTCGCTCGACTTAATCCATGCCTGCCACGAAATACTGGCCGAGATTCAACCGGCCAGCGTGCGCGCTGTCTGCTACCGGCTGTTCACCATGGGCCTGTTGGCCGACATGAGCAAGGGTTCGACCAACAAGGTGAGCACCCAGCTTGTCTATGCCCGTGAGCGCGGGATCATCCCGTGGGCATGGGTTGTCGATGAAACGCGTGGTGCAGAGCGCGTGACGCTGTGGGC
>JANMMD010000367.1:0-16498 GCA_031372905.1 Betaproteobacteria bacterium
GCGCTGGGTGGCGACCTCTACGTGCGCAAGGCCACGCTGGAATACCTGGCCTCGGCGCGCTACGACGAGCAGCTCGCCGTCGGCATCCGCTGCGCGCGCATCGGCAACTCGTCGATGGGCTTCCAGGCGGCGGTCTTTCGCGGCGAGCAATGCCTGGTGCATGGCGAGCTCGTGTACGTCTTTGCCGACCCGGCCACGCAGAGCAGCCAGCCTGTGCCGCCGGTGCTGCGCGAGGTCTTGAACAACTTCGAGGCCGGCTTGCCGGTGTTCGAGTTGCGGTGCGGCAGCTGGGCCACGCTGGGCACGGCGGCGCGTGCCGTACGCCAGGCGGTGTTCGTCGACGAACAAGGCATCGCGGCCGACCTGATGGTGGACGATGCCGACGAGGCCGCCGTGCACGGGGTGGCCTTCAACCACTTCGGTGTGCCGGTGGCGGCAGGGCGCCTGCTGCAGCCCTCGCGCGGCCTGGCGCAGCTGGGGCGCATGGCCACGCTCACGAGCCTGCGCGGCGCGCAGCTGGGCAAGGCGGTGTTGCAAGGCCTGATGCAGGCGGCGCACGACCGCGGCGACGTGGCCGTGATGCTGCACGCGCAAACCAGCGCCAAGGGCTTCTACGAGCGCTTCGGGTTCGCCAGCGAAGGCGCGCTGTTCGAAGCCGCCGGCGTGCCGCACCAGACGATGCGGCGCGTGCTCTAGCCGTCGAGGCTCTCGAAGACCTCGACGTGCCGTGCGGGGTGGCCCAGCGCCACGAACGCGAGCCGGGCTTGATCCTCGATGGCAGCCTGCAGAGCCAGCGTCACGCCCGCGGGCAGGGCGCTGTAGGTTTCCATGAAGGTGGCCTTGTCGCCGGATTCGTCGGCTCGCTGCATCAGGCGCGCCTGAAGCTCCGGGTGGGCTTGTCGCAATGCCTGCAACAGGCCGACCGCCGCGCGGTGTGCTGCAGGCGCCTGTTCGTGCCCGACCTTCCAGTAGACGAACAGCTCGCGCGCCATGTCAGGCCGCGTCGGCCGGGATGGCGTAAGGCAGCTGCGCCACGGTGAGCAAGGGGCCGCCCGCGCTGCCGGCGTGCAAGGTGCCGGCGGCCAGGGCCGCGATCTTCAGCTCCACCAGGCCCGCATGGCGCCCGGCCCAGCTGCCGGCCAGCGCCACCATGCCAGCCGGCTGCTCGGCCTCGCTCGCGAGAAAGACTTCCTGCCCGGGCTGCAGCGGCACCGCACTTTCCAGCACGTAGGCGCGACGCTTCAGCGTGCCGCGGTACTGGCTGCGCGCCACGATTTCCTGGCCCGGGTAGCAGCCCTTCTGAAAGTTCACGCCGCCCACCAGTTCCAGGTTCACCATTTGCGGCACGAACTGCTCGGACGTGGCCGCGACGATGCGGGCCACACCGCTGTGCACCTCCAGCCAGCGCCAGGCGTCGCCGTCCAGCGCAGGCGCGGCGGGCTCCGCCGGGCCCACCCACAAAGCACGGGACAGGGTCCCGCCGTCAACCACGGCATCGTGAAGCCGCAGCACCTGCCCGCCGTCGGCTGCGGCGGCCAGCGCGTTCACGGCCGCACCGGCCAGCCCCCAGAGCGGCAGCTCTGCAGACGCATCGCTGAGCTTGCATTTGGCCCGCATCACGAACATCGACAGCCGCTTCAGCACCGCGGGCAACAGGTCGGCACTGCAGGCCAGCAGCACTTCGTCCGGGCCGCGGCGCCACATCACGAAACTGGCCAGCAGCCGGCCCTTGACCGAGCAGTAGCCCGCCAGCTTCACCTGGCCGTCCTCCAGGTGCTCCACGTCCTGTGTCAGTTGGCCATGGAGAAACTTCGCGGCTTCAGCGCCTTGGGCGCGGATCACGCCCCAGTCCAGCAGACGCACGGCGCCCTGCGGCAGGTTTGAAGAAAGGACGGAAGATAGATCGGCGGGCAGGGCAGGGCTCATGCCTTGATTATCATCAGCCGCCATGTCGCGTCGGTCCTCGGGGTTGCGCTGGTGGCTGCCCCTGCTGGGCCTGCCACTGCTGTTGTGCGCGGTGCTCGCCTGGCTGGCGTGGAAGTGGGTGGACAGCCCGCTGACACTGGCCGCAGCCACGGTCGAGCTGTCGGTGGAGAGCGGCACCACACCGCGCGAGGTGGCGCAGGCCTGGGTGGATGCCGGCGTGATGACGTCGCCGGAGTTCCTCTACGCCTGGTTTCGCGGGTCGGGCCAGGCGCGCCGCATTCGCGCCGGCAGCTACGAGGTGGAAACCGGCATCACGCCGCGCCGCCTGCTGGCCAAGATGGTGCAGGGCGACGAGGCGCTGGAGCAGGTGCGTTTCATCGAAGGCTGGACACTGCGCCAGCTGCGTGCTGCCCTGGCACAGGCGCCGCACTTGAAGCCGACCACGGCCGAGATGAGCGAGGCCCAGCTGATGGCCGCGCTGGGCGCCCAGGGCCAGGCCGCCGAAGGGCGATTTTTCCCAGACACCTACCGCTACAGCCGCGGCGTCAGCGACCTCACCGTGCTCAAGCGCGCCCACCGCAGCATGCAGCAGCGCCTGAACGACGCCTGGGCCCAGCGTGCCCCCGACACGCCGCTGAAAACCGCCGACGAGGCACTGACGCTGGCCAGCATCGTCGAAAAGGAAACCGGCACCGCCGCGGACCGCGGCCTGGTGGCCTCGGTCTTCGTCAACCGCCTGCGCATCGGCATGCCGCTGCAGACCGACCCCACCGTGATCTACGGCCTGGGCGAGCGTTTCGACGGCAACCTGCGCAAGCGTGACCTGCTTGCCGACACGCCCTACAACACCTACACGCGCGGCGGCCTGCCGCCCACGCCGAACTCACTGCCTGGCCTGGCTTCGCTGCGCGCGGCGGTGCGGCCCGAGGCCAGCAAGGCGCTGTATTTCGTGGCCCGCGGCGACGGCAGCAGCGTCTTCAGCGAAAACCTCGCCGACCATAATCGTGCGGTGAACAAATACCAGCGCGGCCAGCCTTGAGCTCCACCGGGAACCGCGGCGAGAGGCCGCCCGCAGGGCGCGGCCACTTCATCAGCTTCGAAGGCATCGACGGCGCCGGCAAGAGCTCGCACATCGATACCCTGGCCGGCTGGCTGCGTCAGCGCGGCCACGAGGTGATCGTGACGCGCGAGCCCGGCGGCACGCCGCTGGCCGAGCGCTTGCGCGACCTCGTGCTGCACGCCCCGATGGATGCGCTGACCGAGGCGCTGCTGGTCTTCGCGGCGCGCCGCGACCATGTCGTGCAGTGCATCGCACCGGCACTGGCACGCGGCGCCACGGTGCTGTGCGACCGTTTCACCGACGCGAGTTTTGCGTACCAGGGCGGCGGCCGCGGGTTTGACCTGGCGGTGCTGGGTCAGCTGGAAAGCTGGGTGCAGGCGCAGGCCGGGGGACTGTTGCAACCCGATCTGACCCTGTGGTTCGACATCCCTCCGGCTACGGCCGCCGCGCGCCGTGCGGCCGTGCGCGCGCCCGACCGCTTCGAGGCCCAGGACGAGGCCTTCTTCGCGCGCGTCAGCGCGGCCTACGCAGCGCGCTGCGCCGCAGACCCGAGCCGCTTCGCACGCCTGGACGCCAGTGCCGAACGCCTGCGCGTCTGGGCGCAGATCGAGGCCCATCTGCGAGGCCTGAGCTGGGCATGAACGAGCTGCTGGTGGGCAACGACGGCGAGCTGCCGCTGCCCTGGCTGGCCGAGCCGCTGGCGCAGGCCTTGCGCAGCCACCGGGGCCATGCGCTGCTGGTGCACGGCGCGCCGGGCGTCGGTGCGCTGGCTTTCGCCCTGGTGCTGGGGCAGGCCTGGTTGTGTGAAGGCCAGGGCGCCGATGCGCCGGCCGAGCTTCTGCGCCCCTGCGGCCGCTGCGGCAGCTGCCGCCTCATGCAGAGCCATCTGCACCCCGACCTCACCGTGCTGCTGCCGGAAACGCTGCGCCGAGAACACGCCTGGCCGCTGCCCGAAGACAAGCTGGACGGCGACGACAGCAAACGCAAGCCCAGCCGGCAGATCCGCATCGACGAGGTGCGTCTGCTCATCGAGCGTTGCACACGCACCAGTGCACGCGGCCAGGGCAAGGCCGCCTTGCTGCATCCGGCCGATGCGTTGAACCTGCAGTCGGCCAACGCACTGCTGAAGACGCTGGAGGAACCCGCCGCCGGCACGCGCCTGCTGCTGACCACCAGCGACCCCGCAACCCTGCTGCCCACCGTGCGCAGCCGCTGCCAGCTCTTGCGCCTGCCGGTCCCGGCCGCCGCGCAGGCCGTGCCCTGGCTGCAGGCCCGCGGTGTGCCGGACGCGGCCGATGCCCAAGTGCTGCTGGCAGCCTGCAGCGGCCGCCCCCTGGATGTGCTGGCACTCGTGCAGGCGGGCGTGGGCGCCGCGGCGTGGGCGGCCCTGCCGCGCGCCGTGGCCCATGGGCAGGCCGGCGCACTGGCGGGCTGGCCGGTGCCGCGTGCGCTGGACGCCCTGCAGAAGCTCTGCCACGACGCCATGGCGCGCGCCACGGGCGCCACCACGCAGTACTTTCCTGCAGCCAGCCTTCCGGCACGGGCGGCGCTGCCTGCGCTCACCGAATGGGCCACTGAACTGCGCCGCGTGGCGCGGCACGCCGAGCACCCGTGGAGCGAGGCGCTGTTGATCGAGGCGCTGGTCAACGGTGGTGCCCAGGCCCTGGCGCCGCCCGTGGCCGCACCCCGCTGAGCACCGCAGCGCTTGGATACACTCCAGCCATGAAAGACCGCACCTCCACGCGCGCAGGCGGCCTGGGCCCGCCCGTGGCGCCGGGCACAGGCGCGGCAGTGGCCAGCCGGCCCAGCGTCATCCAGCTCGTGTTCCGCGAAAAGGGCGCGCTCTATGCGGCCTACATCCCGGTGTTCACCGATGGCGGTCTCTTCGTGCCGACGACGCGGGAATACAAGCTCGGCGAGGACATCTACCTGCTGCTGTCATTGCCCGACGACCCGCAGCGTTTCCCGGTGGCCGGCAAGGTGGCATGGCTCACGCCACCCAACGCTTCCGGCGGCCGCACTCAGGGTGTGGGTGTGCGGTTTCCGAACGACGACAAATCGCGCCAGCTCAAGATCAAGATCGAGGAAGTGCTGGGCACCAGCATCTCGTCGACCAAGCCCACGCAGACCTTGTAGCCGCGACGCTTGCGCGCAAGCGCCGCGGCCTGCTTTTTGGTTCCTCCAGGGCCTGGCATGTATGTTCGTCGACTCGCACTGTCACCTCAGCTTCCCTGAACTGCAGGCTCGATTGCCCGAGCTGCGCCGGGCGATGGCCGAGGCGAAGGTGGACCGCGCCTTGTGCATCTGCACCACGCTGGAAGAGTTTCCGCAGGTGCATGCGCTGGCCACCGCGCACGACAACTTCTGGTGCAGCGTGGGCGTGCACCCCGACAACGAAGGCGTGCAGGAACCCACGCTCGACGACCTGCTGCAGCGCGCTGCGCTGCCACGCGTCGTGGCCATCGGTGAAACCGGGCTCGACTACTACCGCCTGAACGGCCGCAGCGTGGCCGACATGGCCTGGCAGCGCGAACGCTTCCGCGTGCACATCCGGGCCGCGCGTGCCACCGGGCTGCCGCTGGTCATCCACACCCGCAGCGCCAGCGCCGACACCCTGTCCGTGCTGCGCGATGAAGGGCAGGGCGCCGTGCGCGGTGTCTTCCACTGCTTCACCGAAACCATGGAAGTGGCGATGGCGGCGCTGGAGCTCGGCTTCCACATCTCGTTCTCAGGCATCCTGACCTTCAAGAACGCCGAGGCTTTGCGCGAGGTGGCGCGGGCCGTGCCGCTGGAGCGTTGCCTGATCGAGACCGACAGCCCCTACCTGGCGCCGATGCCGCACCGCGGCAAGACCAACCAGCCCGCCTGGGTGGCACACGTGGCCGCCCAGCTCGCGGCCTTGAAACAAGAACCGCTGGAGACCGTGGCCCGTGTCACCAGCGCCAACGCCGAAGGCCTGTTCGGCCTGGGCGCAGAGACCGAGGCAGCCGCATGAACCGCAGATTTCACTTTAAGTCCATTGCCTATCTTGTTCTGGCAATGACGATGTTTCCATCGCGCGCCAACCCGGTGGTGGACTTCTTCCGCGCCGTGCAACTGGACGACGTGCGTACCGTCCAGCGCTTGCTGGGCGAGGGCCTGGATCCCAACAGCCTCAACGACAAGGGCCAGCCGGGCCTCTTCATCGCGATGCGCGACGAATCGCCCAAGGTCGCGGCGGCGCTCCTGGCGCACCCGAAGATCAAGGTGGACGCGAGCAACGCGAGCAACGAGACGCCGCTGATGATGGCCGCGCTGCGCGGCGATATCGCGCTGGCCGAGCAACTGCTGGCGCGCGGCGCGGCCGTCAACCGGCCCGGTTGGACGCCGCTGCATTACGCTGCCACCGGCCCGCAAACCGAGATGGTGGCCTTGCTGCTGCAGCGCGGCGCGGCCATCGAGGCCTTGTCGCCCAACCGGTCAACGCCCCTGATGATGGCCTCGCGCTACGGCCCGGAGAGCAGTGTCGATCTGCTGCTGGCTCGCGGCGCGAGCTTGCAGGCGCGCAACGACGCTGGCATGACGGCGGTGGATTTCGCCAGCTCTGCCGGCCGGGAAACCTTGGCCAACCGCCTGGCCGCATGGCCGCGCTGAGCCGGGGTGTGCAGAGTGACCGTGTCAGAAGTCGGCTGACACGCGGCATGGTGCGGCGCCCACTCCCCAAGCGTTGGGCGGCCGCCTAGAGTGCCGATAACTGCCATACCGCAGTGATTGGAGGCCCACCATGGCGCACCCCGCTCCCGACCGCAACCCGTTCATGCTGATGATCAACCCCGAGGTCGTGCTGGCCGCGATGGCCAAGTCGGAACGCCTGGGTCAGCTGAACCGCCAGCTTTGCCGTCCGCTGGACCGTGTCGCGCCGGGTGCCCCGGCGGACACCGTGGCCGCGTACGCGGATGACGAGGTTGGCGGCGACGACGACAGCTCACCGGGCGCCTGATCGCGCGGCCTGCCGTTCGGCAGGTTATCGGCAGGCCATTGGACGGTCAGCCGCGGCGGCGGCCGAACATCCTCGACGCGGCCCAGCCCATCATCAGCAGCACCGCAGTGCCGCCGATGACAAAGCCGCGGTTCTCGCGCACGTACTCGATGACTTCGCGAGGCCACTGCAGCCAGCGCTTCACCTCGGGGGGCATGTCGGATGCAGGGCGGCCAGAGGCTCGCGCCGGCATGACATCGCTGGAAGGCGAACGCTCCATGACGTTCTGCGTGCGTGTCTGTACGGGCGGCGTGGCGCCGCTGCCGAACAGACCAGCGGGCGACGTTGGCGGCGCGTCTGTTTGAGGCCGCTGCGGCGGCTGTGCCGGCTGCGGCGCTGGCAGGGTGCGCCCCAAACCATCACGGGCCGGGTTGCGCGGCGTGCGTTCATTGAACTGGACCCCCGCGGTGGGCTGTTGCATCTCGACGAGCAGGTCGATGGTGCGTGCGTCGCTGTTTCGATCGCCCGGCCGCACACCCGCCGCCAAAGGCAAGACGCTGGCCGCATTCGGCTCCACCGCCGTCGGCGCTTCTGTCGTGGGTGCTGCAGCGCTGGCGAGCGACAGCAGGCTGCCCGCGAACAGCGTGATCCAGTGGGTTTGCGATTGGCACATGACGGGTGCAGTGGGGGCTGGCATCGGGCTCGTGGGCGGCCGTCGACCGAAAGGGGCCACGATGCTAAGGAGAAACGAGGCGGCAGCGCCTGGACAGGCACTGGTTCAGGGGGGCCAGAAAGCGCTAGATGCAGGTTCGAGCCGTCGAGAACGTGATGTTCGACGCTGTCACGCTGCCCGTACTCTCGAGGTTCGAAATGGGTACGATATATATTATGTTAACTACGCGGCCCAGATGGGAAGGAGCAGAACGTGCCATACCCCAAGCTGGCACGCCCCACCTTGCCGTCACTCGTCGACGGCGTCCTCGTTGACGGCCGCTTCGGCCAGCTTCGTCATCAGCTCGTCGGCCACGTACATGTCCTTCACCGCAGCGCGCAGTCGCTTGTTGTCGTCGTCAAGTTTGAGGGCCTTCGAAAAGGCGGCCACGGTACCGAAGCCGGTGATGCCGTAATGCGTCATGCGCTGGTACTGCGCGATGATGGCTGCGTCGAGCACCGGGCCTTGATCCGGGCCGTCTTCGATGGTGTGCTTCAGGGCTTCACTCACCAGGCCTTCCATCCCCTTGCAGTGTTCCTTGGACACGTCCTCGCCCTGGCTGGCGATGAGCGCCTTCAACAAGTCGGTGTGCCCCGCGATACCTTTTTGTGACGACTCCAGCATCTGCTTGAGCTTCGGGTGGGTCGCCTTCGGGCCCATCTTCTTCAGCGCCCGGGCCATCTGGTCGTTGGCAGACCAAAGGTCCTTGAGTTCTTCGATGTAGAGATCGCTCAGGTTCGAGACGTTGGACATGGCAGCTCCGTTCAATTGCGTGAGGTCAGGATGAGGCTGGTCGATTGAGACAGCGCCTGTGAGCTTCTGGGGTGCGGCTGGTGGCGTCTGTGCGCTAACGCTTGCGCCCAGGGCGCGATTTCGTGTGCGCCATGTCTGAGGGCGCCACCGCACTTTCGTGGCGGTGAATCGCGCGCCAGGCCTACACCCGCACAGCCCGCCGTCCGACAGCACCGGGCAGACGCACGGTGCTGCAATGCAACAGGCGCGTGGCCCCTCGGCCACCGAAAACCTTTCAAGGACGGCCCGTCTCATGACATCCAGCGCAACTGTCGCCACCGGCGACGAGAACGGTTTGGCACGCGAAAAACTGTGGCACCTCATCAAGGACATCCGCTTTTCGATGTTCACGGTGCGCCACGCCAACGGCCACCTGCACTCGCGGCCGATGACGACGCAAAACACCAGCGTCGACGAAGACAGCAACCTGTGGTTCTTCATGTCCAAGGGCAGTGAACCCGTGGCGGACCTGACGCGCGAAGCCAGTGTCAACGTGGCCTATGCCGATGTCGGCGCGGACAGCTATGTGTCAGTGTCTGGCAACGCCGCCGTGGTCGACGACCTCGCCAAGAAGCGCCAGCTGTGGTCCAAGATGGCCCAGGCGTGGTTTCCAGGTGGGCCGGAAGACCCCAATCTTGCGCTGGTGCAGGTAAAGATCTCCCATGCCGATTACTGGGACGTGAAGGAGAACAAGGTGGTTCAACTGTTGAAGATGGCCCATGCTGCCGTCACCGGCACCACGCCAACGGGCATGGGTGAACACGGCGAAGTTCGCATGAGCTGAGCGCGCGGCCGCCGGGCCGCGCGGCACGGCCTCAGCGGCCGCGCAGGGCCAGGTTCAGGCGGTCGACCACCGGCGCCCAGTCGGCGTCTTGCGCCCAGCTTTCGCGCAGCAAGCGCGCTTGAGCGGGTGTCCAGCACGGTGCGTCTTCAAGACGCATCGCCTCGGGCAAGGGCGCGTTGGCGCTGATGAAGTGCCTGATGCTGGCTTCGTCGCTGGGAAGGCCCAGTTGCTGAAACAGTTCGGCAAAGTCGTGGTGTGCAGCATCCATGGCCTGAGCGTACTGCCATCGGAGGGGCAGCGTCTGCGCGCCTGCCCACGCACGGGTACATTGCGTCCAGCCTAGCGTTCGTGCGCAGCCGCACTCACCCTTCTTTTTGTTCATGTCACTGTCACTTGTTCGTGCTGCGTTCATCGTGGGGACTGTGTTGCTTGCCGGCGCGTGCGGCGGCGGCGGGTCTGGCAGCAGTGGCGGCAGCGTGAGCGCTACGCCCGGGCCGTCGGCCATCGGCCCGGCGGAACTCGCGGTGCTGATCGCGGAAGGCGACGCCACCGGCGAGGCCATCGGCCGTGCCTACCAGCAGGCACGCGGCATCCCGGAGGCGAACGTCGTGCGCGTCGCGCTGCCCACGCGCAACGACGTCATCACCAGCGCTGCCTTCAGCACGCTGAAGGCCAGCATCGACGCCCGCCTGCCCGCCGCCGTGCAGGCCACGCTGATCACCTGGACATCGCCGTCACGCGTGCAAGGCGCTTGCGTCATGGGCATCACCGCGGCCTTGGCCCTGGGTTTCGATGCGCGCTACTGCGGCGTTTGTGCGGCCACGGCCACGACGCCCTACTACAACAGCGGCAGCGCGCGCCCCTATGCAGACTTCGGCCTCCGTCCATCGATGATGCTGGGCGCGGCCACGCTGGCCGAGGCCCAGGTCTTGATCAACCGCGGCGTCACCGCCGACCGCCGCATGAGCAGCGGCAGCACCGAAGCCACGGCCTGGCTGGTGCGCACCAGCGACCCTGCGCGCAATGCCCGCGAGGCCGACTTTCGCGCGCTGGCCCGCACCACCGTGCCGCAGTTGCAGATCAATTTCGTGGACAACACGGCCGGCACGGGCAGTGACGAGATCACCGGCCGCAGCAACCTGCTCTTCTATTTCACAGGCCTGGCGCGTGTGGCTCAGGCCGCGAGCAACAGCTGGCTGCCAGGAGCCGCGGCCGACCACCTCACGAGCTACGGCGGCGTGCTGCCCGACGGTTTTGGCCAGCAGATGCCGGTGACCGACTGGCTGCGCGCCGGCGCCACCGCCAGCTACGGCACCGTGGAGGAGCCGTGTGCCTACGAGCAAAAGTTTCCGCGCGCCAGCGTGATGGTGGGCCGCTACCGCCAGGGCGATACCTTGATCGAGGCCTACTGGAAATCGGTGCAGTGGCCTGGGCAGGGTCTCTTCGTCGGGGAGCCGCTGGCGCGGCCCTGGGCGCCATGACTTTGGCGACATGACCCCGGCGCCCCGCCCTGCCCTCACGGCAGCGGCCTTCGCCACGCTGCTGCTCATCGCGCTGATGATGGGCGCGAACCACGTGGCTGCGCGCCTGGCCTTCAACCATGGCGCGGACGTCGCCACCGCGGTGGCCTGCCGCAGCCTGGCCACCGTCTTGGGCGTGGGCGCCGTGCTGCTGTTATGGCGGGTGCCGTTGGCCTTGCAGCCGCATCACCGCCGCGCCCTGCCGGCCATCGGCGTGCTGATCGGCTTGCAGAGCCTGTGCCTGTACTCGGCCGTGGCGCGCCTGCCGGTGGCGCTGGCGCTGCTGGCCTTCAACAGCTTTCCGTTGTGGATCTCGCTGTGGTCGCGGCTGATCTACAAGCAGCGCACCGAGCCGCGGGTGCTGCGCGCAATGCCGGTGCTGCTGCTGGGTCTGGGCTTGGCGTTGGATGTCTTCGGCGCTGCGTCGGGTCTGGGCGCGGCGGGCCAGTGGGCACGCATCGGCGCGGGCGTGGGCTTTGCGCTGGTGGCTGCCGCCACGTTCGGCCTGGCGCTGGTGCTGACACAGCACGAAGCCGGCACGCTGGACGGCCGCGTACGCACCTTTTCCACCATGGCGATGGTGGCCTTGCTGGCCGGCCTGGGCATGGCCACGCAAGGCGGCCCGCAGTGGCCGACGGCGGCGCCGGGCTGGTGGGGGCTGGTGGCACTGAGCCTGCTGTACGGCACCGCCTTTACCGTCATGTTCACCGTGTTGCCGCGCCTGGGCGTGGTGGGCAACTCGGCCATCATGAACGTGGAGCCGGTTTTCGCCCTGGTGTTGGCTTGGGCCGTGCTGGGCCAGGCGATTGCGCCAATACAGGTGGCTGGCGCACTGATCGTGGTGGCCACGGTGGTGTGGCTCGGCACCCGGCGCGGCTGAGGCGGCCCGTCTGCACGCGGAAATCGGCGCTCGACAGGCCTTGATCAGCGTGCGGCGTTCTGCGCAATGCCCTCGGCGAAGCGCGGCAGCAGCTGCAGCGGCAGGTCGTGGCCCATGCCGGGGATGAAGTCTGCCTGGGCACCGGCGATCTGCTGCGCCAGCTCACGCCCGGCTTCGACGCGCACCAGCGGGTCGGCCAGGCCGTGGATGACGCGCGTGGGCATGCCGATGCGCGGCAGCAGTGCGCTGCGGTCGCCGTCTGCCAGCACCGCCATCAGCTGGCGCGCCGTGCCCGCCGGGTGCCAAGAGCGCCGCACCGTGGCCAGCAGGCGCCGTCGCTGGCGTTCGGCATCCGGCGGGAAGCCCGGGCTGCCGATGGCCTTCAGCAGCTTTTCCAGGTAGTCCACCACGGCTTCGGGCTGGTTGCCGGCCGGGCGCCGCAACATGGCGCCGCGCACCCGCCAACCCGGCTGCGGCAGGTGGCGCGCGCCGCTGGTGGTCATCATCAGCGTCACGCTCTTCACGCGCTGCGGGTGCTTGGCGGCAAGATGCTGGGCGATCATGCCGCCCATGCTGGCGCCGCAGACGTGGGCTTGCTGCAGGCCGAGTGCATCCAGCACACCCACGGCGTCTTGGGCCATCTCGGCGATGCTGTAGGGCGAGGCCACCGCCATGCCCAGCGTGTGGCGCACTGCGCCGGCGGCGATGTTCGGCACACCCAGATGGTCAAAGTGCTGGCTGAGGCCGATGTCGCGGTTGTCCATGCGGATGACGCGAAAGCCGCGGCTCACCAGCAACTGCACGAGTTCGTCGGGCCAGGCCACGAGCTGCATGCCCAGGCCCATGATGAGCAGCAGCGGCTGCCCGCCGGGCAGGCCCTGGTCGTCGATCTCGATGGCGATGCCGTTGGCGACGATGCGCATGCCGCTACAGCGCTGCCCGCGTCGGCTCGTGTTTGTCTGAGCTGGCCTGCAGCGGCGAGTGGTGCGTCACCTTGTAGAACCAGCGCCGTGCACCCTTCACATCGAAGGGCTGCCACTGCTGCGGGTCTTGGCGCAGGCGATCGGCGATGGCGTACAGCGCCAGTGGGTTCATGCCCATGCCGATGTGGCTGGCATGCACCTCGATGTTCTCGGCACGGGGCCCTGCGGGGTTCAGGCTGCACTGCCAGGCCACCACGCCGTCGGTCTTGCTGTAGATCGAGGTCGTGGGGCAAGGCGGCGTGCCGCGGATCTGCTCGATCAGTGCCGGGTCGTGCGTGCTCTGGCCGCTGACCATCTCATAGAAGCGCCAGGCGTTGGTAGCACGCGGGTGGCCGCTGAACGGCGTGCCGAGCGTGATCACGCAACGCGCTGCCTGCGGATGTTCCTTGGCCAGCTCACGCGCATACACGCCACCCAGGCTCCAGCCGACGAGGCTCACAGGCTCACGGTGGCGCGTGGCGACCTGTTGCAGCTGCTCGCGGCAGCTTTCCAGCACACCGTGCTTGGGGCCGAAGTTGAAGCCCTGCTTCCAGGCGTAGGGCGTGTAGCCGCGGTCGCGCAAAAAGTTGCGCAAGGGCAGCGTGGTGAAGTCGGCCGCGCCCAAGCCCGGGTAGACGATGACGGGGTGGCCATCGCCCGTCGGCAAGCGGCCGAGCCAGGGTGCCGCGGCCAGCATGGCTGCGTATTCCCAGGGCGCGCGCGCTTCCAGCAGCATGCGCATCGGGCCGGGTGCCCCCACCAGCTCTTGTTCGTTCAGCGGGGCGAACGGCTCGGGTGCCGGCCTGCGGCGGCGCATCGGAACACTCATGCGGCCATGCTAGCCGGCGCCGGCCTTCTTTTTTGGCAGCACGGCCTTGCGCACCCTATCGCTTGCACCGGGACGCCCTGTCACCTGGGCGACAGCGGCGTCCCGCACGGTGCTCATCACGCCGCCCATCACGCTGCGCGTGGCTTTGCCCAAGGTTCTGGTGACGGCGCCGGCCACGCCGCCCGCAATGCGCTTGCCGGCCAGGCTCATCACGCTGTCGGGCGCGGGCTCGTCCGGGTCGTGTTCACCCGGCCGCGGCAGTGCGCGCAGATCGTCGAGAGCGATGTACAAGGCCTCGGCCAGGCTGCGCACATCGGGCATGGCCGCGGCGTCGGCCATGAGGCCGAAATCCAGGCTCTGGTCGTAGCTCTGCACCGTGATGTTCAAGGCCATGCCGTGCACGACGATGGAGGCCGGGTAGTTCGTCACCATGCGCGCGCCGGCCATGTAAAGCGGCACCGGCGGCCCGGGCACATTGCTGATGACGACGTTGGCCAGCTGCGGAATACGGTCTGCGACCTTGGCCTTGCCGTACAGCGCCGTGGCGGCCTCGATGAGCCAGGGCACGCCGAGCGAAGGAAAGTCGGTCGGCAGCACGCTCTTCAGGCTGCCCATCGTGGTCTTCATCGCTGCGGTGGCGGCCTTCACGTGGGCCAGGCGCTTTTTCGTGTCGGCGATGTTCGTGCCGAGGCTGATCAAGCTCATGCTGGCCTGGTTGTCGGCGTTGGTGTCACCCTTCGCGCGCAGCGAAATCGGTACCGCAGCCACCAAGCTCTTGCGTGGCAGCAAGCGCTGTTTGGCGTAATGCCGGCGCAACGCCGTGCTGCAGACCATTAACACCATGTCGTTCACGGTGGCGTCGAAGGCGCGGCCGATGGCCTTCAGCTCATGCAAAGGCAGCGTGGCGGTGGCGAAGGCACGGCCCGCGGTCACCGACACGTTCAGCGGCGTGCGCGGCGCCAGCGTCAGGTTGCCCGAGCCACCTTTGCCGCTGAGCAGCGATGAGGCCGACACCGCCTTGCTCGCCGCGTTCTTCAGCGTGCCGACGGTGGCCGGCAGGTTGCGCACGATCTCCGCCACCTTCTGCGCCTGGTTGCCGATGACGCCGCGCAGCATCTCGGCCATCTCCAGCTTGAAGGTGCGCTCGCGCCGCGACGGTTTCACTTCGATGGCGCGCGGTACCGCGCTCACGTCGAGGATGGCGTTGGCCAGTGCCACCGCGGCCTGGCCGTCCACCGCGGCGTGGTGCAGTTGCGTGTAAAGGGCCACGCGCCGGTTGCCGTTGGCGGCCGGTGCCAGGCCCTCGAAGACGTGGAACTTCCACAGCGGCTTCGTGCGGTCCAGCAGCACCGGGTGCAGCTGCGAGACCGCAGCTTCCAGCTCGGCCAGCCCGGCCCCCGGGCCGTTCACTTTGGCCAGCTTCACCTCGACGATGTGCTGCTTCATGTCGGGCACTGCGTCCACCCAGGCCGGGTTGGCCAGGTTCAGCGGCATCCACCACAGGCGCCGGCGCAGCACCGGCGTGATGGGCAGCCGGCTCTCGATGTGCTTGCGCAGCGCGGTGACGAACCGGCCCTTGCTGCCGGGCGCCAGCTCGAAAAGGTGCAGCGCCCCCACGTGCATGGGCATCTCGGCGGTTTCGAGGAACAGGAAGGTGGCGTCCAGGCCGGAGAGTTGTTGCATGCGTGAGCCCATGGGCGCCGCACAGTGCGGCCTGGGGCCATGCTAGGTCGGCATCGGGCAGGCCGGGCTGAGGGCTAGCCCGGAGGGGCCCGCCCAGCCCAAGGGAAAGCGGGCTGCCCGCCTGCGCGGACAGCCCGTTTGCCATTGTTGCCGGTACCTCCATGGCAATTCCATGGCACCCGGCGTCCCTGAGCACTGTCGCCTTGTTTCGGCGCTCTGGGAGAGACCTTAACGGCGCGCGCCGTTCCGCGCTACTGCAAGACCTGACAGGTAGACAGGCGACGGCGTGCTCAGGCGCGTGAGCGCGCCGGACGCTGGCGCAGGCCCAGCACCTCGTTGCCGACCAGCGCCGCCAGCACCAGAGAGCCGCCGCCGAGCACGGCCGCGGACGGCGCCTCGCCCGCGCCCAGCCAGGCCCAAAGCACGCCGAACACCACCTCCAGCAGCCCCAGCAGCGAGATCTCGGGGCCGCCGAGCACACGCGCCACGGCCACCGCCATCAGGCAGGGAATGGCCAGTTGCACCGCTCCCAGCAAGGCCAGCCAGCCCAGGTCATGCGGTGATGCGGCCAGCGGCCAGGCCAGGGGAAGGGTCACGGCTGCCGACAGCAGCGCGCCGACGAGCACGGCGCTCAGCATGTCGGGCGGCGTCTCGCCGGCCTGCGAACGTGCCTTCAGGTGCTGCAGCAACGTCCAGTTCACGGCCGCTGCGATGGGCACGGCCAAGGCCACGCCCATGCCGAGCAAGGCGCGCGAATCGCTGGCCTGGACCTCGTGGCCATACATCCACGCAATGCCGGCACCGGCCAGCGCGATGGCGCCCCAGGTGCGCGCCGCCAGACGGTGGCCCAGAACCGCCCGCGCCAGCAGCGCGGTGAACAGCGGGCCGATGGCCATCGTCACCAGCACGTTAGCCACACTCGTGAGTGTCAGCGCCATCATGAAGGCGGTGTACATCACGGCCCAGCAAGCGCCGCTCAGCCACAAGGCGCGGCCACCGCCGCGCAGTGCTGTCCACAACGGGCCGGCGCCCTTCATCGCGCACAACAGCACCACCAGCGTCAGCGCATTGAAAGCGCTGCGCCAGAAGGTGACCTCAAAGCCGCGCGCCGATTCGAGGAGGCGCGAGACCACGCCCGCGATGCTCCACATCAGCGTGGCGGCCACCATCACCCACACCGCCTGGCGGTGGGTCATGCGCTCGCCCAAGCAGGTGTCCGGCTCAGGCGCCGCTGCGGCCCGCGCGCTTGCGCTCGTGCTCGGAGAGGTAACGCTTGCGCACGCGGATGCTCTTGGGCGTGATCTCCACCAGCTCGTCGTCCTCGATGAACTCGACGCCGTACTCGAGCGTCAGGTCGATGGGCGGCGTGATCTTGATGGCGTCTTCCTTGCC
>JANMMD010000378.1:0-3145 GCA_031372905.1 Betaproteobacteria bacterium
GCAGATCAACAAGTTCATCGAGGTGCTGGCCGCGGCCTTGAAGCGTTCTTCGCTGGCCGAGAGCGCTGCCGTGCACGTGGCCGACTTCGGCTCGGGCAAGGGCTATCTCACCTTCGCGATGCACGACTGGCTGCGTGCGCACGGCAGGCAGGCACGCGTGACGGGTGTCGAGCTGCGCGAAGACATGGTCACGCTGTGCAACGCCGCGGCCCGGCGCCATGGTATGGAAGGCCTGCAGTTCGATCGGGGTGACGTGCGCAGCTATCAGCCGGCGCTGCTGGACGTGATGGTGGCGCTGCATGCCTGCGACACCGCGACCGACCACGCCATCCACCTGGGCCTGCGTGCGGGTGCCGCCATCATCATGTGCTCGCCTTGCTGCCACAAGCAGCTGCGCCCGCAGATGCGCTCACCGGCGGCACTGCGCCCGCTGCTGCAGCATGGCATTCACATGGGGCAGGAAGCCGAGATGGTGACCGACACCCTGCGCGCGATGCTGCTGGAGGCGATGGGCTACGAGACGCAGGTCTTCGAGTTCATCGCGCTGGAACACACCAGCAAGAACAAGATGATCCTGGCCGTGAAACGCAGCGGTGACGCGGCGGCTGCTGCCACCGCACAAAGGCCCGCAGTGCTGGCGCAGATTGCCGAGATCAAACGTTTCTACAGCCTGCACGAGCAGTGCCTGGAAACGCTGCTGCAAGGGGAAGGCGCGCTGCCCAGCAGCTGACGCCCGGCCGGCGCTGTATCCGCTTCAGCCGCTTCAGCCGCCCTGCACCCGGAGGTGTCCGCCCTGTGCAGCCAGAGTCTGCGCCAGCAGGCTGGTGGCCGCGTAGATGGCGCTGATGTGCGGCGTGGGCGTGTCGGTGACGCGCCCCAGCTCCACCACCGCCCCCACGAGAGCTTGCAACTCAAGTGCGCGGCCGGCTTCCACGTCCTGCAGCATGCTGGTCTTGTGCGCGCCCACGGCTTCAGCGCCAGCGATGCGCTGCTCCAGGCTGATCTTGAAAGCCACGCCCAGCTTCTCGGCCACGGCCTTGGCCTCGCCCATCATGTGGGCGGCCAGTTCGCGTGTGGCCGGGAAACGGCAGATGTCTTCCAGCGTCGCGTGCGTCAGCGCCGACAGCGGGTTGAAGCAGAGGTTGCCCCACAGCTTGACCCAGATCTCGCTGCGGATGTCGCGGCTGACGGGGCTCTTGAAGCCGGCGGCCATCATCACCTTGCTCAAGCCCTCGATGCGTTCGCTGCGACTGCCATCGAGTTCACCCAGGCTGAAGCGGTTGCCTTCGATCAGCTTCACCACGCCCGGCGCTACCAGCTCGCTGGCCGGGTAGACCACGCTGCCGATGATGCGTTCGGGCTCGATGTTCGCGGCGATCAGGCCGCCCGGATCCAGGCTCTCCAGGCTGCGGCCTTCGTAGGGGCCGGCCAGCTTGTGGAAATACCACCAGGGCACGCCGTTGATCATCGTGACCACCATGGTCTGCGGCCCGAACAGGCCACGCAGGTCGGGCAGCAGGTCTTTCACCTGGTGCGCCTTCACGGTGAGCAGCACCACGTCCTGCGGGCCGGCGTCGGCATAGCGCTGCACCGCCCGCAGGTTCGGCCCGACTGGCGCCACCTCTTCGCTGCCGTCTTCCAGGATCAGCGTGAAGCCCTTGGCATTGATGGCCTCGAGGTTGCGGTTGCGAGCGATGAAAGTCACCTCCTGGCCGGCCCGGGCCAGCTTCGCGCCCAGGTACCCTCCTATGGCCCCGGCACCAACGACTGCAATCTTCATGTGTTCTCGGTTCTCGGCGACGCCTCGCGTGCCCGGTAAAAATTCTTCAATGCGCCCAGCAGCGGCCAGCACAGCATGACCAGCGCCAGCGTGGTGATGCCACCGGCCAGCGGGTTGCCCCAGAAGATGCCGAGCGAGCCCTGGCTGAGCAGCATCGACTGGCGGAAGCTGGCCTCGGCCATGTCGCCCAGCACCAGCGCCAGCACCAGCGGTGCCATCGGGTACTTCAGCTTCTTGAACAGATAGCCGAGCACACCGAAGACCAGCATCAGGAAGACGTCGAACATCGAGCTGTGCACGGTGTAGGCACCGATGGCGCAGATGACGATGATCACCGGGCCGATGATCGAGAACGGGATGCGCAGGATGGCCGCCCACCACGGCACCGTGGTCAGCACCACGATCAGCCCGACGATGTTGCCGATGTACATGCTGGCGATCAGGCCCCAGACGAAATCTTTCTGCTCGATGAAGAGCATGGGCCCAGGCTGCAGACCCCAGATCAGCAGGCCGCCCAGCAGCACCGCGGCGGTGGGCGAACCCGGGATGCCCAGCGTCAACATCGGCAGCAGCGCGGCGGTGCCGGCGGCATGGGCTGCTGTTTCTGGCGCCACCACGCCTTCGATGCGGCCCTTGCCGAACTCGTCGGGGTTCTTGGACATGCGGCGGGCCATGCCGTAGCTCATGAAGCTGGCCGGCGTGGCGCCGCCGGGCGTGATGCCCATCCAGCAACCCACGGCCACGCTGCGCAGGAAGAGCTTCCAGTGCTTGAGCAGCTCACCCCAGGTCTGCCACACGACCTTGAAGTTGATCTTCGCGCTCTTGCCCTTGAAAGACAGGCCTTCCTCCATCGTGAGCAGGATCTCGCCGATGCCGAAGAGTCCGATGACGGCGATGAGGAAGTCGAAGCCTTTCAGCAACTCGGGCACGCCGAAGGTCATGCGCAGCGTGCCGGTGACGGCGTCCAGCCCCACGGCGGCGAGCGCGAAGCCGAGCATCATCGCGGCGATGGTCTTGGCCGGCGGTTCCTTGCTCATGCCGACAAAGCTGCAGAAGGTGAGCAGCTGCACCGCAAAGAACTCCGGCGGTCCGAACTTCAACGCGAACTTCGCCAGCAGCGGCGCCAGGAAGGTGATCAGCAGCACTGCGAAGATGGCGCCGACGAAGGACGAGGTGAAAGCGGCCGTGAGGGCCTGCGCCGCCTTGCCCTGCTGCGCCATCGGATAGCCGTCGAAGGTGGTGGCCACGCTCCACGGTTCACCGGGGATGTTGAACAGGATCGAGGTGATCGCACCCCCGAACAGCGCACCCCAGTAGATGCAGCTCAGCATGATGATGGCCGAGGTGGGGTTCATGCTGAAGGTC
>JANMMD010000034.1:0-14132 GCA_031372905.1 Betaproteobacteria bacterium
TGCGCGTAAGCCTCGCGCGCCTTGTGCTTCTGGCCCATGGTGTAGTGCAGCCCGCCCAGGTTGCCGAGCAGGCCGCCCTGCCAGCGGCGGTGGCCGGCATCGTTGGCAATGCGCAGCCCGCGCGTGAAGTGGGCCTGCGACGCACCGTGTTCGCCCGCGTTCATGGCCTGCACGGCCAGTTCATTCAGCGCCAGGCACTGCAGCGAAGCGTCCTGCAGGCGCTGCCCGATCTGCAGCGCCGCCTGCAGGTGCGCCGTGGCCGCCGTCGCATCACCGGCGGCCGCCACCAACTCGCCCAAGGCCACGTGCAGGCGCCCGCCGATGACATCGGTCTCGGGGTCCGGGTGGGCGGCCAGGGCTGCGGCGAAGACCGTGCGCGCTTCAGCGGCGCGGCCGTTGCCCATCAGCGCACCGCCTTCCACCCAGCCGACGGCGGCGGCCTCGCGCGGCGGCAGCGCCAGGCCGGCGCGCAGCTCCTGCGCCAAGACGGCGGCGGCGCGCAGCGGGCCTGTCAGGCGCAGCACCGACCACGCCAGGCACAGGCAGGCCGTCGCGGCCTCGGCGTCACCGCCGGCCACGGCGTGGCGGCAGGCCTGCACGAGGTTGTCCAGTTCCACGCCGCCGCGCGCGCTGGCGATGCGCTCGTCCAGCGCGGCGTAGTAGCGGCTGTGGCGCGCTCGCGTGGCGGCCAGTGCGTCGGGCGAGAGGTGCGTCAGCGCGAAGGCCTGCACCGCACGCAGCAGGCCGAAGCGCATGCCGGGCAGGCGCCGCAGCAGCGACTTGTCGCCCAGGGCCTGCAACAGGTCGACCAGCCAGGGCGCCTCGGCGCCGGGCGCCACGCCGTCCAGCGCCACCACCGCCTCGGCCGCGGGCAGGTCGAAGCTGCCCTCGAACACCGCCAGCTGCGCCAGCGTGTGGCGCTCGGCCTCGCTCATCAGCTCCCACGACCATTGCAGCGCGTTCTGCAGCGTGGCCTGGCGGTCGTTGCGGCCGGCCTGCGCGCCGCCCTGCACCGCCAGCAGGCGGAAACGGTCGCCCATGCGCGCCAGCAGCTGGACCGGCGCCATCACGCGCACACGCGGCGCGGCCAGTTCGATGGCCAGCGGCAGGCCGTCCAGCAGGTCGACCAGCTGGCGCACGGCGCGGTCGGTCTCGGCGCTGCGCTCGTAGCTGGCCAACGCGGCCAGCGCACGTTCGTGGAAGAGCTCGGCGGCTTCTTCGGGTGCCAGCGCGTCCAGCGCCAGCGTGTGCTCGCCGCGCTGGCCCAGCACCTCGCGCGAGGTGGCGACGAAGCACGCCAGCGGCGCCACGTCGAGCCAGCGGCCCACGGTCTCGGCCGCGTGGCGCGTGACCTGCTCGAAGTTGTCGAGGATGAGCAGGCAGCGCTCGCGGCCGGCAATGGCGCGGCCGAGCTGCGCCACGGGGTCGGCGCCCAGCGGCACGTCCAGCGCCACGGCCACGGCCTGCAGCACGCTGTCCAGGCTGCGTGCCTGGGCCAGGTCGCAGAACCACACGCCGCCGGGGAAGCTGCCGCGCCAGGCCCAGGCGTGGCGCAGCGCCAGGCGCGTCTTACCCATGCCGCCGGGCCCGTGCAGCGTGACCAGGCGCGCACCGCCGCCCTGCGCTTCACGTGGCTCGAGCAAGGCCGCCAGTGCTTGCAGGTCGGCATTGCGGCCGACGAAGCGGTCGCGCTCGGCCGGCAGGTTGTGCGGCACCTGGTCGCCGCTCATCCACTGGCCGCGGTGCCACACCACGCGCTGCGATTTTTCGGCGTCGGGCGGCGGCATCCAGGGCGAGTGCTCGTCGCCCACCTCGTGCACTTCCATCGGCTCGGGCAGGCCCTTCATGCGCCAGTGGCCGTGGCGTTGGCAGCGCCAGCCGTCGGCCTGCAGCGCCGCAGCAGCCGGCGCGCTGGCCAGGGTCTGGCCGCCGCGCGCCAGCGCCATCAGCCGCGCGCCCACGGCCTTGCCGATGCCGAAGGCCTCCACCGCCTTGGCACCCAGGGCCACGTCTTCGGGCGCGTTGTGGCGCACGTCCAGTGGGCCGGTGTGCAGGCCGGCGCGCGCCAGCAGCGGCTCGGGCAGCGCGGCCAGCATGCGGTGGTAGGCCAGCGCAAAACCGGCGGCGTCTTGCGGGGTGTCGAACAGCGCCACGAAGCCGTCGCTGCGGTCGACCTCGCGGCCGCGCCAGGCCAGCAGCAAATCACGCGAGCCGCGGTCGTGCAGCGCCCACAGCGTGGCCATCGCGGCGTCGCCCAGGCGTGCGTTGACGGCGGTGCTGCCTTCGATGTCGGTGAACAGCAGCGTCAGGTCGGTGGGCATGGCCGCGGACTGTACGGCAGCACACAAATTGTGGACGTGTTCGCAATTCAGGCATCTTGAATGTCTGAAAAACAGGCTGTGACCGGCCTTTGTGTCTGTGATCGATGCGATTTTCGGGCTCTGCGCACCTGAATCGAGTGTTAACCCGGATGTTTTGCACCGGCACGGGGCTTGCGGGAGTGAGGCCCACCGACAAGGAGACGAGCCCATGCAACGCCGACTGCTGCTGACCCTGAGCCTGGCCCTGGCCACGGCCGCTGCCGCGCCCCCCGCGCTGGCCCAGGCCGGCAAGGACATCAAGATCGCCCACATCAACGGCCGCACCGGGCCACTGGAGGCTTACGCCAAGCAGTCGTCGACGGGCTTCATGATGGGCCTGGACTACGCCACCGGCGGCACCATGACGGTGGCCGGTCGCAAGATCGTGGTCATCGAGAAAGACGACCAGGGCAAGCCCGACCTCGGCAAGAACCTGCTGGCCGCGGCGTATGGCGACGACAAGGTCGACCTGGCGGTGGGCACCACGGGTTCGGGCGTGGCTTTGGCCATGCTGCCGGTGGCCGAGGAGTACAAGAAGTTGCTGATCGTCGAGCCCGCGGTGGCCGACAGCATCACCGGCGAGAAGTGGAACAAGTACATCTTCCGCACCGGCCGCAACAGCAGCCAGGACGGCCTGGCGAACGCGGCCGCCTTCGACCAGGAAGGCACCACCATCGCCACGCTGGCGCAGGACTACGCCTTCGGCCGCGACGGCGTGAAGGCCTTCAAGGACGCCCTCAAGAAAGCCAAGGTGGCGCACGAGGAGTACGTGCCGCAGAACGCCACCGACATCACCGCCGCCGCGCAGCGCATCTTCGACAAGCTCAAGGGCCTGCCGGGCAAGAAGGTGGTGTTCATCGTCTGGGCCGGCAACCTGGCCGTGCCCTTCAAGATGCTCGACCTCGAGCCGCAGCGCTATGGCATCACGCTGGCCACGGGCGGCAACATCCTGCCGGCCATGACGCTCTACAAGCGCGTGCCGGGGATGGAAGGCGCGCTGTACTACTACTTCGGCATCCCGAAAAATCCCGTCAACGAGTGGCTGGTGGCCAACCACTACAAGCAGTTCAAGAGCCCGCCGGATTTCTTCACCGCCGGCGGCATGAGCGCGGCGATTGCGGTGGTGGAAGCGCTGAAGAAGACCCAGGGCGACACCAACACCGAGAAGCTGATCGCGGCGATGGAAGGCATGAGCTTCGAGACGCCCAAGGGACGGATGACCTTCCGCAAGGAAGACCACCAGGCGATGCAGAGCATGTTCCATTTCAAGATCAAGGTCGACCCGGCCTTCGAGTGGGGCGTGCCGGAGTTGGTGCGCGAGATCAAGCCCGAGGACATGAACGTCCCGATCAAGAACAAACGCTGACCGCACTCGTTCACCGCGCAGCCCCGTGCTCGAAACGCAAAACCTCACGATCCGCTTCGGCGGCCACGTGGCGGTGGACCGCGTCTCGTGCCGCTTCGAGGCGGGCACGCTGACGGCCATCGTCGGGCCCAACGGCGCGGGCAAGACAACCTACTTCAACTTGATCTCGGGGCAGTTGCCGGCGAGCGAGGGGCGCGTGCTGTTGCAGGGCGCAGACCTCACCGGCCTGCCCGCGCCGCTGCGCACGCGGCGTGGCCTGGGGCGGGCTTTCCAGCTGACGCAGCTGTTCCCCAACCTCACCGTCACCGAGAACCTGCGTCTGGCGGTGCAGGCGCGGGAACAAGGCCGCGGCCAGGCGGGGCTGGATCTCTTCCGCGTGTGGCTGGACCGCCGCGCCTGGCGCGACGAAGCCGACCAGCTGCTGCAGCAGGTGCGCCTGGCCGACAAGGCGGACGCCACTGCGGCCAGCCTGCCGCACGGCGACCAGCGCAAGCTGGAAGTGGCGCTGTTGATGGCGCTGGACCCGCTGGTCTACATGTTCGACGAACCCACCGCGGGCATGAGCGTGGACGAGGTGCCGGTGGTGCTGGACCTCATCCGCCAACTCAAGACGCGCCAGGACCGCTGCATCCTGCTGGTGGAACACAAGATGGACGTGGTGCGAGAGCTGAGCGACCGCATCGTGGTGCTGCACAACGGGCAGCTGGTGGCCGATGGGGAGCCGGCGGCAGTCATCGCTTCGCCTGTGGTGCAGCAGGCCTATCTCGGTGTCGTCCCGGAAGAGGTGGCAGCGTGAGCGCGCTGCTGGCGCTGCAGGGCGTGCACACGCATGTCGGGGCGTATCACATCCTGCACGGCGTGGACCTCGCGGTGCCCGAGGGCCAGGTGACCATGCTGCTGGGCCGCAACGGCGCCGGCAAGACGAGCACCTTGCGCACGGTGATGGGTTTGTGGAAGGCCAGCGCCGGCCGCATCAGCTTCCAGGGCGCCGACATCCACGGCAAGAGCACGCCGGACATCGCGAGGGCCGGCATCGGCTACGTGCCCGAGACCATGGGCATCTTCGGCGACCTGAGCGTGAAGGAAAACATGCTGCTGGCCGCGCGCAGCGCGCGCCATGAAGGCGAGCTGGATACGCAGCGGCTGGATTGGATCTTCGGCCTCTTTCCGGCGCTGCAGAAGTTCTGGCTCTACCCGGCCGGCAAACTGAGTGGCGGGCAGAAGCAGATGCTGGCGATTGCACGCGCCATCGTCGAGCCGCGCGCGCTGCTGCTCATCGACGAGCCCAGCAAGGGCCTGGCGCCGTCCATCATCCAGAACCTCATTGCCGCGCTGCGTGAACTCAAGGCGCAGCGCTGCACGGTGCTGCTGGTGGAGCAGAACTTTGCAATGGCGCGCGCCCTGGGCGACCGTGTCGCGGTGATGGACAACGGGCGGGTCGTGCACAGCGGCGCGATGGCCGAGCTGGCGGAAGACGAGGCCTTGCAGCAACGCCTGCTCGGCTTGTCGCTGGGGGCGCACGCATGACCGCGGCCGCCATCCCCAAGGCCCAATTCGACGCGAAGCCGCTGCTGCTGCTGGCCGGCGTGGCCGCGGCGGGGCTCTGCCGCTCATCGGCTCGCCGTCCACCTGGCTGACGCTCACCGTGGCCGGCCTGGCCATGGGCCTCATCGTCTTCATCATCGCCTCGGGCCTGACGCTCGTGTTCGGGCTGATGGACGTGCTGAACTTCGGCCACGGCGTCTTCATCGCCTTGGGCGCGTTTGTCGCCACCAGCGTGCTGGCCGGCATGACGCCGTGGGTGGCGTCACCGCAGCTGCTGCTGAACCTGGGCGCCATCTTCATGGCCATGCTGGCCGCCATGGCCGTGGCCGGCGCGGTGGGTTATGCCTTCGAGCGCGTGATCGTCAAGCCGGTCTACGGCCAGCACCTGAAGCAGATCCTCATCACCATGGGCGGCATGATCGTCGGTGAAGAACTCATCAAGGTCATCTGGGGCCCGCAGCAGCAGCCGTTGCCGATGCCGGAAAGCCTGCGCGGCGCCTTCATCCTGGGTGATGCGGTGGTGGAGAAATACCGCGTGCTGGCGGTGCTGATCGGCCTCGTGGTCTTTGCCGCGATGTTGTGGGTGTTGAACCGCACCAAGGTCGGCCTGCTGATACGTGCCGGCGTGCAAGACCGCGAGATGGTCGAGAGCCTGGGCTACCGCATCCACCGCCTCTTCATCGGCGTGTTCGTCGCCGGCTCGGCACTGGCCGGGCTGGGCGGCGTGATGTGGGGGTTGTACCAGCAGATGATCACGCCGCAGATCGGCGCGCAGGTCAACGTGCTGATCTTCATCGTCATCATCATCGGCGGCCTGGGCAGCACACTGGGCTGTTTTGTCGGCGCGCTGCTGGTGGGTTTGATGGCCAACTACACCGGCTTTCTGGCGCCCAAGGTGGCGCTGTTTTCGAACATCGGGCTGATGGTCGCCATCCTGCTCTGGCGCCCTCAGGGCTTGTACCCGGTGACGAACCGATGATGCGCCAGCTGCTGTCTCACGACCTGCCGCGCAACCGCTGGCTGGCGGCGGCGCTCGTGCTCATCGTCGTCGGCCTGGCGCTGGCACCCTTTCTCTTTCCCGGCAGCAAGGCGCTCGGCGTGGCCGCGAAGATGCTGGTCTTCATCGTGCTGGTGGCCAGCTACGACTTGCTGCTGGGCTACACCGGCATCGTCAGCTTTGCGCACACGATGTTCTTCGGCATGGGCGCTTACGGCGTGGCGATCGCGAGCGACCGCCTCGGCGGCGGCTGGCCCGCGGTGGCGCTGGGCAGCGTGCTGGCGATGGCGGCGAGCCTGGGCTTGAGCCTCGTCATCGGCCTCTTCAGCCTGCGCGTGAAGGCCATCTTCTACGCGATGATCACCTTGGCCGTGGCCGCCGCCTTCCAGACCCTGGCCTCGCAGCTGAGCGAATTCACCGGCGGTGAAGACGGCCTGAGCTTCAAGAACCCGGCCTGGCTGAGCCCGAGCTTCGAGCCTTTGGAAGCGCCGCTCTTCGGCGTAGGCATCGACGGCAAGCTCTTCACCTACTACCTGCTCTTCGTGGCCACGGTGGTGCTGTTCCTGCTGCTGCTGCGGATCGTCAACTCACCCTTCGGGCGCGTGTTGCAGGCCATCCGCGAAAACGACTTCCGCGCCGAGGCGCTGGGTTACCGCACGGTCGTGTACCGCACGCTGAGCAACGTGCTGTCGGCGCTGTTTGCCACCGCCGCGGGGGTGCTGCTGGCGCTGTGGCTGCGCTACACCGGGCCCGACACCACGCTCAGTTTCGAGATCATGCTGGACATCCTGCTCATCGTCGTCATCGGTGGCATGGGCACGATGTATGGCGCGGTCATCGGCAGCGTGCTGTTCGTTCTGGCACAGAACTACCTGCAAGACCTGTTGAAGATGGCCGGCGGCGCCTTCGAGGGCATGCCGCTGCTGGGCGCCGTGCTCACGCCCGACCGCTGGCTGCTGTGGCTGGGGGTGCTTTTCGTGCTCTCGGTCTATCACTTTCCCACCGGCATCGTCGGCCGGCTGCGTGTGCCCGCGACGACTTCGACAAAACCACCCCAGGAGACATCCCCATGACGCTGCGCAAAAAAACCCCGCTGGCCACCGCCAGCACCGTGGCCCTGCTGAGCCTTGCGGCCTGCGGCGGCAGTGACAAGACGAGCATCGGCAGCGGCGACTACGAAGTCAACGTGCGGCCGAGCTTCGTCGCCGGCACGCCGGCCACGGCCACCTATGACGGCACCGCCGACGACCTGCTCACCGCCGGCCTGGGCCGTGCCGGCCTGGCCGCGGCGGTGGGCCCGGCGCTCTCGGCCACGCCCACGGCAGCAGAACTGCGCAAGCTGGCCATCCACACCAACTACCGCGCCATCGTCGACACCACCGCCGGCGGTGGCTACGGCACGCTCTACGGCCCCAACCTCAGCGTCGATGGTGTGGCGGGCACGGGCGACGGCAAGATCGCCGGCACCGAGACCATCGCCTATGCCGACGACGGCACGGGCCGCCAGAACGTCACCATGATGGTGCAGGTGCCCGGCAGCTTCAGCGCGGCGGCGCCCTGCATCGTCACCGCCACCTCGTCGGGTTCACGCGGGGTCTATGGCGCCATCGGCAGTGCCGGCGAATGGGGCCTGAAGCGCGGTTGCGCGGTGGCCTACACCGACAAGGGCACAGGCAGCGGCGTGCACGATCTGCAGGCCAACACCGTGAACCTGATCGACGGCCGGCGTGCCGACGCGGCCACGGCGGGCACCACCGCCAACTTCCGCGCCAGCCTCACCGAGGCCGAGCGCACCGCCTTCAGCACCGCCACACCCAACCGCGTGGCCGTGAAGCACGCGCACAGCGAGCAGAACCCCGAGAAGGACTGGGGCACGCACACGCTGCAGGCGGTGGAGTTTGCGTTCTGGGTGCTGAACGAACGCTACGGCAGCGTGCTGCCCGACGGCCGCCGCACCAAGGTGATCGTGCCCGGCAACACGCTGGTCATCGCCAGCAGCGTGAGCAACGGCGCGGGTGCGGCCCTGGCCGCCGCCGAGCAGGACACGGCCGGCCTCATCGACGGCGTGGCGGTCAGCGAGCCCAACATCCAGGTGGCGGGCGTGACCGGCACCATCCAGCGCGGCACGCTGCCGGCCTACACCGCGGGCAGCCGGCCGCTGTTCGACTACTTCAGCCAGGCCAACCTGCTGCAGCCCTGCGCCGCGCTGGCCACGGCGGCGGCCGGCGGGCCCTTCGCCTACACCGGCGGCACGGCCTTCGTGGCCGGCAACCGCTGCGCCGCGCTGGCCGCGGGCGGCCTGGTGACCGGCGCCACCACGCAGGCGCAGGCCGACGACGCGCTGGCCCGCCTGCGCGCGTATGGCTACGAGCCCGAGAGCGATGTGCTGCAGGCCTCGATGTGGCTGTTCGCCAGCCCGGCCATCGCCGTCACCTACGCCAACACCTACGGCCGGTTCCGCGTCAGCGACAACGTCTGCGGCTTCAGCTTCGGCGCGGTGGATGGCACGGCGTCGCCCACGGCCATCGCGGCCGGCGGGCTGAACGGCATCTTCAGCACCGGCAATGGCGTGCCGCCGAGCGCGCCGGTGCAGATCGTCTGGAACACGAGCGTGGGTGGCGCCAAGAACCACACCGCGTCGACTTCGCCGTCGACGAACGCGCTGGACTTCGCCTTCGACGGCGCGCTCTGCCTGCGCCAGCTGTGGACGGGCACCGGCGCCAACGCCACGCGCCTGAAGGCCGGCGTGGCCGAAGTGCAGCGCACAGCCCACCTGCGCGGCAAGCCGACGCTGATCGTGCACGGCCGCAGCGACACACTGATCCCGGTGAACTTCAACTCGCGCCCCTACGTGCTGCGCAACCAGCAGCTGGAAGGCGCGGCCAGCAAGCTGCGCTACATCGAGGTGACCAACGGCCAGCACTTCGACAGCTTCCTGCCCTTCGCCGGCTTCGACACGCGCTACATCCCGCTGCACCTGTACTACGTGCGGGCCATGGATGCGATGTGGGCGCATCTGAAGAACGGCGCAGCCCTCCCGGGCAGCCAGGTGGTGCGCACCACGCCGCGCGGTGGCACGCCGGGTGCGGCGAATGCCATCACCGCAGCCAACGTGCCGGCCATTGCAGCGGCACCGGCAGCGGGTGACCGCATCACCGTCACGGCCACGACGATGACGATTCCTGACTGATCGAAGCCGGCCCGCCATGTCGCCCCACCCGGTTCCCGCATCGCGCTACCTCATCTGTGAGGGCCGCGAGATCCACTGCATGGAGTGGGGCGCGGGCCATGCCGAGACCGTCATCGCCTGGCACGGCCTGGCGCGCACCGGGCGCGACATGGACGCCATCGCCGCGCACCTCGCGCAGCGCTGGCGTGTCATCTGCCCCGACACCCTCGGCCGCGGCCTGAGCCAGTGGAGCCCGCAGCCCGAGCGCGAGTACTGCAACGCCTTCTACGAGAAGCTGGCGGTGTCTTTGGTGGACCAGCTGGGCATCGAGCAGATGCACTGGCTGGGCACCAGCATGGGCGGCGCCATCGGCCTGCGCGCCGCGGCAGGCGCCCTGCGCGGGCGCATACGCCGACTGGTGCTGAACGACATGGGCCCGCAGATCGCCGATGCCGCGGTGGCGCGCATCCGCAGCTACGCCGGCAAGCCGCCGGCCTTTGCGACGGTGGGCGAGCTGGAGGCTTACTTCCGCCGCGTCTACGCCCCCTACGGCTGGCTCAGCGATGCGCAATGGCGGCTGCTGACCGAGAGCAGCACACGCCGCCTGCCCGACGGCCGCGTGACCCCGCACTACGACCCGGCGATGGTGATGCAGTTCGAACACCATCCCCACGACAACCTGCAGTGGGACGCCTGGGACAGCCTGACGCTGCCCGTGCTGTGCCTGCGCGGCGAAACCAGCGACCTGCTGCTGGCCGAGACCGCCGAGGCCATGCGCACACGCGGCCCGCAGGCCGTGGTGGTGACGGTGCCGGGCTGCGGCCACGCGCCGGCGCTGAACACGCCCGAGCAGTTTGCGCTGGTCGAACGCTTCCTGGCCGGCGCCGGCGACTGAAACGCGCGGCCCGCGCGCGCGGCTTCAGTCGCTGCTGACCTTCATGAGCCGGCACGACAAGCGCGGCACGGCAGCGCCGGTGCCCGTCGGTGAGTACGGCGTGCCGAGGATTTCCCTGAAGTTGTTGACGGTGACGAAGTTGATGTCCAGCCGGTCGGGCAGCGGGAACAAGTCTTCGCCGTTCGGGCCGACGAGGAACACGGTGTAGCTGATGCGGCCGGCACAAGTGCGGTCGGTGAACACGGCGTCACCCACCACGCGCTGGCGCACCGAGCCCAGGCTGGAGCTGAAGGTGCCGGTGCCCGTGAAGCGCCCGCCGCTGTTGCCAGCGACGGTGCCGAGCAGCGTGACCGGCTCCAAGCCGGCTGCGCCGACGGTGGCCGAGCCCTGGCACTGAAAGCCATAAGTTCCCTTCGTGCGGTTGCCGCAGTACGACTGGGCCGAGCCGCCGTCAGGGTCGGCGACAGCCGTTGCCGATGAGGCGGCCAGAGCCAAGGCCGCGAAACTTTGCGCGAGAAGCGAGAGTCGAGACATGGGATTCCTCCGAGGCGCCAGAAATGGCGCCCCGGATCATGTGATCCGCGTGCGGGTTTCGGCAATTGGCCGGACCCTGCCGAACCGCCTGCCCCCCCCAGCTTGGAAGTGCCCGGCGCGGGCCGCGCCGCGGCCAAGTCCTTGCCCTGCTCTCGTGCGCCCTGGCCCCTAGAATTCCCCGCCTTCCCCTGCGTGAAGGCTTCCATGTCGTCCGGTGTCATTCGAATTCGCGGTGCGCGCCAGCACAACCTCAAGAACCTCGACCTCGACATCCAGACCGGTGAGCTGACGGTCGTCACCGGCCCCAGCGGCAGCGGCAAGAGCAGCCTGGTCTTCGACACGCTCTACGCCGAAGGCCAGCGCCGTTACGTCGAGACCTTCTCGGCCTACGCGCGCCAATTTCTCGACCGCATGGACCGGCCGGCGGTGGATCGCGTGGACGGCGTGCCGCCGGCCATCGCCATCGACCAGACGAACCCGGTGCGCACCAGCCGCAGCACCGTGGGCACGATGACGGAGCTGAACGACCACCTGAAGCTGCTGTTCGCGCGCGCCGCCCAGCTCTTCGACAAGCAGACCGCGCTGCCGGTTCGGCACGACACGCCGGAGAGCATTCACGCCGACCTGCGTGCACGCGCTGAAGCCTTGGGCGACCCGCGCCTGGTGCTGACTTTCCCGGTCGAACTGCCCGCCGACACCACGGCCGAGCAGCAGGAGCAGTGGCTGGCCGCCAGCGGCTTCACCCGTGTGCAGGAAGAGCGTGTGGAAGGGGGCCGCAAGATCCTCGACGTGGTGGCGGACCGCTTCCGCATCGCCGCCACCGAAAAGGTGCGCGCGATGGATGCCATCGAACTGGCGCTGAAGCGCGGCGGCGGGCGGCTGAAGGTTTTCGTACAACCTGCCGAAGGGGAGCCTCAGGTCTGGCGCTGGAGCACCGGCCTGCACTGCCCGGAAAGCGACTTGCGTTATGCCGATCCGCAGCCGGCGATGTTCAGCTTCAACAGCGCCTATGGCGCCTGCGAAACCTGCCGCGGCTTCGGGCGCGTCATCGGTGTCGACATGGGCCTGGTCATCCCCGACCACCGCAAGACGCTGCGCAACGGCGCCATCAAGCCGATGCAGACGCCGGCCTGGAAGGACTGCCAGGACGACCTGGTGAAGTACGCCGGCGAGGCCGGCATCCCGCGCGACACGCCCTGGAGCCAGCTGACGCAGGCCCAACGCGACTGGGCCATCGAGGGCACGCCCAACTGGGCCGGCAACTGGAATAAGCAGTGGTACGGCGTGCGGCGCTTCTTCGAGTACCTGGAGAGCAAGGCCTACAAGATGCACATCCGCGTGCTCTTGTCGAAGTACCGCAGCTACACGCCCTGCGGCGCTTGTGGCGGCGCGCGGCTGAAGCTGGAGCCGCTGCTGTGGCGCATCGGCGACAAGCCCGGTGCCGATGACGTGCTGCCCGCGAACAAGCGCTATCTGCCAGTGGGCGCGGCGTGGTCGCGAGATCAGCTCGAGGCCCTGCCGGGCTTGAGCCTGCACGACCTGATGCAGCTGTCGATAGACCGCCTGCGCCGTTTCTTCGATGGCCTGTCCTTGCCCAGCACGCTGTTGGACGACGCGCTGAAGCTGCTGCTCGACGAAGTGCGCACACGGCTGAAGTACTTGTGCGATGTCGGCCTGGGCTACCTCACGCTCGACCGCCAGAGCCGCACGCTCAGCGGCGGCGAGGTACAGCGCATCAACCTCACCACGGCGCTCGGCACCAGCCTCGTCAACACCATGTTCGTGCTGGACGAGCCCAGCATCGGCCTGCACCCGCGCGACATGAACCGCATCGTGCAGGCCATGCACCGCCTGCGCGATGCCGGCAACACGCTGGTGGTGGTGGAGCACGACCCGGCGGTGATGTTGGCCGCAGACCGCCTCATCGACATGGGCCCCGGCCCCGGTGAACGCGGCGGGCAGATCGTCTTCGACGGCACGCCGTCTGCCGCGCGGGATGCCAACACGCTGACCGGCGCCTACCTCGGCGGCCGCAAGCAGGTGAGCACGGGTTTTCGCAAGCTGGTGGACGAGGCCACGCCCAAGCTGCTGCTGGAAGGCGCGCGCGACCACAACCTGCAGAACGTGAGCGTGGCCTTCCCGCTGCAGCGCCTGGTGTGCGTCACGGGCGTGAGCGGCAGCGGCAAGAGCACGCTGATCCAGGACGTGCTCTACCCCGCGCTGGCGCGCCACTTCGGCAAGGCCACCGAAACGCCGGGTGCGCACGACCGCCTGCTCGGCGCCGATTTCCTCAGCGATGCCGTCTTCGTCGACCAGAGCCCCATCGGCAAGACCGCGCGCAGCAACCCGGCCAGCTACGTCGGCGCCTTCGATGAACTGCGCAAGATCTTTGCCGACGCGCCGCTGGCGCGCGAACGCAGCTACACCGCCGGCACCTTCAGCTTCAACGCCGGTGACGGGCGCTGCCCCACCTGCGGCGGCAGCGGTTTCGAGCACGTGGAGATGCAGTTCCTCAGCGACGTCTACCTGCGTTGCCCCGATTGCGACGGACGCCGCTACCGCACCGAGATCCTGGACGTGAAGGTGGTGCGCGGGCCCATGCAGTTGAGCATCGCCGACGTGCTGGACCTCACCGTGGCCGAGGCCGCGCACTGGTTCCAGAACGACCGCGAGGTGGTGGCGCGCCTGCAGCCCATCGTCGACGTGGGCCTGGACTACGTGCGCCTGGGCCAGCCCGTGCCCACCCTTTCCGGCGGCGAGGCGCAGCGCCTGAAGCTGGCGGGTTTTCTGGCGGAAGCGGCCGCGGCGGCGAACAGCTATTCGCGCGTGGCGAAGAAGGGCACGCTCTTCCTCTTCGACGAGCCGACCACCGGCCTGCATTTCGACGACATCGCCAAGCTGATGCGTGCGCTGCGCAAGCTGCAGGATGCCGGGCATTCGCTGCTCGTGATCGAACACAACCTCGACGTCATCCGCGCGGCCGACTGGATCATCGACCTCGGCCCCGAAGGCGGCGAGGCCGGCGGTGCACTGGTGTGCACCGGCACCCCCGACGACGTGAAGCTGCACCCCACGTCGCATACCGGCCTGGCGCTGCGCGACTACGAGCAGGCACTGGGCTTCGGCACACCTCAGGCCGAAGAAGGCCGCGCCTTGCAGACCGTGCTGCGAGAAGCACGCAAGGCCAGGCAGGCGGCGGACAACAGCATCCGCATCGTCAATGCCAAGGAGCACAACCTGAAGAGCCTGAGCGTGGACATCCCGCG
>JANMMD010000052.1:0-12563 GCA_031372905.1 Betaproteobacteria bacterium
ACCTTGCGCAATGCCCCTTCCAGTTCACGCACGTTGGCGCGCACATTCTTGGCGATGAAAAACGCCACGTCCTCGGGCATCTCGGTGTGTTCGGCCGCGGCCTTGCGCATCAGGATGGCCACGCGCATTTCCAGCTCGGGCGGCTCGATGGCCACCGTCAGGCCGGCATCGAAGCGGCTGGTCAGGCGCTCGTCGATGTCCACCAGCCCCTTGGGGTAGGTGTCGCTGGTCATGATGATGTGCGCGCGCTTGGTGAGCAGCGCCTCGAAGGCATTGAAGAACTCCTCCTGCGTGCGGTCCTTGCCGGCAAAGAACTGCACATCGTCGATGAGCAGCAAATCGAGGCTGTGGTACTTTGCCTTCAGTTCATCGAAGGTCTTGCGCTGGTAGTTCTTCACCACGTCGCTGATGAACTGCTCGGCGTGCAGGTAGAGCACCCGCGCCTGCGGGTTGTCTTTGAGCAACGCGTTGCCGACGGCATGCACGAGGTGGGTCTTACCCAGGCCCACGCCGCCGTAGATGAAGAGCGGGTTGTACATGGCGCCCGGCGCGCCAGCCACGTGCAACGCCGCGGTACGGGCCATCTGGTTCGCACGGCCTGCCACCAGGGTGTCGAAGGTCAGTGCGGTGTTCAGGCGGTGTGTGGTGGCCGCGGGGGTGGCCGAACTGCCGCGTGTGGGCGTGGCGAAAGAGCCTGCCGGGCGGTCGAGCGCTGCAGCCAGCACGGAGGCAGCGGTCGCAGGCCCGCTGTTGGCTGGTGCGCGGTCGGTGGTGCCGGGCAAGGCTTCGTTGCGCGGTGCCAGCGTCAACTCCAGCCGCACCAGGTGACCTGCAACCTCGCTGAGTGCATGTTCAATGCGCCCGGCGTATTGCGAGCGTATCCAGTCGAGCTTGAAGCGGTTGGGCACCTGCACGGCAACCACCTGCACGGTGTCGCCCGGGGCGCCGCCATCAGGACTGCTGCCATCCATCGTTCGCAGCGCGGGCGCCAAAGGACGGATCCAGGTGTTGAATTGTTGTTCAGGCAGTTCGGCGGCGAGGCGTTCGCAGCCGCGTTGCCACAGGTCAGAGCTCATTGTGGATATCTTTTGTTGTGAGCCGCCGACTCTGAGGCCCCTCGTGGCCGGCGGATCGCAGTTATCCACACATTCGAAAGCCGCGTCAAGCCCCGCGCATGCCGCCATGCTGTGGTGCAAGTGTTTGACCAGATTGGAGTTTTTTGCTGTAATCGTGGGTTTCCCGAAGCCAACTTCGGCGGAAAAAACAGCAGGGCCAGCGTGGTCAGCGTGGTGGAAGGGCCGAAAGGCCCCGCACCGCAAGCCCGCACCACGGTCTGGCTCTCCGGCTGCAGTGCCTGTTCCGGCACCCAGCCCTCGAGAACCTAAGCCCCCCGACGGAGTCCGCCATGAAGCGCACCTATCAACCCTCGAAGATTCGCCGCGCCCGTACCCACGGGTTTCTCGTGCGCATGAAGTCCCGCGGCGGCCGTGCCGTCATCAACGCGCGTCGCGCCAAGGGTCGCAAGCGGCTGGCTGTCTGAGTTTCGCGGCTTGTCCGCGCCTTTGCCTGTCGAGCATTCCGGGTTTGCCATGCCCGCCCGCCTTGTGAACAAGGCGGACTTCGAGCGGCTGCTCGGAACGCGACCCTGGGTGCGCAGTGCTCACTTCGCCGTGCATCACGTGCCTGTCGCACCCCGAGTGCCAGCGCCCGCGGCTCGGCGAGGTGTTCTGGCCCCAGAATTTACAGAGTTGTCCACAGCCCCTGCACCGGTTTGCCCACCGCCTGTGGATGACTTGCCCACAGCGCACTGGCTGGGCTGCGTCGTTCCCAAACGGCATGCCCGCCGCGCGGTCACGCGCAGCCTGTTGAAACGGCAGGTGCACGGCGCCTTCGACCGGCATGCCCGGGAGTTGCCCCTGGGCTTGTGGTTGGTACGCCTGCGCCAGCCATTTCCGGTGGCGAGTTTTCCCTCGGCACGCTCGGAAGCCTTGCGTCTGGCTGCCCGCAATGAACTCGACGGCCTGCTTGCGCAGGCGCGCCGTTGACACCATGCATGCGAGCTGGCCGCGCGTGCTGACCTGGCCCCAGCAGGGATTGATGTTGCTGGTGCGCGGCTACCGTCTGCTGCTCAAGCCCTGGTTGGGCAACGCCTGTCGCTTCGAGCCCACCTGCTCGGCTTACACGCTTGAAGCATTGCAGCGGCACGGCGCGCTGAACGGCAGTGCGCTGGGAGTCTGGCGATTGCTGCGTTGCCATCCCTGGTGCGACGGGGGTCACGACCCCGTGCCAGAGAATCTATCCGGCCTGTTTACTCACCTGATGTCCTCGCCCTCGAGGTCTTCAGCTCCGATAGCCGCTTCAGCGGCCGATTCGCCCACGCGGTTGAGCTTGACCACCCATGTGCCGCTCGCAGACCAGCCTGCAGCGCCTTCCCCGACCCGGAACACCCCATGAACGATATTCGTCGCACCCTGCTCTGGGTCGTCTTCACCATGTCGCTGGTCCTGATCTGGGACGCGTGGCAGAAGCACACCGGCCACGGTTCTCTGTTCGGCGGCCCGGCACGGCCCGTGGCTGCCTCTGGCACGGACCCGGCCAAAACGGCTGTGCCGCCGCTGACGGTGCCTGCGCCTGGCACCGCCGTTCCCGCTGCCGCGGGGGTGGCCCCGGCTGCCCCAGGGGTGCCGCCGGTCGCTGCCGTGCCTGCGGGCGAGCGGGTGGTCATCACCACCGACGTCGTGAAGGCCACCTTCGACACCCAGGGCGGCAATCTGGTGCATCTGGAACTGCTGGGCTACAAAGACGCCCTCGACCCCCAGCGCAACGTGGTGCTGCTGGACCAGAGCCCGAAACGCCTGTATGTCGCTCAGACCGGCCTGGTGGCGGCGCAGGCCGGAGGCGCGCTGCCGAATCACTTGACGCAGATGACGGTGGTGCCGGGTGAACGCACGCTGGCGGCCGATGCAAAGACGCTGGCGCTGCGCTTCGAATCGCCGGCCATCGACGGCCACAAGCTCGTCAAGACCTACACCTTCACGCGCGGCGAGTACACCGTGGCGGTGAAACACGAGTTCAGCAACCAGGGTAGCGCGCCGATCGCGCCGCAGGTCTACCTGCAGCTGGCGCGCGATGGCAACCCGCCGGAAGGCGAAAGCAGCTTCTACTTCACCTTCACCGGCCCGGCGCTCTACACCGACGCCAGCAAGTTCTCGAAGGTCGACTTCAAGGACATCGCCAAGGGCAGCGCCAGCCACGACAAGGCCGCCGACAACGGCTGGGTGGCGATGGTGCAGCACTACTTCGCCAGCGCCTGGCTGGTGGGCACGCCGGGCCCGCGCGAGTTCCGCACCGCAAAGGTTGCCGACAACCACTACACCATCGCGATGGTGCAACCGCTGGGGATGGTGGCGCCTGGCGCCAGCGTCACCCATGAGGCCGTGCTGTTCGCCGGCCCGCAGGAAGAAAACAAGCTCGCGGCCCTGGCCCCGGGCCTGGAACTGGTGAAGGACTACGGCTGGCTCACCGTGCTGAGCAAGCCGCTTTTCTGGTTGCTGGACAAGCTGCACGGCGTGCTGGGCAACTGGGGCTGGGCCATCGTCGGCCTCGTGGTGGTGCTGAAGATCGCCTTCTTCTGGCTGAACGCCAGCGCCTACCGCAGCATGGCCAAGATGAAGGCCGTGGCGCCGCGCGTCACCGAGCTGCGCGAGCGCTACAAGGACAAGCCGCAGGAAATGCAGCAGGCGATGATGAAAATCTATCGCGAAGAAAAGGTCAACCCGCTGGGGGGCTGCCTGCCCATCGTCGTGCAGATGCCATTCTTCATCGCGCTGTACTGGGTGTTGCTGTCCAGCGTCGAGATGCGCGGCGCGCCTTGGGTGGGCTGGATCACCGACTTGGCTGCGAAGGACCCGTGGTTCATCTTGCCGGTGCTGATGACGGCCAGCTCGCTGTTCCAGGTGTGGCTGAACCCGGCACCGCCAGACCCGATGCAGGCCAAGCTGATGTGGTTCATGCCGCTGGCTTTCGGCTTCATGTTCTTCTTCTTCCCGGCCGGCTTGGTGTTGTACTGGTTGACGAACAACATCCTGTCGATCGCGCAGCAGTGGTTCATCAACAAACAACTCGGCGTGCTTGGCAAATAGCGCACAGCGCCGTCTGCTTCGTTCTCCTCAGGGGGTTGAGGCCGGGCGCCAACACGCCGACCATGCAGGCATGCGGGCGACCCTTCTCTAGGCGAGAGGGCTCAGGAGTTCAGGCAGGCCACAACTCCACCCGCGCCATTTCCCGGCTGGGCGCGCCAGAATCAAACGAAGATGCGCTCCAGCCCGCCTGAGCCCAGGCACGACGCGCCGCCCTGCGGCTTGCTGCCAGGGCGCCACCAAGACCCCATCGTCGCCATCGCTTCGGCGCCTGGCCGTGGCGCGGTGGGCATTGTGCGTGCGTCGGGGCGCGACCTCACGCCGTTGATCCAGGCGGTCTGCGGCCGCGCGCTGGCGCCGCGCGTGGCCACGCTGCTGCCCTTCCTCGGTGAAGACGGCCAGGCCCTGGACCGCGGCCTGGCCTTGCATTTCCCGGCGCCGCACTCCTACACCGGTGAAGAGGTGCTGGAGCTGCAGGCCCACGGCGGCCCCGTGCTGCTGCAGCTGCTGCTGGCGCGCTGCCTGCAGGCTCAGGCCGGCTTGCGGCTGGCCGAGCCCGGTGAGTTCACCGAACGCGCTTTTCTGAACGACAAGCTCGACCTCGCGCAGGCCGAAGCCGTGGCCGACCTTATCGACGCCAGCACGGAAGCTGCGGCGCGTTCGGCCGCGCGTTCGCTCACTGGCGCCTTCAGCGAACAGATCACGGCGCTGGCGCAGCGCACCGTGCAACTGCGCATGCTGGTGGAGGCCACGCTGGATTTCCCCGAAGAGGAGATCGACTTCCTGGAGAAGGCCGGTGCCCGTGCGCAGCTGGATGCATTGCTGGCCACCGTGGACGAAGCCCTGGCCCGTACCCGGCAAGGCGCGCTGCTGCGCGAAGGCCTGCGCGTGGTGCTGGCCGGGCAGCCGAATGTCGGCAAGAGCAGCCTGCTCAACGCGTTGGCGGGGGCCGAGCTGGCCATCGTCACCCCCATTCCCGGCACCACGCGCGACCGCGTCAGCGAGACGCTGCAGATCGAAGGCGTGCCGCTGCACATCACCGACACCGCCGGCCTGCGTGCCGACATCGAGGCCGCCGACGAGGTCGAGCGCATCGGCATCGGCCGCAGCTGGCAGGCCATAGGCGCTGCCGACGTGGTGCTTTTCCTGCACGACCTGGAGCGGGTGGGTGATGCGGCCTACGAGGCCAACGACGCCACCCTCCGCGCGCAATTGCCCGAGGGTGTGCCGCTGCTGCAGGTCTACAACAAGGCCGATGTCGAAGCAGCGGCGCAGATGAGCCTGCCCGCCGGCGCCCTGAAGCTCTCAGCGCGCACGGGAGCGGGCCTGGATGTGCTGCGCAGCGCGCTGCTGGCGCAAGCCGGCTGGCAGGCGGCGCCCGAAGGCCTGTTCATCGCGCGCACGCGCCATGTGCAAGCGCTGCAGCGAGCGCGCGCACACCTGCTGCAGGCGCAGGCACAGGCCGCCCTGCGTGATGCGGCGCTGGACCTGCTGGCCGAAGAACTGCGCCTGGCGCACCGTGCCTTGGGCGAGATCACCGGCCAGTTCAGCACCGAGGATCTGCTCGGCGTGATCTTCAGCAGTTTCTGCATCGGCAAGTGACCGCCTGCCCGCGCGTTCGCGCAAGGGCAGCGGTCAGTGCCCGGCGAAATCCACGAGTGTGAACAAGGGCAGGCCGGCTTCACGCAATTTGCTGGAGCCGCCCAGCTCGGGCAGGTCGACGATGGCCGCGCCTTCCAGCACCTCAGCGCCCAGGCGTTCCAGCAGTTTCTTGCCAGCCATCATGGTGCCGCCGGTGGCGATCAGGTCGTCGATGAGCACCACGCGGTCGCCGGGCATCACGGCGTCGGTGTGCACCTCCACCGTGGCGCTGCCGTATTCGAGTTCGTAGGTTTCTTCCACCGTCGTGAAGGGCAGCTTGCCTTTCTTGCGGATGGGCACGAAACCGATGTTCAACTCATAGGCGACCACGCTGCCGATGATGAAGCCGCGCGCGTCCAAACCCGCGATGGCAGCTGGCTTGACATCGAAATAGCGGTGCACGAACTGGTCGATGAGCACGCGGAAGACGCGCGGGTTGGCCAGCAGCGGCGTGATGTCGCGGAACATCACGCCCGGCGCCGGCCAGTGGGGCACGGTGCGGATGTGGCTGCGGATGTAGTCGGCGGGGGTGAGGGCTGCGGTGGGTGCGGAGGTATTGGCGGACATGCCGCCATGATCTCAGGCCACGGCCAGGCGCGCCACCAGCTGCACCGCACCGTCAGGCCCGGCGCGCAGCACCAAGCCTTCGGCGGCAGCCGTGCTGGTGCCAGCCAGGGCCTGCTGCACGAAGGCGTGGGTCACCCACACCTCGAAGCGGCCCGGTGCCACGGCGGCCAGCGCCGCGCGCATCTGGCGCAGACTTTCCTCGTTGGTCTGCTCGCTGCTGCCGCGCGGGGAGCCCAGCGCGGCCCAGGCCTTTGGAGCAGGCTCTGAAGCGCCGAAAGCGCCGTTGGCGGTGTCCATGCATCGGCACCACGGGCTGCTGCGCACCTGCGCCGGCTTCAGGCCCTGGCGCTGGAACCATTGCCCGAGGCGCTGCGCCTGCGTGCGGCCTTCGTCGTTGAGGTTGCGCTGCGTGCGGCAGTCGCCCAAGGTGAACTCGGGCGGGTCGAAGGTGCCGGGGGCCAAGGCATGGCGCAGGGCGACCACCACGCCACCGGCGCGCAGCGCGGTGGTCGCCGCCGTGGCGGTTTCAGCAGCGCGGGCCGCAGTCAGTGCCGAAATCGGCAGTGCATACAAAGGCAGGGCCAAGCCGCTGCGCAGCAGGTGACGACGTCGCATGAGATTCATGCACGACATCATCCACGCAGGAGCTTTTCCTCGGCCAGAGCCAGGGGTTCGGGCAGGCCGGCGATGACCAGGGTGTCGCCAGCGCGCAGCACGTGGTCGGAGCCAGGCGCCAGCACGCCACCGCTGGCGCGGCGCACCGACACCACGCTCACACCCACCGCGTGCAGGGCTTGCGCATCCAGCGTCTGGCCCAGACAGCGCGCGGCTTCGGGCAGCGTGACGCTCTGCAGCCGGGCCTGGTCGAGCTCGTTCACGGTGTCGTCGTCGGCACCGTGGAAATAGCCGCGCAGCAGGCTGTAGCGCGCGTCTCGCGCATCGCGGGTGATGCGGATCACGCGCTTCATCGGCACGCCCACCAGCGCCAGTGCGTGGCCGGCCAGCATCAGGCTGCCCTCGATGGCCTCGGGCACCACCTCGGTGGCGCCGGCGGCGCGCAGGCGCTCGATGTCGCTGTCGTCGATGGTGCGCACGATCACCGGCACCTTGGGCGCATGGGCCTGCACCAGCCCGAGGATCTTCAGCGCGCTGGGGGTGTCGTGGTAGCTCACCACCACCGCGGCGGCGCGGCCCAGGCCGGCGGCCATCAGGCTGGTCAGCCGCGCGGCATCACCGAACACCACGCTCTGGCCAGCCGCCGCGGCCTGGCGCACGCGGTCGGGGTCGAGGTCCAGCGCCATGTAGGGGATGCCCTCGGGCTGCAGCAGCCGTGCCAGGTTCTGGCCGCTGCGGCCGTAGCCGCAGATGATGACGTGGCGTTCGGTGGCGATGGCCTTCTTCGCAATCGTCGTCAGCGCCACGCTCTGCATCAGCCAGTCACTGGCACTCAGCCGGTTGACGATGCGGTTGCTGTGCATGATGAGGAAAGGCGTGGCCAGCATGCTCAGCACCATGCTCGCCAGCACCGGGCTCACCCACTCGGGCGCCACCAGGCCGCGGTCGGCGCCCAGGGTCAGCAGCACGAAGCCGAACTCGCCGGCCTGCGCCAAGTACAAGCCCGTGCGCAAGGCCACGCCAGGCTGCGCGCCGAAGCCGCGCGCCAGTGCGGCCACGAGCACGAACTTGGCCACGATGGGCAGCGTGGTCAGCACCAGCACCAGCGGCCATTGTTCGATGACGGGCCGCCAGTCGAGCTTCATGCCGATGGTGATGAAGAACAGGCCCAGCAGCACGTCGTGAAAGGGCCGGATGTCGGTCTCCACCTGGTGCTTGTATTCGGTCTCGGCCACCAGCATGCCGGCCACGAAGGCGCCCAGTGCCAGGCTCAGGCCCGCGTGTTCCGTCAGATAGGCCAGCCCCAGCGTCACGAGCAGCAGATTCAGCATGAAGAGCTCTTCGCTCTTGCGCCGAGCCACCAGCGTGAGCCACCAGCGCATCACGCGCTGGCCGCCCACCAGCAGCAGCGTGAGCAAGGCGCCGGCCTTCAGCGCGGCCAGCCCCATCGCGATCATCAGGTCTTCGCCGGAGCTGCCCAGGGCCGGAATCAACACCAGCAAGGGCACCACGGCCAGGTCCTGGAACAGCAGCACGCCCATCACGCGTTTGCCGTGCTCGCTTTCCATTTCCAGCCGCTCGGCCATCAGCTTGACGACGATGGCGGTGCTGCTCATGGCAATGGCGCCACCCAGCACCACCGCGCCCTGCCAGCTCATCTGCCAGGCCTGGCCGAAGATGCCGGCATAGGCCGCCACCAGCAGTGCGTGCCCCAGCAGCGTGCCGGCGATGGTCAGCACCACCTGGCTGAGGCCGAGGCCGAAGACCAGATGGCGCATGCTGCGCAGCTTGGGCAGGTTGAATTCGAGCCCGATGACGAACATCAGGAAGACGACGCCGAACTCGGCGAGGTACTTCACGCCCTCGCTGTCCTGCGCGAAGGCCAATGCATTGGGCCCGATGAGCACGCCGACGACCAGATACCCCAGCATCGGCGGCAGCTTCAGCGAGCGACACACCACCACCCCCAGCACCGCGGCCACGAGGTAGAGCAGCACGAGTTCGAGGGTGGACGCCAAGGCCTAAGGGAAGTGAAGGGGGGTGCCTAGAATGCTTCGATGCTATTCGACACCCCCTTCGATGCAGCCCGTGTGCGCAGCATGGCCACACGCACCTTCGAGATCGAAGCGCGTGCGCTCAGCGCGATGGCTGCGCGGGTTGACGAAGGCTTCGTGCAAGCGGTGCAGGCCGTGCTGGCCTGCCGCGGCCGCGTGGTGGTGATGGGCATGGGCAAGAGCGGCCATGTGGGCCGCAAGATCGCGGCCACGCTGGCCTCCACCGGCACGCCGGCGATGTTTGTGCACCCTGCGGAGGCCAGCCACGGCGACCTCGGCATGGTGGTGCCCGGTGACGTGGTGCTGGCCATCAGCAACAGCGGCGAAAGCGACGAGCTCGGCGCCATCCTGCCGGGCATCCGCCGCCTGGGTGTGTGTTTCGTCGCGATGACGGGCCGTGTCGAATCGACCTTGGCGCGCCATGCCGACATCGTGCTGAACAGCGCCGTCGACGAAGAGGCCTGCCCGCTGAACCTGGCGCCCACGGCCAGCACGACGGCGCAGATGGCGATGGGCGATGCGCTGGCGGTGGCGCTGCTGGACGCGCGCGGTTTCAGGGAGGAAGACTTCGCACGTTCGCACCCGGGCGGGGCCTTGGGCCGCAAGCTGCTGATGCATGTGCGCGACCTGATGCGCCCGCGACAGGATGTGCCTTGCGTGACGCCCGCAGCGCCCTTCAACGAGTTGCTGCGCGAGATGACCGGCAAGGGCCTGGGCTTTGCCGCGGTGGCCGGGGCTGACGACAAACCCTTGGGCATCTTCACCGACGGCGACTTGCGCCGGCTCATCGAACGTGGCGCCGACCTGCGTGCGCTCACGGCCGAAGCCGTGATGCACCGCGCCCCGCGCCTGGTGCAGAGCAGCGCGCTGGCGGTGGACGCGGCGGGTGTGATGGAACAGCACCGCATCACCAGCGTGCTGGTGGTGAACGAGGCCGGGGTGCTGGTGGGCGCGCTGAACAGCAACGACCTGATGCGCGCGAAGGTGATCTGAGCTCATGGCGACGACGCTGCGCGCGAGCCTGCACTTCCTGCCCGAGACGCTGCTGCGCGCGCAGGGCGCAGGCGCGGGCGATGGCTCGGGCCGCATCGGCATGAAGGCCGCCATCTTCGACGTTGACGGCGTGCTCACCGATGGCAGCTTGTACATCAGCGAACAAGGCGAAGTGCTGAAGGCGTTTCACGCGCTCGACGGCCATGGCCTGAAGCTGCTGAAGCAGGGCGGCATCACGCCGCTGGTGATCACCGGCCGAGACTCTGCCGCCGTGCGCCGGCGGGTGGCCGACCTCGGGTTGCCGCACGCCATCTACGGTGCGCACGACAAGGCCGCGGCGGCTGAGACGCTGCTGGCCGATCTGGGCCTGGCCTGGCACGAGGTGGCGGCCATCGGCGACGACTGGCCCGATTTGCCGCTGCTCACGCGCGCGGCTTTTGCCTGTGCCCCGGCCAACGCCCATGCCGAGGTGAAGGCCGTGGCCCACCACGTCACCGCGGCGACGGGCGGGCATGGCGCTGCGCGCGAATTCTGCGATCTGCTGCTGATGGCGGCGGGCCGCTACCAGGCGCTGCTGCAGGGCCACCTGAAGACGTTGGACAGCGCATGACGCGCGCCGCAAAGGCCCTGCGGTGAGTGTCGAGCTGCACCTGCCCGACCTGCCCGAGGTGCCCATTTCATTGGGCCCCGCCGCCACGCGCAGCCCGCGGCCGCGCCTGCCCTGGCACCTGCGGCTGCGCGAGGGCTTTTCGTCCTACCTGCCGCTCCTGGTGATGGCGCTGCTGGTGCTGGCCAGCTGGTGGCTGGTGAAGAACTCGCCGCGCACGGCAGCGCCTGCGGAGGAGCGGCCCTTGAGCAGCGAGCCCGACTACACGATGGAGCAGTTCGCGCTGGAGCGTTTCGACGCTCAAGGCCGGCTCAAGCTGCGCATCGAAGGCGCGCGGCTCAAGCACTTTCCGGCCACCGACCGCATCGAGATCGAAGATGCACGCATCCGCGCCATTGCCGAAGACGGCCGCGTCACCCTGGCGCACGCGCGCCAGGCTTTAGGCAATGGCGACGGCAGCGAGATGCAGTTGCGCGGCGGTGCCGAGGTCACCAGCACCGATGCCAACGGCGCCCCGTTGGTGATGCGCAGCGAGTTCCTGCATGCCTTTCTGGTGACTGAACAGGTGCGCAGCCACCTGCCCGTGCAAGTGCAGATGGGCAGCAGCCAGCTGCGCGCTGCCGGCCTGGATTACGACCATGGCGCCCGCCGACTGGATCTGGTGGGCCCGATGCGCGCCGAGTTGCCGCCACGTGGCCTGCCCGTGGCGCCCAAAGCGCGGTGAGGCCGCGGTGAAGCGCCCGTGAGTCTGCCGTGACACCACCCCTGGTCTTCATCACAGGCGCTTCCAGCGGTATCGGGCAGGCGCTGGCCACGCGCTATGCCGCCGCGGGTTGGCGGCTGGCGCTGGTGGCACGGCGGACTGCCGAGATGCAGGCCTGGGTCACCGCCTTGGGGCTGGGGCCTGAGCGTGCGGCCGTGTACGGGGCGGATGTGGCCGTGGTCGACAGCATCGTGGGCGCAGGCCGGGCGTGCATCGCGGCGCAGGGTCTGCCGGATGTGGTGATGGCCTGCGCCGGCATCAGCGTGGGCATGGACACCGCCGAGCGTGCCGATCTGGAGGTTCTGCGCGAAGTGCTGTCACTCAACAACGTGGGCTTGGCCGCCACCTTTCACCCTTTCCTTGCGGGCATGCGCGCACGCGGCAGCGGCACGCTGGTGGGTGTGGCCAGCGTGGCTGCGATACGCGGCTTGCCGGGCCATGGCGCCTACTCGGCCAGCAAGGCTGCGGTGGTGGCGTATTGCGAGAGCCTGCGCGTGGAATGCCGCGGCAGTGGCGTGTGCGTGGTGACGCTCTTGCCCGGCTATGTGGCCACGCCGTTGACGGCGAAGAACCCGTACAGCATGCCGTTTCTGATGGCGCCGGACGCCTTTGCCGAACGCGCTTTCCGCGCCATCCAGGCTGGCCGCAGTTACTGCGTCATTCCCTGGCAGATGGGCTGGGTGGCCAAGTTCTTGCGCCTGTTGCCCAACGCGCTCTACGACCGCCTCATGGCCGGGCGCGGGCGGAAGCCACGGCGCGCTTGAGTGGCTGAACGGCTGCGTGACACCCGGCCATGAAAAAGGGCACCCGAAGGTGCCCTGATCTTGACGAGGGCGCTGCAAGCACCCTCGGTCTGCCGCGAGGCCGAAACTCAGTAGCCGCCGCGGCTGCCGCCGCCACCGCCACCACCGTAGCCGCCACCGCCGCCGCCGCCACTGCGGCCACCGCCACCACCGCCATAGGGGCTGCGGCCACCGCCACCACCGCCGCCGCCATAGGGGCTGCGGCCACCGCCGCCGCCAGCACCACCGGCGCCGCCACCACTACCGCCGCCGCCGTAGCCGCCGCCACCACCACCGTAGCCACCACCACCACCACTGCGGCCACCACCACCGCCGCCAAAGCCGCCCGGCCGCTCTTCACGGGGACGAGCTTCATTCACGACGACAGCGCGGCCGTCGATA